>CAZYKZ010000110.1:0-8426 GCA_964648175.1 uncultured Anderseniella sp.
TGTAGCCGAGTTCCAGGTCGGCGGTCGCGCCGGCTTCCTGCATGTGGTAGCCGGAAATCGAGATCGAGTTGAACTTCGGCATGTGTTGCGAGGTGTACGCAAAGATGTCCGAAATGATCTTCATCGAGTGCTGCGGCGGGTAGATGTAGGTATTGCGCACCATGAACTCCTTCAGAATGTCGTTCTGAATGGTTCCGGTGAGCTTTTCCGGCGACACGCCCTGCTCCTCAGCCGCCACGATGTAGAGCGCCATGACCGGCAGCACCGCGCCGTTCATGGTCATCGACACCGACATCTGGTCGAGCGGAATGCGGTCGAACAGGGTGCGCATGTCGTAGATGGAATCGATGGCCACGCCCGCCATGCCCACGTCACCCGTGACGCGCGGATGATCGGAATCGTAGCCGCGGTGGGTGGCCAGGTCGAAGGCGATGGACAGCCCCTTCTGCCCGGCGGCGAGATTGCGCCGGTAGAACGCGTTGGAATCCTCCGCCGTCGAGAAGCCCGCGTACTGGCGGATCGTCCACGGCTGGGTCACGTACATCGCCGGATATGGCCCGCGCAGGAAGGGCGCTGCACCTGGCCAGGTGTCGAGGAAGTCGAGGCCTTTCACGTCCGACGCACCATAGGACTGCTTCACCTCGATGCCTTCCGGCGTCGTCCAGTTCTCGCCGCCTCCGCGCGGTCCGCTGGCAGCAGGCATCTCGAAACCGATCCCGGAAAAGTCTGGAAGCTTGCTCATGCGCGTTGCTCCGTTTGCTTGACGCCAAGCCGCTGATGCAGCGACTTGAGCAGGGCCAGCACGTCCTGACCGGCAGACACGAACTCGCTGACGCCGGCTGCGGCCAGAAGCTGTTCGATGTTGCCCGGCTTGCCGGCCATCATCACATGGTCCGCGCCAAGCTCGGCAAGGGTCCGGGCCGTCGCTTCGGCTTCTGTTGCATAGATTGCATCGGAAGAGCAGATGCAGGCAACACCAAGTCCGCTGGCCTGGAAGTCGTGCGTGCCGCCGGGCACGGCCTCGATGCCGCCCGCCGCCAGCAGGTTGGTCATCCAGGTGGCGCGCACGGTGAAATCTGCCGGCGTCCCGAGCGTGGCGAGGAACACCTGCGGACGCTTGCCGGTGGCAGCCAGATGGGCGTCCGAGGCATCCCGCAGCGTCTCGAACCCTTCGGCCAGCCGGTGCTGGACCAGCGGCTCGCTTTCCACCATGTCAGCCTTCCACGGCGTGCCGATGGACCAGCCATCGGGAAGCGCCATGTCGAGTACCCTCGACGGGGCTTCATTAAGGTTGGGAAACTCCGAAACGCCGGTGAGCGCCATCTTGCGCCGGGCGATGTCCTTGTCGCGGGCAGCGCGTGTGCTGGCAATGAGGGGCTGCGCATTGCCGGCAGCGAGGTATGCCATCATGCCGCCTGCTGCCTCGATCTGCTGGAACAGATCCCATGCAGCGCGCGCCAGTTCGCCGGTCAAGGACTCGACATAGCCGGAGCCGGCGGCAGCGTCGCTCACGCGACCGGCGCGGCTTTCTTCAAGGATCAGGTTCTGGATGTTGCGGGCCATGCGGCGGGCGAAGCCGTCGGGCAGGCCGAGTGCGGCGGTAAACGGCAGTACGGTCACGCTGTCCGCCCCGCCAATGCCGGCGGCGAAGGCGGCGGAGGTGGTGCGCAGCAGGTTCACGTGCGGGTCGCGCTGGCTCATCATGCGCATGGCGGTTTCAACGTGGAGGATCAGCGGACTGCGTTTCAGCCCTGAGGCCTCCTGCATCCGCGCCCACAGAAGCCGCGCGGCGCGCAGCTTGGCGATGGTCAGGAACTGGTCGGCGTCCGCCGTCAGCAGCATCGACGTTTGCGGTGCGGACCTGGCCGGATCGATGCCCGCTTCTTCCAGCAGGCGCAGATAGTCGACGCCCGTAGCCAGCGCGAAGGCAAGCTCCTGCGCTTCCGAGCATCCGGCGCCGTGATAGACACGGGAATCGGCGCAGAACACGCCACCCTTGTGATCCATGCCCAGCGCGCGGTTGAACATGTCTCCGGCGCGCGAGGCCAGTTCCTTGCGGTTGACGATGCGGCCGTTCAGCGCCAGTGCACCGAGCGGATCGAGACCGAGCTCGAGATGGCAGCGCGACAGGTCGAGAAGTCGGCGCTTGTATTCATCCAGCACGGCTAAGGCGAGGTCGCGCCCGTTGCGGCCCCCGTCAAGACGCAGTGAGATGAAATCCAGCTCGACGCCCTCGAACACCCGCTCGACAGACTTTGCATCGGTGACGGCAACGCCGTGGCTGCCGGCGGTGACGCTGCCCGGAATGACCAGCGCCAGCCCGGTGGCGCCGTTCTGCAGGTCGTCCAGCATCTGCGCGTTGGCCGCGGCCAGATCAGGCATGTCGGCGCGCTGGCTGAGGGTCCAGCGGTCTGCCACCTCGCGGGCCGGTGCAGCAGGCAGTGTGGGCGCATCATGGGCGCGGGAATAGACCGGCTCGATGACGATACCGTCGGATGTGCGCGAGCGCAGCGTTTCGAAGGGCCGGCCCTTCAGGCTTGCCTCGACGAGCGCGCGCCATCCGGCCTCGTCGATGGCCGGAAATCCGCTGGCCAGGTGCAGCTCGCTCATGGTGATCGTTTCCATTCACATATTGCGATGCACAACGTGATAGCGCAGGCGGGCCGCGCGGGCAAACCGGCTTTCGTCTTAGGGGCTACAGATAACTGGAGATGCCCGGGATGGAATTGGCCACATCTCGCACCAGATCCTTGCCGGCTTTCTCTTCGGCGTAGCCCAGGGTCTCTTTGCCGAGCGTCTTGATCTGGTTCATGTTGAGCCCGGCCGCCTGCAGCTTGGTGACAGCGGCCAGAGGTCCACCCATCAGTCCGCCGCCCAGCATGCCCAGCAGGCCGCCGCCCTTGGCGCCGTCGCCGCCGTGCTGTGCGGCCAGCTCCGCCGCGCCCGGCACCGCTGCGAAAAGTTGCTCGACCTTGTTCTTGTCGCCCTGGTTCCTGACCAGCGACAGCATGATGCCGGTGGCCTTTTCCGCAACCTCTGGTGAGAGGCCGGTTGTGGCAACAACCCGGTCGATAAGCTCCTGCATGTGAATACTCCCTGAAACGTGTGGCGGGGCTAGGTTTTCGCGTCACGAATGTTGTATAGCATGTGCCGGGCAACAACACCGATTTGGCGCTAACTGGCAAGAGAAGAGATATGAGCGAAGGCACGGTTTTTCTAGGCAAGAGCACCAAGCGCGAGGAACTGTACCTCAAGCTCGCCAACCGCCATGGGCTGATTACCGGTGCAACCGGTACGGGCAAGACGGTGACGCTGCAAATCCTTGCGGAAGGCTTCTCCGCCGCCGGGGTGCCGGTGTTCGCCGCCGACATCAAGGGCGACCTGTCGGGCGTGTCGCGCGAGGGCGAGCCGAAGGACTTCCTGCTCAAGCGCGCCAAGACCATCGGTTTCGACGATTACGGCTTCGAAGCCTTTCCGACGATCTTCTGGGACCTGTTCGGCAAGCAGGGCCACCCGATCCGCACCACCATTTCCGAGATGGGGCCGCTGCTGATCTCGCGGCTGATGGGACTGACGGAAGCCCAGGAAGGCGCGCTCAACATCGCCTTCCGCATTGCCGATGAGGAGGGCATGCTGATCCTCGACCTCAAGGACCTGCGCGCCATGCTGGCCGACCTGGCCGAACGCGGCAGCAGCCTCACCACCGATTACGGCAATGTCGACCGGCGCACCATCGGCGCCATCCAGCGCCGGCTGATCGTGCTGGAGGAGCAGGGCGGCGAGAACTTCTTTGGCGAGCCGGCGCTCGACATCAAGGACCTGATGCGCACCACGCCGGACGGGCGCGGCTACATCAACATCCTCGCCGCCGACGAGCTGATGCAGTCGCCGCAGCTCTACGCCACCTTCCTCTTGTGGCTGATGTCGGAGCTGTTCGAGGAACTGCCTGAAGTGGGCGACCCGGACAAGCCGAAGCTGGTGTTCTTCTTCGACGAGGCGCACTTGCTGTTCAACGAGGCGCCGCCCAGCCTGCTGACCAAGGTCGAACAGGTGGTCCGCCTGATCCGGTCGAAGGGCGTCGGCATCTATTTCGTCACGCAGAACCCGCTGGACGTGCCGGATACCGTGCTGGCCCAGCTCGGCAACCGCGTGCAGCATGCGCTGCGCGCCTTCACCCCGCGCGACCAGAAGGCGGTGAAGGCGGCGGCAACCACATTCCGCCAGAACCCGGCCTTCGACACCGAGGAGGCCATCACGCAGCTCGGCGTCGGCGAGGCGCTGGTTTCGGTGCTCGACCTGAAGGGCATTCCCACCATGGTCGAGCGCACGCTGATCCGCCCGCCCTCGGGCCAGCTGGGACCGGTGATGCCGGCCGAGCGCACGCAGTCCATAAAGTCGAGCCCCGTCTATGGGCTGTACGACGAGTCGGTGGATCGCGAGTCGGCTTACGAATTGCTGCAGGTGAAGGCCGAAAAGGCTGCCGAGGCCAAGCTGGCTGAAGCGGCAGCCGCGGCGCGCGCGAAGGAAGAAAAAGCCGCTTCGCGCTCGTCCGGCTCCAGCCGCCGCACCGACTCGGCCACCGACCGGTTTGTCAAGAACGTGGCCAGCAGCGTCGGCCGCCAGGTTGGCAACATGATCGTGCGCAATATCGGCAATAGCCTGGTGCGGGGTATCCTTGGCGGATTGCTGAAGCGGTAATCACTGCTCCAGCAGGATGGTGTCGGCAATCTCCACGCCGAAGCCGGACAGGCCCACATAATAACGCGACTTGCTGGCGATCTGGCGGATCGACTTGACGGACAGGTCGCGCAGGATCTGCGCACCCAGCCCCACGTCGCGCCAGGCTTCCTCGCGCGCCCGAGCCGAGCCCGTGTCTTCCTCGCCGGAAGGCTTGGTGAGCTTCGACGCCGGCACGCCGGCGGTGCCTTCGCGCAGGTAGACGAGAATGCCGCGGCCTTCCTTGCGGAAAATCTCGTACACCTTGTTGAGCGTATCGCGGTTGCCGAGCACGTCTTCCACGAGGTCCTGCCGGTGCAGCCGCACCGGGATGTTCTCGCCCGAAGAGATGTCGCCATAGACCAGCGCCAGGTGCTGCACCGGATCGAAGTGGGTCGAGTAGGCGATGCCCGTTGCAATGCCCGCCGGGGTTTCCACCGTGAACTCGCCGTCGCGCTCCACCAGCCGCTCGCGCTGCTGGCGGTAGGCGATCAGGTCCGCGACGGAAATGATCCTGAAGCCGTGCTCGCGGGCAAACGACAAAACTTCCGCCCCGCGCTTCACGGTGCCGTCGTCATTGACCAGTTCGCAGATCACCCCGACCGGCGGCTCGCCCGCCAGCCGGCACAGGTCGACCGCGGCTTCCGTGTGGCCCGAGCGCATCAGCACGCCGCCGCGCTTGGCGATCAGCGGGAACACGTGGCCGGGGCGCACGAAGTCGTCTGCATGCACATTGGCGTTGGCCAGCGCATGCACGGTGGCGCAGCGCTCCTTGGCCGAGATGCCGGTGGTGAGGCCTTCCTTGTAGTCGATCGACACGGTGAACGCGGTGCCCAGCGGGGCGTCATTGTCCGACACCATCGGGTCGAGCTTCAGCCGCCGCGCATCCTCGCGCGTCATCGGCGCACACACGATGCCGGAGCCGTGGCGCACCATCATCGCCATCTGCTCGCTGGTGATGCGCGAGGCGGCGGCGATCAGGTCGCCTTCGTTCTCACGGTCGTCATCGTCGACGACCACCACCATCTCGCCGGCCTTGATGGCGGCAAGGGCGCTGGCGACGGTATCGAGGTTGCTGGTCATGGTATCCAATCCTTTCAGGCCGGCGCCCAGGTCGCTGGGCTTTACCTTGCCGGCAGTCAGCCGCTCGATCCTGAGCGCAAGTTCGAGCGAGGGGGTGTCGCCTGACAGAAGCTGTGAAATGCGGCCAGGGGAGATGTCCAGCCGCCTGGCCACCTCCGCCTTGGTCATGTCTGCCTGCTTTAGCCAGTCGGCGAGTTTCATGGGCGCCACCTTTAGCAGGGCTAAAGGCGGGTGGCGAGTCCTGAGTCTGGATCAAGGATGAATGGCAGCCATGCGGACAGTGCGGACATGGAACTGAAACGCGCTGGCGGCAAGAGCGCAAAAGGCGGCAATGCCTCGGGTCCGGTCCAAAGGCATTGCGAGGGCAAGCGCCGTTAGTTGTTCTAGAGCTGTACGCCCCGGGTCAGTGCACCGTCGATGACCAGGTTGGTGCCCATGGTGAAGCTCGATGCCGGGCTTGCCAGGAACACGATGCCGCGGCCGATTTCTTCAGGCGTTGCCATGCGCCCGGTCGGGTTGAGCGCCAGCGCCTGGGCGAACAGGTCGGGAATGTTCTTCTCGATATGCTCCCACACGCCACCCTTGAAGTAGGTATTGCCAGGCGACACCGAGTTGACGCGGATGTTCTTCGGCGCAAGCTGGAAAGCCATGCGCTGCGCATAGTGCACCAGCGCCGCCTTGAATGCCCCATAGGCGGGCCCGGTAAAGTCGACCTCGCGTCCGGACACCGACGACACGATCACGATGGCTCCATGCTTCGATTTCTCGAGGTAAGGCAGCGCCGCGTTGACGACGCGCACCGTGTGCATCATGTCGACGTCAAAGCCCGCCTTCCACGCCTCCTCGTTGTCCTCAACCGCAAGCGCCGACACGTTGGCCACCACGATATCGATGCCCCCGAGTGCCGAGGCGCTCTCCTTGACCCAGTTCTCGAGGGAGGAACTGTCGCCCACATCCACCGCCTGTCCCAGGCTCTTGACGCCCTTTGCAGCAAGGCTTGCCGCAGCTTCATTCACCTCGGCCTGGTTGCGCGCGCAGATCGATACGTTCGCTCCCTCATCGGCAAAGATGTCGGCGGCCCTGCGGCCAATGCCCTTGCTGCCGCCGGTGACGATGGCGTTCAAACCCTTCAGACCAAGATCCATGTTGAGGCGTCCTGTTACTGGTTGATGTAGCTTTTCTTGATCGATGCGCCGATCGTGTACTTGGGATCGACCATGTTGCCGAGGCGCACCTTGCCGGCCTGGGTGAGCAGGAAATAGGCTTCCAGTTCGTCGAAACCATAGTCGCTTGCCAGCCATCTTGTGAGTTCGCGATAGGCGATGCGTGCGGCATCTTCCAGCGGCCGGGCCGACCCGATGGTCATGATGAAGTCTTCGTTCTCAAGACGCGGCCAGGCGATCTGCCAGTTCTTGATCAGGTCTACCTGCACCGTTGTAGTGGACGGAATTTCCACCGCAACGCCGCACAGCTCGCCATCGCCTTGCCGGCCATGACAGTCGCCCAGATAGAGATAGGCATCCTTGTGCATGACGGGGAAGTAGATGACGGCGCCCGGCGCGACATCCGGCAGATCCATGTTTCCGCCCCAGTAGTCCGGCTGCAGTGACGATACCGCCTCGATCTCGGGCGACACGCCGAGCGTTCCGATGAACGGCTCGTAGGGCAGCATCACCCGGTCGGAAAACTTCACGCCGTCCTCGGTCACCTCATACTTCATTACCCTCTCAGGCAGTGGCGGGTTGAGCAGCGCCGTGGACGAGTTGGATACCAGTCCGCCGAATTCGGGGATGAGCGCTGACGTGCCGACGGGTTGTGGCCCGCGCGGCTTGATCGAGTGGATGTGAACGCAAAGAACGTCGCCTTTTTCTGCGCCGCTCACGGCTACGGGTCCGCATTGCGGGTTCACGAACGGCATGTTCAGCTTTTGCGATGGCAGATCGTCGACGGTCTTGATTACCCCGCCGAAGGCATCCTCGGTTTCAGCAACAATAATGTCACCGGGATCGATGGTCAGCACCGGTCTCGCATAGGGCCCGTAAACGTAGTGGTATTCCCCTTGAACAGCTTTATTCAGGCTGTGAGTTCTGCCTGCCTTGCCGCGAGCAACGGCCTTCTTGCCCATGTAAGACTCGGTAATCCAAGACATGAACTAGACTTCCCTTTTTGTATGGCGGATCTGCTCCCCAACGACCTCAAACAATCACCAGATCTTGGCGCCAATGAGCAGGGCACCTCGTCTGGTGTGTTGGTACGCACTGGTGCGCAGCGGGATCATTGCTCAACCGCTCCGCGAATTCAATCGTCAAGGCTTCTACAACAGGCCATGGCGCAAGGCAGTCATCCACCTGCCGGTCCAGCAAACGAAAACGGGGTCCCGAAGGACCCCGTCATAACCTCGCATGGATGACCGACGAAGCTTACTTCGTTGCCTCGGCGTACATCTTCTCGACGTACTCCCAGTTCACCAGGCTGTCGACGAACGCTTCGAGGTATTTCGGCCGGGCGTTGCGGTAGTCGATGTAGTAGGAGTGCTCCCACACGTCGCAGCCGAGGATCGGGTGAGCGCCGTGCATCAGCGGGTTTTCACCGTTGGGGGTCTTCATGACGGCGAGCTTGCCGTCCTT
>CAZYKZ010000111.1:0-8320 GCA_964648175.1 uncultured Anderseniella sp.
CTGCAGAACCGCGCACAGATCGACATCGCCACCCACGAGCCTACCATCGGCTATCGCGAGACCATCACCAAACCGGTGACGCAGCGCGGCCGCCACAAGAAGCAGTCTGGCGGTCATGGCCAATATGGCGATGTGGTGCTGGAAATCCGCCCGCTGCAGCCAGGCGGCGGCTTCGAGTTCACCAGTTCCATCGTTGGCGGCGCGGTGCCGAAGCAGTTTATCGGCTCTGTCGAGGCCGGAGTGAAGGAATACTTGCAGGCAGGCCCGCTGGGCTTTCCGGTTGTCGACGTGGCGGTGAACCTTACCGATGGCTCCTATCACACAGTGGACAGCTCCGACATGGCCTTCCAGCTCGCCGGCAAGCTGGCCATGCGCGAAGGCCTGCCGCAGTGCGGACCGGTTCTGCTGGAGCCTGTCATGAAGGTCGCCATCCATACGCCGTCAGACGCCACGGCGAGCGTCACCACCATGGTGCCGCAACGGCGCGGGCAGATTCTCGGTTTCGAACCACGCTCCGGCTGGGACGGATGGGACACGGTTACAGCGCTGATACCACAAGCCTCGCTCGGCGACATGATCATCGAGCTGCGGTCCGCCACCGCCGGGGTCGCCACCTACGACGCCCGGTTCGATCACATGGAGCGGCTTGATGGCAGGCTGGCCGACCAGGTCGTCAATGCCCGGGCAGAACGGCTGGCGGGATAGAGCAATCCCTAACAAAGGAAAACGGGGCGCAACCATTGCGCCCCGTTGCATGTCTGGAGGCTGTTTGGCGGAGCTATGCCTCGATACAGCGGCGCAGGCTGCAGGGCTCGACTGAAATCATGCCCTTCAACGGCCACACGCCGTCGTTCTTGTAGATGACGGAGTAATTCTGGGGCGCAGCAGCAGGCGCGATATCGCGCGCTTGCGACAGGGTCGACGCAGCAATGGCAGCCGTGATTCCGGTTGCCACAACCAGGCCGGTAATCAGGATCTTGCTCAGCGTCTTCATTGTTCATCCTCCTTGGATGCCACTTTCAAACTTACAACACCAACGTTGCCCAGCTGGTGACGGTTCCGATAATCGCGCAAACGTGAGCCCGTTGATGTGCAATCCGTCACATCCCGAGCGGCCTACCAAACAACTGAAATTATTGAAAATTCTGCGCGAGTTCGAATGTGTTTCAGGCCCTGCCTGCAGATTTGCCTTGGGGCAGGCACGCCGCTATCTTGTGAACCGTCGCCGGACCGGCGGCGTTCAGGAACAAGGCGCACTCTTTTGCGCGCCACGCAGCAAGGGGGCTTTGAAAATTGAGTGGCCTGATTGCCCTTCTCGACGATGTCGCTGCAATCGCCAAGGTGGCTGCAGCCTCCGTCGACGATATCGCCGGCCAGGCCGCCAAGGCCGGCGCCAAGGCGGCAGGCGCCGTCATCGACGACGCTGCGGTGACGCCCAAGTACGTGCACGGCTTCGACGCCTCGCGCGAACTCCCCATCGTGTGGCGCATCGCCAAGGGCTCGTTCAAGAACAAGCTGGTGTTCCTGCTGCCGGCGGGCCTGCTGCTCACCTCGTTTGCGCCCTGGGCCATCACGCCGTTGTTGATGGTTGGCGGCGGCTACCTTTGCTTCGAGGGCGCGGAGAAGGTGTTGCATTCGTTCACCGCCACCAGGACACACCCGGAAGGCAAGCCGGGGCCGTCCGACCCAGGCGGCGACCCCCGTCACCTTGAAGAGCAGAAGGCGCGCGGCGCCATCAAGACCGACTTCATCCTGTCGGCAGAGATCATGACGATTGCCCTGGCCAACATCCCGAAGAGCAATATCTGGATCGAGGCCGCCACGTTGGCCGCCGTCGGCATCGGCATCACCATTCTGGTGTATGGCAGTGTGGCGCTGATCGTGAAGGCCGACGACATCGGCCTCCACATGGCCGAAAATGGCAGGCTCTCCCTCACCCGCAACGTCGGTCTGGGCATCGTCAAGGCCATGCCCGGCTTTCTCAAGCTGCTGACTACTGTCGGGACGGCGGCCATGCTGTGGGTCGGAGGCTCCATCATCATCCACGGCCTGGAAGTGCTGGGCTATGGCTGGCTTGGTCACCACATCCACGATATTGCAGCCGCGGCCGGCGCCGCCGTGCCACAGGCCACCGGTGTGGTGGAGTGGACGGCGAAGGCAGCCATGGATGGGGTGTTTGGGCTTGCGGTGGGCGCAGCGCTGATCCCGCTTGCAACACGCGTTTTCCAGCCGCTGTGGTCCCTCGTGACCGGAAGCCGCCCGGCCGGACACCACTGATCGATCTGGAAATTCAAGGGAAATGGCGGAGAGAGGGGGATTCGAACCCCCGGAACGCTTGCGCGCTCAACGGTTTTCGAGACCGCCCCATTCAACCACTCTGGCACCTCTCCGCGATGCTGTCAGGCGCTCCGGCAAGCCGGACGCCCCTCAGGGCAGGCGACCTGATACAGGATTGAACAGCCTGCATCAAGCCCGACCAGACATCTTCGGCAAACTTTGTTGACCAGACAGCGAGAGGCCAGGCGCGCCGGTCAGCGAGCCTGGCCCGATAGGCGCAGATCACCTCAAGTGTGGTTCGGACCGTCGTCGGTTCCGCGGCCACGGCCACGCCCGCCCTTGTCGTCACCGGCATCATGGCCTGCACCATCATCGGCCCCGCGACCGCGGCGTGCCAGTTCCAGCGAGTCCATCGACTTCATCGTATGGTTCGGGCCGTCGTCGGTTCCGCGGCCCCGGCCACGTCCGCCCTTGTCGTCGCCAGCATCATGGCCTGCACCATCATCGGCCCCGCGACCGCGGCGTGCCAGCACGTCGCTTGACGCCTGCATCGCGGCCGGTTCGGCAAACAAGCCGCTTTCGGGAGCATACTGGCTGGCTGACGCTGCAGTGGTGGAAAAGAGCAGGGCGGCAAGCCCGGGCAGTACGAGTCTAAGCATTTTGGATTCCTCCTGATGTCCCCTCGATTGAAGCCCGCACGCTGGTCGGGCATGAGGCGACCATGCACTACCCTTGCTGGCAGAAACCTGACGCTGACCGTCAGGCAACTGTCAGGTAGCGCGCCCGTCTTTTGCTTGACTTCCACAGGGGTGCGATATAGGTAAGCGCCGAACCCGCTCATGAGCACAGTGCTTGTGGGCGGAAAACGCGCTGCCCTAGGTTTGCAAAAACAATAAAAAATCCAAGTCTGGCAAGGCCTTGAGAGGTCCACTGCCGGCACCGGAGGGCGCGGGATGAGAAAAGACAAGGACGTTTGAAATGTACGCAGTCATCAAGACCGGCGGCAAGCAGTATCGCGTTGCAGCCGAAGATGTCATCGAAATCGAGCGCACTGGCGCCAACGAAGGTGACATTGTTGAATTTCCCGTGCTGATGCTGGCTGGCGAAGGCAGTGTCGAGGTCGGCACCCCGACCGTCGATGGCGCCACCGTGGCAGGCCAGGTCACCGCGCTGACCCGCGGCCCGAAGATCATCATCTTCAAGAAGCGCCGCCGGAAGCACTACCGCCGCAAGAACGGCCATCGCCAGGACCTGATGACGGTGCAGATCACCGAAATCCTGACCGGCGGCAAGAAGCCGTCCAAGAAGGCCGCAGCACCTGCCGCCAAGAAGGAAGCCGCGCCGAAGGCTGCGGAAGCCGCTGCCGGCGTCAAGGACGATGTCGAACTGATTGGCGGCGTCGGCCCGGCCCTGAAGAAGAAGCTGGCGGAAGCCGGCGTCACCACGCTGAGCCAGATCGCCGCCATGAGCGCGGCCGACATGGCCAAGCTGGACGAAGACCTGAAGCTGGGTGGCCGCACCGAGCGCGAAGAGTGGGTCGAGCAGGCCAAGGAACTCCTGGCCGGCAAGCCCGCCCGCGCCAAGGTCGACCAGGCCAAGCAGTAAGTTTCACCGGATCTGAAGGAGCAGACAGATGGCTCACAAAAAAGCAGGCGGTTCATCCCGCAACGGCCGCGACAGTGAAGGCCGGCGCCTCGGCGTGAAGAAGTTCGGTGGCGAGCACGTCATTCCGGGCAACATCATCATCCGCCAGCGTGGCACCAAGTGGCACCCCGGCACCGGCGTCGGCATCGGCAAGGACCACACCATCTTCGCGACCAGCGAAGGCCAGGTGGAATTCCGCGCACGCGCCAACGGCCGCACCTACGTGTCGGTCATGCCAATGCCGCAGGCTGCCGAATAACGAGCGCCCGCGAACAGCATTTCCGCCGGCGCCCATCGCCCCGGTGGATTGCAGACAGGATCAGGACGGGGAGATGGAGCGCCATCTCCCCGTTTCCTTTTGGACCCTGACCAATGACCGGCATCATCGAGACAGACAGGCTCATCCTGCGCACGCCGAAACCGAGCGACGTCGAGCGCATAGCAGCGATTGCAGACAACTGGCGCATCGCCTCGATGCTGGGGCTGATGCCACACCCGTTCACCCAGCGCGATGCCATGGACTTCATCGTCCGCGTTGCCAGCCTGCCTGCAGATGCAGCCCAGTTCGCCATAACGCTAAAGCATGAAGATGGCATGCTGATCGGCGGTGCGGGCTATGGCCCCGCCCATCGCCTGCCCGAAGGTTACGGCGCCGAGACCGATTTCGGCTATTGGCTGGGCGAGAACTACTGGGGCAAGGGTTATGCCAGCGAGGCGGCAGCAGCCGTTCGCGACCACGCTTTCACCCATACGGGCATCGAGCTTCTTTCGACCGACTACAATCTCCAAAACGCGGGGTCGAAACGGGTGCTCGAGAAGCTCGGCTTTGAGCCGGTTGGACAGCGCACCCGCTATTCACTGGCGCAAGGCGCTGATATGAACACCATGAACATGCACCTGCCGCGCAGCCGCTGGCAGGCCATGAAGGAACAAGCCGCATGAAGTTTCTCGACCAGGCCAAGGTTTACGTGCGCTCCGGCAACGGCGGCGCGGGCTGCGTGTCGTTCCGGCGCGAGAAGTTCATCGAGTACGGCGGGCCGGACGGCGGCGACGGCGGCCGTGGCGGCCACGTCTTCATCGAGGCGACGAACGGACTGAACACGCTCATCGACTACCGCTACCAGCAGCACTTCAAGGCCGGCACCGGCGTGCATGGCATGGGCCGCAACCGCACTGGCGCTGCCGGTGACGACGTGGTGCTGAAGGTGCCGGTCGGCACCCAGGTGCTGGAAGAAGACGGCGAGACGCTGATCGCTGACCTGACCGAGGAAGGCCAGCGCGTGCGCCTGTTGCGTGGCGGCAATGGTGGCTGGGGCAACGCGCGGTTCAAGTCGTCCACCAACCAGGCGCCGCGCCACGCCAACCCCGGCGAGGAAGGCCAGGAGATGTGGGTGTGGCTCCGCCTCAAGCTGATTGCCGACGCCGGGCTTGTCGGCCTGCCCAATGCCGGCAAGTCGACGCTGCTCTCCGTCGTGTCCGCCGCCAAGCCGAAGATCGCCGATTACCCGTTCACCACGCTGGTGCCGAACCTTGGCGTTGTTTCGGTCGATACCGCTTCGTTCGTGCTGGCTGACATCCCGGGCCTCATTGAAGGCGCCCATGAAGGCGTAGGCCTTGGCGACCGCTTCCTCGGCCACGTCGAGCGCTGCGCCTGCCTGCTGCACCTGATCGACGCCTCACAGGACGATCCGGTGGAGGCCTGGAACATCGTGCGCGGCGAGATCGAGGCCTATGCGGAAGAGCTCGCAGACAAGCCGGAACTCATCGTCTTCTCCAAGGCCGACATCGTCGAGCCGGAAGAACTGAAGAAGAAGCGCAAGGCCTTCGAGAAGGCCACCGGGCAGGTGCCGCTGGTGATTTCCGCCGCCACTGGCCAGGGCGTGCACGTGGCCATGGGCAAGCTGCTCGAGATGATCCGCGCCAACCGTCCGGCACCCCCGGAGCCGCATGAGGATGAGCCGGAAGACCAGCCTGGGGAGGACGGAACGTGGCGGCCCTGACCGGTAATCTCGCCGGCGCTACCCGGCTGGTCGTCAAGATCGGCTCGGCCATGCTGGTCAACCCCGACGGCACCTTGCGCGAAAGCTGGCTCGAGGGCCTTGCCCTCGACATCGCCGAAGCGCGCGCCCGCAGCACGCAGGTGATCGTGGTGTCGTCCGGCGCCATTGCGCTGGGCCGCCGCAGGCTTGGCCTGCCCAAGGGCAAGCTGAAGCTGGAACAGAGCCAGGCAGCGGCCGCCGTCGGCCAGATCGCACTGGCCCAGGGCTGGCAGCAGGCGCTCGCCGCGCATGGTCTTGTCGCCGCACAGGTGCTGCTGACGCTGACCGACACCGAGGAGCGCCGCCGCTACCTCAACGCCCGCGCCACGCTGAACACCCTGCTCGATCGCGGCGCGGTGCCCGTCATCAACGAGAACGACACCGTCGCCACATCGGAAATCCGCTATGGCGACAACGACCGGCTCGCTGCCCGGGTAAGCTCGATGATGTCGGCAAGCTGCCTCGTGCTGCTGTCCGACGTGGATGGGCTGTATACCGCCCCGCCCGGCTCGCCCGGCGCCGAGTTCGTCGAGCTGGTGGAGGAAGTCACCGGCGACATCGTCTCGATGGCAGGCGCTCCCGTGTCCGGCATGGGCTCCGGCGGCATGGTGACCAAGATCGAGGCCGCCCGCATCGCCACCGGCGCAGGCGCCAGCATGGTCATCACCTCCGGCCACGAGGACCGGCCCCTGTCGCGCATCCTGACAGGCGCACGGGCCACCTGGTTCACCGCCCACGGCAACCCCGCCACCGCCCGCAAGCGCTGGATCGCCGCTTCGCTCGAACCGGCAGGCCACATCATCGTGGACGAGGGAGCCGCAGGCGCGCTGATGAAGGGCCGCAGCCTGCTGCCGGCAGGGGTCAAGCGCGTCACCGGCAGCTTCAGCCGCGGCGACACGGTGGCCATTGTGACCGAGGCGGGCGTCGAGATCGCCCGCGGCCTCATCGCCTGGGATGCGGCGGATGCGGCCACCATCGCCGGGCGGAAGTCATCGGACATAGAGAGGCTTCTGGGCCTGACAGGGCGCGATGAAATGGTGCATCGTGACGACCTGGTGATGACCGGAAAGGAGCGCACATGAACGTCGCTGCCAACGTGAAGCCGCTGGAGGCACAGATGCTGGCGCTGGGCAAGGCCGCGCGCGACGCCGCGCATGAACTGGCCATTGCGTCCACGGACCGGAAAAACGCTGCCTTGAAGGCGATGGCCGCCGCCATTCGCGCCCGCAAGGATGCTCTGCTGGAAGCCAACGCCCGCGACGTCGCCCGCACCAAGGAAGCCGGCAAGGCTGCTTCCTTCATCGACAGGCTGACCCTGACGCCGGACCGCATCGAGGCCATGGCCAAGGGGCTGGAGGACGTGGCCGCCCTGCCCGATCCAGTCGGTGAAGTCATCGCCAACTGGCAACGGCCCAATGGCCTGGACCTGACCCGCATTCGCGTCCCCATCGGCGTCATCGGCATCATTTACGAGAGCCGGCCCAACGTGACCGCCGACGCCGGTGCTCTGGCCATGAAGTCCGGCAACGCCGCCATCCTGCGTGGCGGTTCCGACAGCCACGATAGTTCCGGCCTTATTGTCGAATGCCTGCAAGCCGGCCTCCGCGAGGCGGGCCTTCCCGAGGCCGCCATCCAGATGGTGCCCACCGCCGACCGTGCCGCCGTGGGCATGATGCTGGCAGGCCTTGGCGGCACGATAGACCTCATCGTACCGCGCGGCGGCAAGTCGCTGGTCGGCCGCGTTCAGGAAGAAGCCCGCGTGCCGGTGTTCGCGCATCTTGAAGGCATCTGCCACATCTACGTGGATAAGGCTGCTGATCTGGATATGGCCGTCGACGTCATCACCAACGCCAAGATGCGCCGCACCGGCGTATGCGGCGCCGCCGAGTGCCTGCTGATCCATGAGGACGTCGTGAAGTCCCATGCGCCCGCCATCGTCGCCGCCCTGCGCGACAAGGGATGCGAGGTTCACGCCGATGAAGCCATCGCTGCCGTTGCGCGGGACATCGTGCCGGCCACTGAGGCTGACTGGGGCCACGAGTTCCTTGATGCCGTGATCGCAGCGAAGACCGTCGCCGGCCTGAACGAGGCCATGGACCACATTGCCCGCTACGGCTCGCAGCACACCGACTGCATCATCACCGATGATGCTGAAGCCGCCGCCCGCTTCCTCAACGAGGTCGACAGCGCCATCGTCGTGCACAACGCCTCGACCCAGTTTGCCGACGGCGGCGAATTCGGTTTCGGCGCCGAGATCGGCATCGCCACCGGCAAGCTGCATGCGCGAGGTCCCGTGGGGCTGGAACAACTCACCACCTTCAAGTACCAGGTGCGCGGTTCCGGCCAGACCCGGCCCTGAC
>CAZYKZ010000112.1:0-8216 GCA_964648175.1 uncultured Anderseniella sp.
TCAGCCTGCAACTTTAGGGGTTGATAAGCGGCACTCCTCTATTATCGCGATTGGATGTGGCTTTTGCCAACCACAGGCACAAGTAACGGACACGTGCCGGACGGCGTATACGATTGCCAACGCAGACCCGCGCAAGCGTGACGGCCGGCCCAGTGTCCCTGGGAGAGTCAAATGTTCCTGAAGTTTCACCGGTCGCTTGATCGCGTCAGACGCCGCTTTCGCAAGGATGATCGCGGCACGACTGCCGTTGAATTTGCCTTTGTCGGCGGACCGTTCCTGTTCCTGCTGCTGGCAACGTTCGAAACCGGCCTGAACTTCCTGACGGAATACTCGCTGCAAAGCGCCACAACGACGGCATCGCGCCTGATCCGGACCGGCCAGGTGCAAAATGGCGGCATCTCCAAGCAGGATTTCAAGGCCGAACTGTGCAAGAACGTGCCGGCCTATCTCGATTGCGACAGCAAGGTCTACATCAACGTTGAAACGCGGACCGACTTCACCAGCGCTGCCACGCGCACCAACGCAAGGGATGCGGACGGCAATCTCGACGAGGACCTGGAAGACAACACCGCATTCCAGCCCGGCGCACCTGGCCAGATCGTGATCGTTGAAACCTTCTACGTCTGGGACCTCTTCACACCCGGGATCAGCAAGCTGCTCGACCTACACACGTCCTCGCCAAAGCCGGCCTTTCTGGCCAATCTCGGCCCCAACAAGCGCCTGATTACCGGGGTCGCCGTGTTCCAGAACGAACCGTTCAATGACGCGTCGGGCAGCTGAGCTGCACTCAGGGGACAATGGACAAAGGGACGACAGACATGAACATCAATGCAATCCCGGGCAAACGCCGCCTGCGCCGCGCACTCGTGCGCCGGCTGCTCGGCCTGCAGCGGAACAAGGACGGCGTCGTGTCGATCGAGGCAGCGCTGCTGTTTCCGGTCATGATCCTGCTTCTGCTGGGCATGATCGACATCACCATGCTGCTGTCGGTACAGCGCAAGGCAACCGTGGCGACGAGTGCCATCGTCGACCTCGTCACCCAGCAATCGACGGCCGTCAGCAAGAACCAGATCGACCAGTTCATTGCCGCGGTTGACACCATCCTGCAGCCGTACACGTCGCAGGACGTCAAGATCGAGCTGTTCAACTACCGGCCCAGCGGCTCGAACGTAAACCTCAACTGGCAGCACGCACGCGGTTCCTGCGGCGGCATGCCCTCGAACATGACCACCGCGGAACTCAAGAAGCTCACTGCCGAGGAAAACGACATCCTGGTTGGCCGCGTCTGCGTGAGCTTCACGCCGATTGTAGGCTACGTGCTTGGCAAGACTGCCATCAGCGTCGATGACGCGGTTGCCCAGCGCCCGCGCCAGGGCAAGACCCTGAACTGCACCGACTGCTGACGGACGGCGCCGGCAGGCGTCCAGCCACCTTGATCGAAGGCCCCAGCATTGCAATGGCAAGCTGGGGCCTTTGCATTTAAGAGCATGGTCATGGCGGGCCAAACTTTCTAAACATGACGCCCACATGAACCGGATCGCCGCAGCGCCGCCGTCCACGCGGGCCTGCCGCTCCATCCTGCAGGTCTGCACGACGCTGAAATGGCACAGCCCAGTCCGACAACCTCCTCCGATGCGCCGGCCCGGCAGACGGGCAGCGGCAAGGCGGCCATCATCTGGTCACTCAGCGCACTGGCATTCGGCTATGCCTTCTTCCAGCGCGTCGCGCCCAGCGTGATGGTGCCCGACCTGATGGCGGAGTTTGCCGTCTCGGGTGCGGTGCTGGGCCAGCTCTCGGCGCTTTACTTCTACCCTTACGCCGCCATGCAATTGCCCATTGGCGCCCTGCTCGACCGCTATGGCGCGCGGGTCATGCTGTCGCTGGCGCTGCTGGTGGCGGCAGCGGGTTCCGCCATGTTCGCGCTTGCCGACAACCTCGGCCTTGCCTATGCGGGCCGGTTCCTTGTCGGCGCGGGCTCGGCGGTCGGTTTCATAGGGTCGATGGCGCTGGCATCTGCCTGGTTCGAGCCGCGGCATTTCGCGTTCCTGACCGGCGGAGCGATGTTTTTCGCCATGATGTGCGGCATCGCCGGACAGGCGCCGCTGGCGCTTGCGGTCGAGGCAACGGGTTGGCGGGCCACCATGTTGTGGGCTGCAGCCTTCGCCTTCGGCCTCAGCCTGCTGACGGCCCTCATCGTGCGCAATTCGCCTGTCGCCCGCTCCGCAGAACAGGAGAACGACATCCGCTGGCCGGAAATCTGGGCAGGGCTCAAAAGCAGCGTCAGGCGGCGCGAGGTATGGCGGCTGGCCATCGTTGCGATGTCAATGTCGGGGCCAATGCTGGCGCTGGGCGGGCTATGGGGCGTGCCGTTCCTGACCAGCGCCTATGGCCTCGACCGGCCCACCAGCGCGTTCTACACCTCGTTGTCGCTGTTTGGCTGGGCGCTCGGCGCTCCGTTCCTTGGCTGGCTGTCGGATCGCATCCAGCTGCGCAAGGCGCCGCTGGTCGCCTGTACGGGGCTGAATGTTGCATCTCTCGCGGCAATCGCCTTCGTGCCAGGTCTGCCATTGCCTGTCATCGCCACGCTGTTCTTCTTGTCGGGCCTCACCGGCGGCACAATGGTGATCACCTTCGCCATCGCGCGGGAAGTCTCGGCCAAGTCCTTGCACGGCACGGTATCGGGCATCGTCAACGGCATGACGGTGGCGGCGGGCGCCGTGCTGCAGCCGGTTGTGGGGTGGCTTCTGGACCTGCGCTGGGACGGCACGTTAGCCGACGGGGCGCGCATCTACCAGGCGGCGGACTACCGGTTCGCCCTGATCGCGCTGGTGGTCTGGGCCGGCATCGGATTTCTGCTCACCTTCGGCCTGCGCGAAACGCGCTGCCGGCCGGTGCCGGTGCTGAAATAGGTTTGCAGGGCCAGTTACTGAGGTTTCCAGCGCTTGACGGGCAGGCCGCGCTTGAGCCAGCCCGGCCCGGCGGGCGATCCCATCATGCCTTCGGAAACGTCGATGACATTGCTGAAACCATTCGAGGCCAGCACGTTCTGGACATAGCGGGTGCGGCCACCGGTGGCGCAGATCAGGGCGACGCGGCGCGAAGGATCACCGCCCATTGCCTGCAGCAGCTTCTGGACGAAGCCCCCCTCGTGCATCGAAATCGGCAAGGCCGGCTCGGCAAGGCCAGTCTCCTGCCACTCCTCGCGGCTGCGGATGTCGACAAGGACCACGTCGCCGCTGGCTGCCGCGTCGAGTGCCTCCGGTGCGCTCATCGTTTGCGGCTCTGCGGCGGCAAGGCCCGCAGGCCCCGCGATGGCAAACGCAAACGCCGAGGCGCCGGTCAGCAGAAGATGTCGTCTGGGGATGGTCATTGCAGCACTGATCCCACACCAAACTGGCAAAACCAAGTAAACTGTTCGCGAAACATGCTGCAACATTCTCAGCATCGACACAAAACTGTCGCGCATTTCCCCTAGGACTCCAGCCGTGCAGGGTGGCGTCAGTAGAGTACCAAATCACCCGCCAAGAAGGTTGCCCCGCACAGTTTCGAAGGACTTCGTCCGGGTTGCCTGTTACCCCGCCACTGCCCACCCCCAGAGGCAGCCTGGGCGAAGTCCGGTTCCTTTTTCAGCCCCCTGCCTCCAGCAGTGCATGCATTCGCGCCAGCGCCTCTTCCAGCTCGCCCGTGCTGGCGGCATAGGACAGCCGGAGGAATCCCTTGCCGTTGGCCCCGAAACTGTCGCCGGGAATGAGCGCCACGTTGGCCTCCATCAGGAAGCGGTTGGCCAGCTCTTTCGACCCGATACCGGTGCCGCGAATGTTGGGGAAGGCATAGAACGCCCCACCCGGCACCCGGCAGGTGACGCCGGGCATGGCGTTGAGCCTGTCCACCACGAGATCGCGGCGGCGGGCGAAGGTGGCGCGCATGGCCTCGATCTCGTCCATCGGTCCAGTGATGGCGGCAAGACCCGCCATTTGCGCGGCGACGTTGACGCAGCTGTGGTCAACGGTGATGAGACCGCGCACTGCCTCGACAAGGTCTTGCGGCCAGATGCCGAAGCCAAGCCGCCAGCCGGTCATGGCGAAGGTCTTGGACCAGCCGTCCAGCAGCACCACCCGGTCTGCCAGGTGCGGATACTGCATCAGCGACTGGAAGCCGGAGCCCTCGAACACCAGGTGCGAATAGATCTCATCGGACAGGATGGCGACGTGCGGGTGCGCCTTCAGGCCCTCTGCCAGCCGGTCGAGCTGTGTGCGATCGACCACGCCGCCGGTAGGGTTGGCCGGGGAGTTGAGAATGATGAGGCCGGTGTTGGGCGTGATCAGCGACAACACCTCGTCGGCGTCGAAGCCGAAGTCGAGGTCCTCGCGGATGGCATAGGGCACCGGGCGGGCGGAAGCTGCCTTGACCGCCTCGCGATAGGGCGGGAAGCCGGGATCCGGGTAGAGAATCTCGCGGCCCTGCCCGCCGAACACCATGCAGGCGAAGAAGATCGTCACCTTGCCGCCGGGCACGATCACGACACGCTCCGGCGATATGTCGAGTCCATACCGCGCGCCGACGCTGTGGGCCACCGCCTCGCGCAAGGGCAGCATGCCGACCGGCGAGGTATAGCCGTGCGGGCCGTCCTTCACGGCCTTGAGGCCTGCCTCGATGACGTGGGCGGGCGGGGCGAAGTCGGGCTGGCCGATGCCGAGGTTTATGATGGGGCGGCCTTCTGCCTTCAGCTTCATCGCCTTGTCGAGCACGAAGAAGGCGCCTTCCTCTTCCAGCGAGGCGACGGCGGGGTTCAGTTTCAGCTGGCTCATGTGGGTTTCGTTCAATCCTGCAGGTCGGGGTCGATCAGCCGCGACACCATGAAGTCTCCAAGGCCGCGGGCGATGGCATCGTCATACTCTTCCATGACCGCCGCCGCCAGTTCCGAGGGGCCTGACAATCCGTCGCCAAGCCGCATGTAGTAGGCCATGTCCTTGTGGGCATTGGCGAGGGAGAACCTGTAGCCGTCGAAGTTGCCTTCGATGGCGTTGCCGACGATGCGCTGCAAGGCGGGCGAATTGTTCGAGCCCTGCTGCATGACCGAGTAGAGCTTTTCCCAGTCCACGCCCAGGTCGCGTGCTGCATTGTAGGTATCGGCGATGAGCGCGATCATGCCGCATACCAGGTAGTTGTTCACCAGCTTGGCGGCATGGCCCGCGCCGGCAGGGCCGAAATGCTCGATGCGCCGCGCAAAGCTGCGCAGCACAGGTTCCACTGCCGGGATCAGTTCGGCAGGCCCGCCCAGCAGCACGCCAAGCTCTCCAGCCTCGGCCTGCACCGGTCCACCTGTCAAAGGTGCGTCGAATAGCGTTACGCCAAGTTCCGCGAGATCGGCGGCAAGCCGGCGTGTCACCTCCGGCGCCGACGTGCTGGTGTCGACGATGATCGTTCCTCGGGTCAGCGCAGGGCGCATGGCCTCCACGGTCCGCTCGACCACATCGGCGTTCGACACGCAAAGGATCACGATGTTGCACGCTGCAGCCAGCGCCGCGGCGTCGCGAGCTTCGCGCGCACCCTCCGCCACCAGCCGGTCAACCGGCGCCCGGTTACGGTGGGCCATCACTGAAAGCGGGTAGCCGGCCGCCAGCAGGCGGCGGCACATGCCCTCGCCCATTTGCCCCACCCCGATGAAGCCGATGGCCGGCTTTTGCGTCATGAGCCCGTCCTGCCTTGCGCGCGTTTGACCTGCTGTTCGCGATAATAGACGTAGAGGCCGGAGAGCACCACAATGCCGGCGCCTGCGAGGGTGATTGCATCGGGCACGTCGGCGAACACCAGGTAGCCCAGCAGGATCATCCAGATGATCTGGGTGTACACAAAGGGAGCCAGTGTCGGAGCAGGCGCTATGGAATGCGCCTTGATCAGCAGGTGGTGACCGACGCTGCCGGCCAGCCCCATCAGCAGCATGATCCCGAAGAGACCCAAAGTTGGCAGCTGCCACTGCACGATGCCCATCGGCGATGCCAGAACGCTGCCGACCAGCGTCGAGAACATCAGCGACACCAGCGCCGGGTCGCTGCCGCCGATCTTGCGGGTGGTGATCTGGTACAGCGCGGCGATGATGGCGACCGCCACCGACAGAAGCATGGCCCAGTGAAAACTTTCCGCGCCCGGGCGCACGATCAGCAGCACGCCCATGAAGCCGACGATGACGGCGGCCCAGCGGCGCGGGCCGATGCGCTCGCCCAGCAGCAGCGGCGACATGGCGCACACCCACAACGGATTGGAAAAGAAGATCGCCGAGGTCTGGTCAAGCCTCAGGTATTGCAGGGCGATGAAGTTCATCATCGTGGTCGACATGAGCATGCAGCCGCGCGCCAGCTGCAGCCACGGGTGTTGCGTCTTGAGGCTGAACGAACCTGACCACCACATCAGCACGACGATGTAGATCAGCGCCAGGGTGTAGCGGGCAAACACGACCATGAACGGCGGCATGAATTGCACGAGGTACTTGGCCGACGTGTCGATCACCGCAAAGCAGGCGACCGCGCCGATCATCATCAGGATGCCAAGTGGCGCGTTGTCGGCGGTACCGGGAGCCGGTTTCTGTGCGCTGGCGGGAATGGGCATCCGGTCTGACCTGGTGGCGTTGGTTCAAGCGGACAGGTATCGGCCACCCGGGCCTTCGTCCAGCATTCAATTTGCATGGACACCATGCAGCGGCAACGGGTTTGACTTGGGGGATGCAAATGCCGACAGTCCTGCCAAAGCAAGGTCAGGGAGGCTGAAGGCCCGCATGCCATATGTTACGCAAGCCGACGGGTGCCGCATCTTCTATCGCGCCGAAGGGCCGGCTGGCGCACCTGCCGTCATCTTCTCCAACTCGCTGGGGTGCGATCACCTGATGTGGCAGCCGCAGGCGGAAACGCTGAAGCATGCCTTCCGCGTGGTGCGTTACGACCAGCGCGGGCATGGCGCGTCCGATGTACCCCAGGGGCCATACACGCTGGAGCAGCTGGGCGGCGACGTGATCGGGCTTGCAGATCACCTCGGGCTCGAGACGTTCCATTTCTGCGGGCTGTCGATGGGCGGCATTACCGGACAGTGGCTAGGCATTCATCATGGCGGCAGACTGGACAAGCTGGTCCTCGCCAACACCTCGCCGCACTTTCCTCCACCCGACATGTGGGACCAGCGCATGGGCGCCATCCGCGATGGCGGCATGAAGGCGATATCTGATGCGGTGCTGGGCCGGTTCTTCTCGCAAACCCTGCACCAGGCGCAGCCGGGCATCGTGAGCGATTTCCGCCAGGTGCTGGAGCACACCAACCCCGAAGGCTATCTCGGGTGCTGCGGCATGCTGCGGCTGGCCGACGTTTACCCGGAGCTCGGCAAAATCAACGCGCCGACGCTGGTGATCTCGGGCCGCCACGACCAGTCCACGCCGCCCGAACGCGGCGAAAAGATTGCCGCCGCGATCAAGGGTGCAACCCACGTCATTCTCGATGCCGCGCATATCTCCAACGTTGAGCGGGCGGATGACTTCACCCGGGCGCTCGCAAGCTTCCTCGGAAACCCGGCGCTGCCTTCGGACGACAGATTCGGCTCCGGAATGAGCCGCAGGCGCGCTGTGCTCGGCGATGATTGGGTCGACCGGTCGATTCGGAACCGAAGCGAATTCAACGCCGATTTCCAGGACCTCATCACCCGCTATGCCTGGGGCGAAATCTGGACCCGGCCGGGGCTTGACGAGACCACGAGGCGGATGCTGGTTCTGGCGATCTGCGCGTCGCTGTCGCGCTGGGAAGAGTTCGACCTGCACCTTGGGGCCGCGGTGCGCGCGGGCGTTCCGGCAGAGACCATCCGCGAGGTGCTGATGCAGACGGCGATCTATGCCGGGGTGCCGGCCGCCAACACTGCATTTGCAAGAGCCACGGAAATACTCCGCAGCTAGGCAGACAAAAACCCCGGACCCTTCCGGATCCGGGGTTGCCTTCAGGCCGGAGCCTGTAAGATTAGTCAGCGAGCGACAGGTTGTCGGCAGACTGCTTGCCGGTCTTGCGGTCGGTGACGAGTTCGTAGTTGACCTTCTGGCCTTCGTTCAGGCTGCGGATGCCAGCGCGCTCGAGAGCGGTGACGTGGACGAAAGCGTCCTTCGAGCCGTCTTCCGGCTGAATGAAGCCGAAGCCCTTGGTGGTGTTGAAGAACTTTACGGTACCCGTGATCATGGATCGATCCTT
>CAZYKZ010000113.1:0-8075 GCA_964648175.1 uncultured Anderseniella sp.
CACCATGGCGCGCATGATGCTGTCTAAGCGGGGTGAACGCAACCGCTTAGAGTTTTACTGTGCGGATAAGCTTGAAGCTGCAAAAAGCACTGCTCCCGCCCAAGCCCATGCCGCCAGGGTGAAGCCGGTGTTCCACTTCCATGACAAGGTGGTGCCAGGAATGCCGGTGATGCGCGACAGAATGAGCGCCGTCGCGCCAAAGGGCGATGCGGTGAGGTTCAGCGCCCAGCCGAGCGCCATGCTTGCGGCCAGCAGCGTCGGTTCAAGATGGCTGTCCGGCAGGGCCGAGTATAGCGAGCCGAGGAACGTCACGGTCAGCATTGGCGGAATGGCGAGGTTTGACAGCAGCGGCACCAGCGTCATCACGCCGATATAGGCGACTACCGGCGCAACGCCCGCAATGCCCGTCCATTCGGCAAGTGCGGGCGGATTGACGAGGCCTGCTGCAACGATGCCGATGTAACCGGCCGAAGAAAGTGTTACCGCCTCGGGCGAACCTGCAGGGATCGAGACGCTGGCGATGTCCTTCAACCTTGCCAGTACCGCCGCTGCGCCGTCCGGCGTGGCGTGAAACTGGAACCACACCCAAACCGCTGTCACGATCGGGCTGGCCAGCATCAGGGCCGGAATGACGCGCGCTCCGGTGAACAGGATCAGCACCACGCTTATTGCGGCAAGCGCGCCGCACACCAATGCGAAGCGGCCGAATGCGGCCCACGGAAACGGCCTGGCGCCCAGGTCTGGCCGGGGCAGGGCGTCGCTGCGGGACAGGCTCGCACGGGCCTGCTTGCCGGTCACGCGGTCCGCTGCCCAGCCGATCACGAACACGCCTGCTGCCGCGACAATACCGATGGCGCCAACCAGCAGCGGTTTCGAACCTGCAACGACGCTGGCTACGAGGGCCTGCGTGACCGCGGTGGGGGACCACGCAATGATCCAGGAGAACCCGCGCGCCAGCGCCGACATCTGACGTCGCAGCCGCCATTGGGCGAGCTCGGGATTGTCCTTCGCATCAGTCTCGACGCCACGCTGTATGAGGGGCCCAAGCAGGCTCAAGGCGCCGAAGTTGAGCACGACGCCAAGTGCGTGGCCGCCGAAATGGATGGCGATGTAGCGCTGGCCCGGCGGGCGGCGGGTCAGGTACTGGCCCAGCGCCAGTACTGACGGCGAGGTGATCGCGCCATCGCGCAGCAGCGACAGCAGCAGCATGAAGGCTGCAAGAAACGTCGCCTGACCGAGACCACGCTGGATCAACTGCAGTGGCGAGGGCGACCAAGCAACGGCCGCCAGTGTTGCGGCGGCGGCGAGCGCCAGAAGATAGCGTTCGCGCAGGCCCAGTCGTCCCTGGCCCAGCACCAGGAAGGCGACAAGCAGGACGGCGGCGGCAAGCCCCGCCCATTCGATGTGCAGGTGAAGCTCAAACAGTTCGAATGCAGCAATGCCGATCAGGCAGGCGGCGACGGCGAGGTCAAGCGGCCGGCGCGTGCGCGGCTGCGTGCTGGTTCCTTCCGATGTCGCCTCAACTGTCATGGCTGGTTATATAAACCAGCCTCACCCGATCAGCGTTGCGAAATCTGCCAGTCAGGATTGATCCAGGGTTGCAGGTTGGAGGACGGCAGCGGGTCCCGGCCCAGAATGATGTCCGAAGCCTTCTCCCCCACCATCAGCGCCGGGCCGTTGAGGTTGCCGTTGGTAATCGAGGGGAAAATCGAGGTATCGGCGACACGCAAGCCATCAAGTCCGATCACCTTCAGCTGGGGGTCGACGACTGCCAGCGGGTCCTTCACGGCACCCATGCGGCACGTACCGCAGGGGTGATAGGCGCTTTCGGCATGTTCACGAATGAACTCGTCAATGGCTTCATCGCTGGTGGCATCGTTGCCAGGCTGGATCTCACTGCCGGCAAACGGCTGCAAGGCGGGCTGGGCGATGATCTCGCGGGTAAGACGGATGCAGGAGCGGAACTCTTTCCAGTCGTCCTCGTGCGACATGTAGTTGAAGTTCAGCTTTGGTGCGGCCTCGGGGTCGGCGCTGACCGGGGTCACCGTGCCGCGTGACTTCGACCTCATTGGCCCGACATGAACCTGGAAGCCGTGCTCCGAGGTGGCGGGCTTGCCGTTGTAGGCTATGGCCCCGGGCAGGAAGTGATACTGGATGTCAGGGTATTCGATGCCGGCGCGCGAACGGATGAACCCGGCGCTTTCGAAGTGGTTGGTTGCGCCGAGGCCTGACTTGAACAGCAGCCACTGCAGGCCGATCAGCCCCTTGGACAGCCAGCCCAGCTTGTTGTTGAGGGTGACCGGTTGCTTGCACAGCAGCTGGAAGTAGACCTCCAGGTGATCCATGAGGTTCTTGCCGACGCCGGGCAGGTGGTGCACCGGCGTGATGCCTGCGGCCTTGAGTTCAGCGCTGTCTCCGATGCCTGACAGTTGCAGCAGGTGCGGCGAGTTGAACGCGCTGGCGGCCAGTATGACCTCGCGATTGGCGCGAACCTGGTGCAGCTTGCCGCCGCGCTCATACTCGACTCCCGTCACGCGTCGGCCATCGAGGATCAGCTTCCGGGCTCGCGCGCGTGTGATCAGGCGCAGGTTGAGCCGCTTGAGGGCTGGCTTCAGGTAGGCGTTGGCGGCGGACCAGCGCTGGCCTTTCCAGACCGTCATCTCCATGGCGCCGAAGCCCTCCTGCTGGCGGCCGTTGTAGTCGGCGGTGCGTGGATATCCGGCCTGCTCGGCGGCCTCGACGAAAGCTTCGTAGAGCGGGTTCGCCCGGCGGCCGCGGGTGACATGCATGGGGCCGTCCGTACCGCGCCAGCCGGCTTCGCCGCCGTGCGAGGTTTCCATGCGCTTGAAGTAGGGCAGGACGTCGGCAAACGACCAGCCGGATGCCCCCATTTCCGCCCATGTGTCGAAGTCGCGGGCGTGGCCGCGCACATAGACCATGCCGTTGATCGACGATGATCCGCCAACCACCTTGCCACGAGGAGCGGTGATGCGGCGGTTATTGAGATGAGGTTCGGGCTCGGAGAGGTAGCCCCAGCTGTACATCTTCGTGTTGAGTGGAATCGACAATGCGGACGGCATCTGGATCAGCGGGCCTGCATCGCTTCCGCCGTATTCAAGCACCAGAACGGAATTCTTCCCGTCCTCCGACAGCCGGCTGGCCAGCACGGACCCGGCCGAGCCGGAGCCGATTATCACGAAGTCGTAGGCCTCGCCGGGCATGAGGTGGTTGGGTCGCATGGGTTCAAGCCTTTCCCGGCTGGTTGTCGATGTAGTTCTCGACCAGCGCGATTGCCGCCTTGCGGTTTGCCGTGTCGTCAGTGAGGGCTGCGCGCAGCCAGACGCCGTCGATCAGGGCGGCGATGCCGATGGCAAGCTGGTCTGCCTTGTCCGGGCCATGCAGCTGGCTCAGGGCATGCTTGAGGTTTGAGTGCAGGCGGGCGTGATAGATGCGCAGCAACCGGCTGAGTTCGGCAGAATGGCGGGCGGCGCCATACAACGCCAGCCACGCGGTCATCACCTGGCCCGCATACTGCACCGGTGCAAAGTTCGCATTTACGATGGCGCTGAGCCGGGCGCGTGCTGTTTCCGATGCCGACAGACCAGCCACCGTCTCGGCCCGCAGTTCGCTGAGCAGGTGGCGCATGGTCGCGAACAGCAGGTCGTCCTTGCCCTTGAAATAGTGGTGCACGATGCCGGGCGACACGCCGGCGCGGGCGGCAATGCGGGCGACCGTGGTATCGGCGTAGCCGTGATCGTGCAGCGAGCCGATGGCTGCCTCGATGAGCTGCGTGCGCCGTACTGGTCCCATGCCGACCTTGGGCATCCGAAAACCTCCGAAATATGATTGTCTGGGCAGGATATTTTTTTTGATTGGTCAGTCAATTAAAAACGGCTAACTTGCGTTCCGGTTGACTTGGCGCGGCAAGCCGCCGCACATTGCCGGTCGCACCACAAGTTTCAGGCAGGCTGCATGAACGGCCTGCCCCAGCACAAAAAGGGAGTAGAGACATGAAAAAGACGATTATCAGCGCCTTCGCGGGAGCGGCCCTGGCCGCCATGCTGTCGGCGCCGGCGATGGCCGCAGACGGCGAAGCCTGCAAGACGGTGCGATTCTCGGATGTGGGCTGGACCGACATCACCGCAACCACGGCGGTCACCACGTTCCTGCTGAAGTCCCTCGGTTACGAGACCGACATCAAGGTTCTGTCCGTGCCGGTGACCTACCAGTCGCTCGCCAACAAGGACATCGACGTGTTTCTCGGCAACTGGATGCCGACCATGGAAGCCGACATCCGGCCCTATCTTGACGCCAAGACGGTGGATTCGATTGGCATGAACCTGGAAGGCGCGAAGTATACGCTTGCCACCAATGCCAAGGGCGCCGAACTCGGCATCGGCAACTTTGCCGATATCGCCAAGCAGAAGGATGCGCTGGGCGGCAAGATCTATGGCATCGAGCCGGGCAATGACGGCAACCGGCTGATCCTGGACATGATCGACAAGGACGCCTTTGGCCTGAAGGGCTTCGAGGTGGTTGAATCCTCGGAGGCCGGCATGCTGGCGCAGGTGGCCCGCGCCGAGAAGGCTGGCGAGCCGATCGTCTTCCTCGGCTGGGAACCGCACCCGATGAACGCCAACTTCAAGCTGACCTACCTCGAAGGTGGCGATGATTTCTTCGGCCCCAACCTGGGCGGCGCAACCGTGCACACCAACACCCGCGCAGGCTATGCCGCTGACTGCCCGAATGCCGGCAAGCTCGTCTCCAACATGAAGTTCACGCTCGCCATGGAAAACGAGATCATGGGCGGCATCCTCGATGGCGGCAAGGAGCCGGAAGCGGCAGCAGTGGAATGGCTGAAGGCCAATCCGGATGCCATCGGTCCGTGGCTTGACGGCGTGACCACCATGGACGGCGGCGACGCCATGGCTGCGGTGAAGTCTGCACTGGGCATGTAAGCGCAAACTGGGGAATAACCGGGGGAGCTGCGGTGGCCGTGGCTCTCCCGGGATAGTGGGGCGGACCTTCGTACATGGATTGGCTGACCGACCAGAAACTGCCCATCGGCGCGTGGGCCAAATCCGCCGTCGACTGGCTGATCGACAATGCCGGGTTTGTTTTCGACTGGCTGTCGGTGATCCTGAAGTCGATGATCGATGGCCTGTTGTGGTTGCTGGAGCTGCCGCACCCGCTGCTGTTCACCGCATTGGTGGTAGCGTTGGCCTGGTGGCTCAAGCGGTCCATACCGCTGGCCGTCTTCGTGGCCTTGTCGCTGCTGTTCATCATCAACCAGGGCTACTGGGACGACATGATCAAGACGCTGGCGCTGGTGATCGCGTCGGCGGTGGTGTGCATGGTGTTCGGCGTGCCGCTGGGCATCGCGGCGGCGCACAATCCGAGGTTCTCGGCCTTCCTGCGGCCGGTGCTGGACCTTATGCAAACCATCCCCACCTTCGTTTACCTGATTCCCGCGCTGATCCTGTTCGGCCTCGGCATGGTGCCCGGCCTCGTCGCGACGGTGATCTTCGCCATTCCGGCCCCGATCCGGCTGACCGAGCTCGGCGTAAAGTCGACGCCGAAGCAACTGATCGAGGCTGGCGAGGCATTCGGCGCCACGCCCCGGCAACTTCTGTGGAAAGTGGAGCTTCCCTATGCGCTGCCGCAGATCATGGCCGGCCTGACGCAAACCATCATGCTGTCGCTGTCGATGGTGGTGATTGCGGCGCTGGTTGGTGCGCCCGGCCTTGGCGTGCCGGTGGTGCGCGCGCTCAACACCGTCAACATCGCCAAGGGGTTCGAGGCGGGTCTCATCATCGTGCTGGTGGCGATCGTGCTTGACCGGCTGTGCCGGGTCAACGAACCGGGCCAGGGAGGGCGCTGAGCCATGACCGCGGTGCCTGCAGTCCGGTTCAAGGATGTCGACATCATTTTCGGTGATCGCCGCAAGGAGGCTTTGGAGCTGCTCGACGCCGGCGGGACTCGGGCCGAGATCAGCGACCGGTGCGGCGCCGTGCTGGGCGTGGCCGGCGCCACGCTCGATGTGGCGGAGGGCGAAATTTTCGTGCTCATGGGCCTGTCGGGCTCGGGCAAGTCAACGCTGCTTCGTGCCGTCAACGGCCTCAACAAGGTGGCGCGCGGCAAGGTCGAGGTGACGGTTGGCGGGCGCACCACCGATGTCGCCTCTTGCAGCGCAACGGACCTGCGCCAGTTGCGGCAGGGCGATGTGGCGATGGTGTTCCAGCAGTTCGCCTTGTTGCCATGGCGCACGGTGGAAGAAAACGTCGGCTTCGGTCTGGAACTTGCCGGCATGCCGGACGCCGAACGCAAGGAACGAGTGCGCAAGCAGCTTGAACTCGTCGGGCTGGACAAGTGGGCGACGCGTTATGCGCACGAGCTTTCCGGCGGCATGCAGCAGCGCGTCGGCCTTGCCCGCGCCTTTGCAACCGAGGCGCCGATCCTGCTGATGGACGAGCCGTTTTCCGCGCTTGACCCCCTGATCCGCACACACCTGCAGGACGAGCTGCTGAAGCTGCAGTCCGAGCTCAAGCGCACCATAATCTTCGTGAGCCACGATCTGGACGAAGCGCTGAAGATCGGCAATCGCATTGCCATCATGCAGGACGGACGCATCGTGCAGGCCGGCACGCCGCAGGACATCGTGCTCAAGCCGGTGAATGCCTATGTGGCGGAGTTCGTGCAGCACATGAACCCGCTCAACGTGATGACCGGCGCCACGATCATGCGCAAGCTGAAGGCAGGCGAGAAACTGAAGACCGGCAAGGATGGATCGAGCGTGATGGCGCCGGATGCGACCATGCGCGAGATCATCGCCGAGGTTTGGCGTACCGGTAAACCGGTTGCAATCGGCTCAGGCAGCAAGATTGCCGGCGTCGTCGGCGAAGCGGAGATTTTTGCCGCGCTGGTCAACCCCGCCCGCGGGTAATCAGCCGGGCATCTTTCCTTCGAGCTGATCCAGCACCCAGATGCCGATGGCCTGTACCTGGTCGTCGCGCCATGACAGCGGTCCCGGCTTGTAGGCGACGGAGCCCAGCGCCTTCTGCTGCTTTTCGAGAATGCCGACATCCTCGCGCCCGACCAGTTCCCAGCGGTCATAGTAGGGCCTGGCCTTGGCCTCGAAGTCCGGGGCGGCAAGCGCCTGCTTCGGGAAGCAGCCACCGATTTCCAGCAGCGAGCGGTCGTGCGCCAGCGGCGTCACGTTCAGCCACCACATGCAGTCCTGCGCCACGGCAAACTGCAGGGCCGGGTGCAGCACGGTGAAGTAGGTGCCCTGTCTTGCATCGTCATCGAGCCCCTCGATGGCGGGGAAGGGCGGCTGGGTGCCGGGCAGCGTGGCGATGGAGCGGCCGGATATGACCTGGATGCACAGCCAATCGCCCCTTGTGGGCAAGGTGCGCGACTGCTGGGCGCCGACCGAGTCCTTGTGGACCACGCCAGTGTGGTAGGTTTCCATCGCGTTTTCGAGAATGAGTTTCCAGTTGCAGTTGGGCTCCAGCGTTATGCGCCAGGTGCAGGCCATGTCATGCAGCTTGTGCGACGCCATGCGTTCGGGCAGGTCGCCGAGGCAGTCGATGAGGGCAGGAGCATTCCTGTTGTAGGTGGCGAAGATGAACCCTGCCCAGCTTTCCATGCGCAGTGGCACGAGGCCGTTTTCGGTGCGGTCGAAGCCTTCGGCATCCTTCATGTCCGGGCAGCCGTAGAGGGTTCCGTCGCTGAGATAGCTCCAGGCGTGATAGGGGCAGACGATGCGCGAACAGTTGCCTTCGCCCTCCAGCAGGATCGAGCCGCGATGGCGGCAATAGTTTGCGAACACGCGCGCCTTGCCGTCCTGGCCGCGAATGAGAATGACTGGTCCGCCGATCGTGTCGAAGGTCAGGTAGTCGCCGGGGTTGGGCACCTGCTCTTCACGGGCGAGAAAGAACCAGCGTTTCAGCAGAATGTGTTCGCGCTCGGCGGCGAATATGGCCGGGTCAGTGTAGAATCCTGCCGGCATGGAGCGGGCGCGGTTCAATGGTGCAGTGGCGGCGTGGAGGTCATCGCGGTTGAGCATGGGCGGC
>CAZYKZ010000114.1:0-8074 GCA_964648175.1 uncultured Anderseniella sp.
GCATCGGTCTTGCCGGACGCCAGTTCTGCCTGGGCGCAGTTTGCCCAGGCGAGTGCGTCCGTAAGCCCGATCAGCGAGAAAGATGCAGTACGCGCCTCCCCGGACGCGGAATTGTAACGCCACTCGATGCGGTTGGCGGGCTTCGTTTCGGCCAGCACCAGTTCGGTCAGCCCGGCATCGAGATAGTAGCCGTAAGGCTTCTCGCCAGCGCCAGCGACCAGATTGGAAGACACGGGAGCAGGTTTGTTCTGGTCGACAACGAAACTGAAACCGGCGGCAATGTCGGCCGCGGACAACTCATCCACCAGCACCGCCTGCCAGCGCCCGTCCGGCGTTTCGCGCCGGAAGCCGAACAGGTGGCTGAAGCCCAGTGGCGCCACATGGTCCAGATGGTGGGTAATGACAGCACAGGCGCCGCCCGGCTGGCAGGTGGCGGTGAAGTCGCGCGAGTGGAACTTCACATTGCCGCGCGCAATCTGCGCGTTCTGACCGCAAACCTGTGCGGCATTGCCCACGGACGGTAGCGCCGGCATGAGTAAAGCGGCCAGCGCCACGGCGAAGACCGGCAGCTGTGCACTGCGCCTCATGCCCGTCCTCCTGCACAGTCCACGCACACCGCCGCTGACGGGTCGGCCTCGAGCCGCCCGCGCGCGATTTCCTCGCCGCATTTGACGCACCAGCCGTATTCGCCGTCCTCAATCCGGCGCAACGCCTGCTCGATCCGGGTCAGTTCTGCCGTCCGCGCGCGCTCGTTGGCCTGGGCCATGGCCTGGCGCTGCAGCGCATCCATGCGCGACAGCCGGCCAACCGACTGCTGGTCCAGCTCGACGGCATCACGCTCTGCCGAGGACGTTGACGATTGCTCGCGCAGCTCGTCGCGCCGCGCCAGAAGCTGTGCGCGTGCAGTTTCTATCATGCTGCCGGATGGTGAGGTCATTACAGGCCTTGCCAGCGGGGCGGGCAAATTGCAGTTGAAGGTTACTTGGCCGCTTGCGCGCAGTCGACCCAGTCCATGGCGGCGCCAAGGCCAGCGAGGTTCGCATCGGCGCTGATCTTGCGGCCGCCAATGATCTGTGCGGTGGCCGACATCGTCTGCGACTCGGTCATGGTCGTCACCATGATCTGCGACACGTCATCGTCCACCCTTGCGGTGTCCCGGTTTTCCGAGCCGATCAGGAACTCTGGTGCAACCCTGGTTTCGTCCGAACCGTTGAACACCAGATCGATGCCCGCGCCCGTATCGATCGGGCCAGATGAAGAGACCTTGACCAGCCATGACCCGTCTACCGATGCACGCTCCATTTCCACCCGCATGTCGTTGGTCGAAGCCAGCGTGATCGCGCAGATGCTGTCCTGTTCGCACGATGCGCCCAGCCCGTCGAAGGTGGCCGCCACCAGGTTCGCTTCCCTGACCACGTCCGCGCCGCACAGCTGTTCAGCCGATGCAATGGTGATGGTGCCTGCAAGCACGCAGCCTGCAAGCGCGGCCAGTCGGAGTGAGTTGTACAAGATTGTCGTCTCCCGTGTTTTGCCGCCAGCCTGGTCGCGTCCTGACAGGGCATCTGGACCGGCCGCATATCCGTTTGCGTGTGCACTAGATGCCACCACATTGCAGTCATGGTCAATCATTGCGGCAGCAGTTAGAGTGCCGCCAAACCGAATCCGTTTATGCGGGAGCCAGACTGCCGGCCAACCCTGCCCAATCAAGCGAGGACTGCAATGAACGTGCTTATCTGGGGAATGATCCTGTTCTTTGGCGCCCACCTGTTTTCCATGACGCCGCTGCGCGCGCCGGTGTTCGCCAAGCTGGGCGAGAAGGCTTTCAAGGGCATCTACTCGCTGGTGTCGCTGGCGGGTCTTGGCCTGATGATCTGGGGGTTCACGCTGGCCCGCTCCGGCCCGGATGCCGCGCGCATCGTGTATGATCCGCTTATGGGCTCCAGCCACGCCACCATGCTGCTGGTGCTGCTGGCCATGATCCTTCTCGCGTCCGCCCACATGAAGGGCTACATCCGCAAGATCGTGCAGCAGCCAATGTCGGCCGGCGTGGCTCTGTGGGCTGCCGGCCACCTGCTGGTCAATGGCAACCTGTCGGAAGTGCTGCTGTTCGGCGGCTTCCTCGTGCTCTCCATCCTGGACATCATCGTCTCGACCGCACGCGGCAAGGTGCCCACCCATACGCCGCAGGTAAAGTACGACATCATGGCCGTGGTTGGCGGTGTGGTCGTCTACGGCATCTTCCTGATGTCGCACCAGTGGCTGTTCGGCGTATCGCCGGTTTACTGATCGCGGGGTTCACGCATGCTGCTGGCAATCTCGGTGGCGCTGTTCGCGCTGATACATCTCATTCCGGCGTTTCCGGCCCTGAAGGCGCGGGTAAAGGCGGCCGCAGGCAAGGCTTATGGCCCTGCCTTCGGCATCGCTTCCACCCTGTCGGTCGTGCTGATCGTGCTGGCATGGCAGGGCGCAGACCGGGTCGCTGTCTATGAGCCGCCGGCATGGGGGTTCCGGGCCAACCTGGTGCTGAGCTTCCTCGCGTTCCTGTTGGTCGGCGTATTCATTTTCCGCGGCAAGTTGCGCCAGGTGCTGCGGCTGCCGCTGTCGATGGCCGTCATTCTGTGGACCGTTGGTCACCTGCTGGCCAATGGAGACCAGGCCAGCGTCATCCTGTTCGGTGGCTTGTTGATCTACGCTGTCATCCACCTCGCAGGCGGTCTGGCCACCGGCTTCCGGCCCACGCCGGAGGTTCGCCAGGGCCACGACGCGATCGCCTTGCTGGCCGGCATCGCGCTTTATGGCGTGATGATCCAGTTGCACGCCCATCTTATCGGCGTGCCGCTGTTCTCGATCCAGGACCTGTCGGTGCTCGGACACTGACATGTTACGCAGAGGTAATCCCCTTGCGCTCTGCTTTGTCCTATAGTTTCAGCTGATTCCGCAGGTCAGCAAGCCCGCGAGAGGTTACCTACCTATGTCCGTCCAGAAGCAGGTACGCCGCGTCACTGCGCCCGACATCGCCGCCCGCAAGGGGGGCGACCCAATCGTTTCGCTCACCTCGTATCACGCCCACACTGCGGCCATTGCCGACAAGTACTGCGACTTCCTGCTGGTGGGGGATTCGCTTGGCATGGTCATGCACGGCTATGAATCTACCGTGCCGGTGCCGCTGGAGCTGATGATCATGCACGGCAAGGCCGTGGTGCGCGGGTCGAGCAGGGCGCTGGTGGTGGTGGACATGCCGTTTGGTACCTACGAGGAAAGCCCGTCCGTCGCCTTCCGTAATGCCGCCCGCGTGATGAAGGAAACCGATTGCGGCGCGGTAAAGCTCGAAGGCGGCCGCCGCATGGCCGAAACCATCGACTACCTCGTGCAACGCGGCATTCCCGTCATGGCCCACATCGGCCTCACGCCCCAGTCCATCAACACGCTTGGCGGCTTCAAGACGCAAGGCCGCCAGCGCGATCAGTGGGCCGCCATCGAGGCCGATGCGAAGGCCGTTGCCGATGCCGGCGCCTTCTCGGTGGTACTGGAAGCCATGGCCGAACCGCTCGCCGCGCAGATTACCAAAGCCGTCCCCATTCCAACCATCGGCATCGGTGCATCTGCCGCGTGTGACGGCCAGATCCTGGTGATGGAGGACATGCTGGGCCTGAGCCCGCGCGTGCCGAAGTTCGTCAAGGAGTTCGGCAAGGTGGGCCGGGCCATCGACCGGGCCATAAAGATGTACGCCGATGACGTGCGCACGCGCAGCTTCCCGGCGCCGGAAAACACCTACGACGTGAAGGACTGATGCCCATGCCGCTGACCCGCAGACAGATGCTCGCCGGAACAGGTGCTGCCTCCGCAGCTGCCGCGGCGGTGGGTACCTTCGGCATTCCGCATTTTCACCTTACTGCCCATGCAGCCGATGACGGTTTCACCGAACTCAAGATCGAAAAAGTGCCCACCGTGCTGATGGACGGCGGCAAGGAGACCGAGCTGTGGCTTTACAACGGCGTCACGCCCGGGCCCGAACTGCGGGTCAAGCGGCACGGCGAGGTCAAGGTGCGCCTGATCAACGGGCTGGACGAGCCCACCATGCTGCATTGGCACGGCATCCGCATCGACAATGCGATGGATGGCTCGCCCCTGACCCAGAACCCGGTGCCACCGGGCGAAAGCTTCGACTACGTGTTCGCCGTGCCGGATGCCGGAACCTACTGGTATCACCCGCACCTGGACTCGTCCCGGCAGGTCGAACACGGCCTTTACGGCCCGCTCATCGTCGAGGAAGAGACGCCGCTGGAAGACGTCGAGGACATCACGCTGGTGCTGGATGACTGGCTGATCAACGACGACGGCACGCTCAACCAGGAGGCCTTTGGCGACATCCGCATCGCCGCTCACGGCGGCAGGCTGGGCAACTGGTTCACCGTCAACGGCAAGTCTCGTCCGCGCCTTTCCGCTGCCGCCGGTAAGCGGCTGCGCCTGCGGCTCGTCAACTGTTCCAACGCCCGCGTCATGTATCCGCAGATCAAGGGAGCAATACCCGTTCTCGTGGCACTTGACGGCCAGCCCATCAAGACCCCGCGCGAGCTTGGTGGAGAGCAGCTTGCACTTGGACCCGGCGGGCGCGCTGACCTCATCATCCGCAGGGGCAGCGATGAACTGACGCTTGCCAATGTGGGCCGGGGCGAGCCGCTCGAAGTTGCCTACATCGAACGCACCGGCGAGGCTGGCGAGCCTGACACCGGCGAGATTGCCGCCCTGCCGGACAACGGCCTTGCCCATCCCGGCAGCCTTGAGGGCATCGAGGTGCGCGAACTCGTCATGGAAGGCGGCGCCATGGGCGGGCTTCAGGGCGCAAAGTTGCGTGGCCGCGACGTTGGCATGCGCGAACTGGTGGAAAACGGCTTTGCCTGGTCGTTCAACGGCGTTGCAGGCATGACCGAGGAGCCGTTCGCCTCCTACAAGCTGGGCGAGACGGCCGTGATCGAGTTCGTCAACAAGACAGCCTGGCCTCATGCCATGCACCTGCACGGCATGCATGTGCTGCCGGTGGAGGTCGACGGCAAGCCTGCCGATCAACCTGCCTGGCGCGACACGCTTCTGCTGGACGCGGACCAGCGCATCAAGGTGGCATTCGTGGCGGACAATCCCGGCAAGTGGATGCTTCATTGCCACATGCTCGAACACCAGGAAGCGGGCATGATGACCTGGGTAGATGTTGAGGCCTGACACTGCCAACCCCATATCACCAGCCTGCGCGGCGCATCCGATTGGCCTTGATCGCACGCGTGCGCTGCTTTACCCAGAGGCCCGGTGAACTGCACCATGACCGGTGGAACGACAAATGAGTGACGACAGCCTGTTTCGCGAGGTGGACGAAGAAGTCCGCCGCGATCAAATCGCCAGCATCTGGAAGCGCTTCGGCAACGTCATCGTGGCCGTCTGCCTGCTCGTGGTCGTTGGCGTTGGCGGCTACAAGGGCTGGCAGTACTGGCAGGCCAAGCAGGCCGAGGAAGCCGGCATGAAGTGGTTCGACGCCATGCGGCTGGCTGAAGACGGCAAGGAAGCCGAAGCCGACGCCGCCATGGCCGAAATCGCCAGGTCCGGGAGCAAGGGGTACGCCGTGCTGGCTGAACTCGCCCGCGCCGCCCAGCTCGGCCAGCAAGGCAAGGCAGCCGAGGCCGTCGCGATTTACGACACGGTCGCCGCCGATGCCGGTGCTGATGCCGCACTTCGTGAACTTGCCCGCGTGCGCGCTGCCTACCTGCTGATCGACACCGCAAGCGTGGATGACCTGGTCAAGCGGCTCGAGGGCCTCAGTGCCGGCGAGTCGGCATGGCGTCATGCCTCCCGAGAGATTCTGGCGCTGGCGAACTTCCGTGCCGGCGACTACAAGAAGGCCGCCGATTTCGCCGCCCAGATCCTGGCCGATCCGGCCACGCCCGCCGGTCTTCGCGCCCGCACCCAGCTCGTGTCCGCCCACCTTGAGCCGCTGCTGCCGCCGGCGGCAAACTGAGGCGCGTTCTGCATGGCGGCCCAACCATCATCTGGCAGGCGGCTGCCGAGCGTTGCCATTGTCGGGCGTCCCAATGTTGGCAAGTCGACATTGTTCAACCGCCTCACCGGCAAGCGGCTGGCGCTGGTCGATGACCGCCCCGGCGTGACGCGCGACCGGCGCGAGGGCGAGGCGCGCATTGGCGGGCTGAAATTCCTCATCGTCGATACCGCCGGGCTTGAAGATGCATCGCCCGACAGCCTTGCCCGCCGCATGACCGAGCAAAGCCAGCAGGCCATTGAGCGCGCCGATGTGGTGATGTTCATGATCGACGCCCGCGCCGGTGTCACGCCTGCCGACGAACACTTCGCAAGCCTTGTCCGGCGCACCGGCAAGCCGGTCGTGCTGGTCACCAACAAGGCCGAGGGCGGCAAGGGCGAGGAGGGCCGGCTGGAAGCCTATGCACTCGGTCTCGGCGAGCCGATCGCCATCTCCGCCGAACATGGCGAAGGCCTGGGCGACCTGCACGATGCACTGGAAGAGGCTTTCGCACTTCATGTGCCATCTGAGGGTGATCATGAGGAGCTCGACGAAGACGACGCCTTCGCGACGGAGAAAGGCGATGAGGACGAACCCGCACCGGAGCGTCCGCTGCGCCTCGCCATCATGGGAAGGCCGAACGCCGGCAAGTCCACGCTGATCAACCGGCTCGTCGGCGAGGAGCGCATGCTGACCGGCCCGGAAGCCGGCATCACCCGCGACGCCATCGGCCTCGACTGGAGCTGGAAGGGCCAGCGCGTCAAGCTGTGGGACACGGCCGGCATCCGCAAGAAGGCCCGCGTGCAGGACAAGCTGGAGAAGCTTTCGGTCGCAGACGCACTGCGGGCCGTCAAGTTTGCGGAGGTGGTGATACTGCTGATCGACGCCACCCAGCCGCTCGAAAAGCAGGATCTGCAGCTTGCAAGCCTTGTCGCCCGCGAGGGCAGGGCGATGGTCATCGCCATCAACAAGTGGGACCTCGTCGAAGACAAGAACGCGGTCCGCAAGGAAATCGAGCTCGAAGTCACGCGCCTGCTGCCGCAGGTATCGGGTATTGCCGTGGTGACCCTGTCCGGCATGACCGGGCGTGGCGTCGACAAGCTGATGCCCGCCGTGATGGAAACCTACCGGCTGTGGAACGCGCGCGTGCCCACCCACAAGCTCAACGAGTGGCTGGACACCCAGACCCAGCGCCACCCTCCGCCAGCACCGGGCGGCCGCCGCATCAGGCTGCGCTACATGACCCAGGCCAATGCGCGCCCGCCCACGTTCGTCGTGTTCTGCTCCAACGCTTCCGACATGCCGGAAAGCTATATCCGCTATCTGGTCAACGGCCTGCGTGAAGACTTTGGCCTGTGGGGCGTGCCGGTGCGCATAAATCTGCGCCAGGGCAAGAACCCCTATGCCGGCAAGGCGAAGAAATAGCGCGCCAGTCTAGCCGTATATGGCGCTGACTTCGCCCAGCTCGGCGCAGGTCGAGATGATCTCATCGCCTGCTTCGACATAGATCAGCCCGGTTACGACACCGGTGGTGACCACGTCGCGGGGGTTCAGCATCAGGCCATGGGCATTGAGATAGTTCGACAGCCACGTCAGCGCGATGTCCGGCCCGCCCAGCGCATTGGCGCCAATGCCGGTGGAGACGACCTCGTCGTTCTTCGTGACGGTGAGTTCGAGGCTCGCATAGCGGCCTGCCGGCAGCACGTCATTGGCCGGCCCCAGCACGAACGCGTCATTGCAACCGCCGTCGGCAATGTTCCAGGTGTTGCCGTCCTCAAGCCCACCCGGCAGCCGCCGGTTTACCAGCTCCAGCGACAGGTGCACGCTGGCCACCGCGCCAATGACCTCTTCCACCGTCCGGTCGCGGCCGATGGGTGCCAGCGCGCGGGACATGGTGAAGGCCACTTCAGGCTCCACCAGCCTGAGCGCCTCGCCGGAGAACGACACCCGCCCTCCGTCCTCGACTGTGCGCTCGGCATAGACCGGGCCGGGGAAGGGGCTGTCGGTGCGCAACATCTTCTGCGCCATCTGGCTGGTGCAGCCGATCTTCCA
>CAZYKZ010000115.1:0-8032 GCA_964648175.1 uncultured Anderseniella sp.
ACATAGGCCAGCACCGAGGTGGCGATGTCGTTGGTGATGCGCGAATTGTTGAAGTTGAGCACGACGATGCGGTTGGGGCTCATCAGCTGGCGCAGGTAGCCCGAGGCCGTCATCATCATGACCTGCAGCCGGAAGGTCTTGAGGCCGCCGGTTGTGGAGCCGGTGCAGCCGCCGAGGAACATCAGCGCGAAGAACAGGCCCATGATGCCGGAGCCCCAGTCGGTATAGTCGCCCAGCGCATAGCCGGTGGTGGAGATGATCGAGACCACGTTGAACGTCACCACGCGCAGCACGTCCCAGAACGGCTCGTCGTGGCGCACGTAGTACCACAGCGTGACAGTGAACACGGCAAGGCCCGCGATCTGCAGGAAGCCGCGCACCTGGGCGTCGTTCCACACCGCCAGCGAGCGCGAGCGCACCATCTTCACGTACAGCACCAGCGGCATGCACGAGCCCAGCATGAACACGATGGCGATCCAGTGGATGGCCTTTTCGTCGAAGTGACCGAACGACTTGTCGTGGGTGGAGAAGCCGGCCGTGGACACGGTGGTCATGGCGTGGTTGAGCGCGTCGAACGCGGTCATGCCGGCCCAGTAGTAGGCGATGCCGCAGGCCACGGTGAGGCAGAGATAGGTGACGGCGATCAAACTGATCACCTCGCCGACGCGCGGCATGAACTTGTCGGAGCGGTCCGAGCTTTCCGTGCGGAACAGCTGCATGCCGCCGACGCGCAGGAACGGCAGCATGACCAGCGCCATCACGACGATGCCGACGCCGCCGATCCACTGCAGGATGGAGCGCCACAGCAGCATGCCGGGCGGCAGGTGATCGAGCCCCGTGAGCACGGTCGCACCGGTGGCGGTGAGGCCGGACACGGCCTCGAACAGCGCGTTGGCCACGGAGGCGTCACGGCCCAGGAACATGAACGGGATGGAGGCCATGACGCACAGCACGATCCAGCTGAGCACGGTCAGCACGAAGCCCTCCTTGAGCGAGACGTGCTCGGACCAGCTACCGCGCGAGACCAGCACCAGCATCAAGCCCAGAAAGCCCGTCGCGAACGCCGATGCAGCGAAGACTTTCCAGTCCTCGTTCCTGGCGACGATGTCGGTGATGGCGGGCGGGAACATGAACACCGTCAGCACGAGCAGCATCATGCCGATGGTGAAGAACACGCGGGGCAGGTCGATGGTCTGGCGGGAACGAAGGGCGGCGGCAGAGTTCCTGAGACTGTCAGCCATGTTCGCCCTGCTGTCGGCCCCCTCGTGCATCAGGGCAACCCGGATGCCTGCACGCCGGTACAGGCGTCCTGATGCCACGCCGTCTGGCTGGTGCTGCCGGAGAGATTTGAACTCTCGACCTCTCCCTTACCAAGGGAGTGCTCTACCCCTGAGCTACGGCAGCATGTGCGGCCAGACCGGATTTTCGCGCCGGAGCCGGACACTGTCCCGCGCGGTCGCCGAAAACACGGGTCGCGTAATGCCACAGGCGTCTTGACACTGCAAGCACGATTGAACACGACGGGACGGTTGTGGAAGATTGCCGCAGCACGTCAGGCAACAATGGCCCGGAGTGACTGATCCATGTCGCGCGAAACCAGACAGGAACGGGAAAAGCGCCTCGCCGAGGCGTTGCGGCGCAACCTGGGCAGGCGCAAGCAGGCCAGGCGTTCAGGCGCGGATGATTGCCACTATGACGGCGCACCAGCCGCAAACAACCCGGAAACCGGTGAGAAACCGGCGCCAGACCGCGATTGAGCCGGTCAACTTTCCACTGCGTCACATGTATACTTGCCGGGCTGGCCCGGAACGTGCATGAAACCGCCACAAAGACGGGGCATGCACGGCAATCAACACGCAAAAGTGTGCCAGTGCAGGCGGGACCAGCAGGGGAACAGCGGAACCATGGATCGAATCAGGATCTCGGGCGGCAACAAGCTGCACGGCGAAATTCACATTTCGGGCGCAAAGAACGCAGCCCTGCCGCTGATGATCGCCAGTCTGCTGACCAGTGAAACGCTGACGCTCAACAACATCCCGAGGCTGGCGGACGTTCAACTGCTGAAGCGCATCCTGCAGAACCACGGCGTGGACCAGCGCACCGACGGCAAGCGGCCGGGCGAAGACATCAAGTCGGGCGAAACGGTTCACTTCACAGCCGCCCACATCACCGACACCACCGCGCCCTACCACCTGGTATCGCGGATGCGGGCAAGCTTCTGGGTGCTCGGGCCGCTGCTGGCGCGCTGTCACGAGGCGCGGGTGTCGCTGCCCGGCGGCTGCGCCATCGGCACGCGTCCGGTGGACCTTTACCTCAGCGCGCTGAAGCAGATGGGCGCCGACATCGACATCGACCAGGGCTACGTGGTGGCGAAGGCGCCCGGCGGCCTGAAGGGTGCGCACATCAAGTTTGCCAAGGTTTCGGTGGGTGCGACCCACGTGGCGCTGATGGCGGCCACGCTGGCCCGCGGCGAGACCGTGATCGAGAACGCCGCGCGCGAACCGGAAGTGTGCGACGTGGCCGACTGCCTCGTAAAGATGGGCGCGAAGATCAGCGGCATCGGCACGTCCACCCTGACCATCCAGGGCGTCGACAGGCTGCACGGCGCTACCCACGAGGTGCTGGCCGACCGCATCGAGACCGGCACCTACGCCATGGCCGTGGCCATGACCGGCGGTGACGTGCTGCTGCGTGGCGGACGGGCCGACAATCTGGAAACCGCGCTCGGCATCCTGACCAATGCGGGCGTGAAAATCACGGCCGGCGATGATGGCATCCGCGTGGCGCGCAATGGCAATGGCCTGCAGCCGGTCAGCGTCGAGACCCAGCCCTATCCGGGCTTCCCGACCGACCTGCAGGCGCAGTTCATGGCCCTGATGACACGGGCCGGCGGCACGTCGGTCATCCGCGAGACGATCTTTGAAAACCGCTTCATGCATGTGCAGGAACTGGCGCGTCTTGGCGCCAACATCACGCTGGACGGCGACACGGCCACCGTGCACGGCGTCAACGAGCTGCACGGGGCGGAAGTGATGGCGACAGACCTGCGCGCCTCGGTCTCGCTGGTGATTGCGGCGCTCGCTGCCCGCGGCGAAAGCACGCTGCACCGCGTCTATCACCTTGACCGCGGCTTCGAAACGCTGGAAGAAAAGCTCAGCGCCTGTGGCGCCGACATCTCGCGCATTTCAGACTGACCCGCAGCCGGGCCGTCCTGGCAGGCTGACCGAGGACCCGACAGACGGCATGACCGACACTTCAACCACCAGGCTGGCAGCTCTTGAGCCGGAGGACCTCGAGGTTCTCTCCGCGCACCTGCAGGATGCGGTGATGCGCGTCGGCGACATCCGCTGGATGAAGCGCGAGGGCAAGCTGGCGCTGGTCGCCAACCGCTACGATCATCTATCCGGCGGCAAGAGCGGCGAGCAAGGCCAGCGCCGGCTGGCCGGATTGCAGTTTTCCCGGGTCACCCGGGTGAGCGCAAGCCGCATCCGGATGCAGGACAAGACCGCGGTCCTGTCACTGCTGGCAATCACCTTCGAACCCGGCGAGACGCCGCCTGAGGGCACCATCGTGCTCACCTTCGCCGGCGGCGGCACCGTTCGCGTCGAGGTGGAGTGCATCGAAGCGGCGATGGCGGACCTGGGGCCTGCCTGGGCTGCGCGTGCCCGGCCACAGCATGACATTGACGGCAACGACGGAGACGGCGCGGCATGACACGGCGGCTGGATTCTGCATCGGCTGACTTTGAAGCGCAGTTCACCCGGCTGCTGGGTGACAAACGCGAGCAGGCCGCCGACGTGAACGACGCGGTTGCAGCGATCCTCGCCGACGTGCGCTCTCGCGGCGATGCAGCTGTGCGCGAGTATACCACGCGGTTCGACCGGTTCGACCTGCCGGCCTCCGGCGCACGGATGAGTGAAGCAGACGTCGCCTCCTGGGCGGACCAGTGCGAACCGGAAGTCGTGGCCGCGCTGGAAGCAGCTGCGGCCCGCATTCGTGCCTATCACGAGCGCCAGGTGCCGGGCGACGAACGCTATACCGACGGCAAGGGTGTTGAGCTGGGCCACCGCTGGACGGCGGTCGAGGCGGCCGGGCTGTATGTGCCCGGCGGGCTTGCGGCCTACCCCTCGTCGGTGCTGATGAACGCCATTCCCGCCCACGTGGCCGGAGTCGAGCGGCTGGTCATGGTGGTGCCGACGCCGGACGGCGTGATCAACCCGCAGGTGATTGCAGCTGCCCGCATTGCCGGGGTCAGCGAGATCCACACCATAGGTGGCGCGCAGGCGGTGGCCGCCCTTGCATACGGCACAGAAACCGTCAAACCGGTTGCCAAGATCGTCGGGCCGGGCAACGCCTTTGTGGCAGCCGCCAAGCGGCAGGTGTTCGGCACGGTCGGCATCGACATGATTGCAGGCCCGTCCGAAGTGCTGATCATGGCGGACGACAGCGCCAATGCGGGCTGGGTGGCGGCCGACCTGCTGGCCCAGGCCGAGCACGACAGCAACGCGCAGTCGATCCTGATCTGCACCAGCAAGACATTTGCAGACCAGGTGGCGGCGGAAGTGGACAGCCAGCTCGCCACGCTTCCCAAGGCGGACATTGCCGGGGCCAGCTGGCGCGACTTCGGCTGCATCATCACCGTGCCGTCACTCATGCAGGCCGTGCCGCTGGTGGACCGGCTGGCGCCGGAGCACCTGGAGATCGTCAGCGAGGATGCCGAAGATATCGCTGCAAAGGTGCGCAACGCGGGCGCCATCTTCCTCGGCGCGTTCACGCCCGAAGCCGTGGGCGACTATGTCGGCGGTCCGAACCACGTGCTGCCCACCGCCCGCAGTGCGCGCTATTCCTCCGGCCTGAACGTGCTCGACTTCATGAAGCGCACCTCGATCCTGAAATGCAGCGCGGATGCACTTCGCGCCATTGGCCCGGATGCCGTCACGCTGGGGCGCAGCGAGGGCCTGGAGGCCCATGCCCGCTCTGTTGCCGTGCGGTTGAACTTGCCCTGAGGCCTGCTTCATGCCATGCCGGTCAAGGCGTAGTGCATTGAGTTCTAGACCGGCAGGTTTCCTGCCGCTGGTGGCCTGATGGGTGCAGATACGGACAAGCTGGTCAGCGTGAACCTGGACGACACACTGTCCAGGACGTTCTCTGCCGATGTCGATCATGAACGCAAGGTAGCCATCTACGACCTGCTTGAGTCCAACAAGTTCAGGGTCGAGGGCAAGGACAGCGGACCCTATGCGCTGAACCTCGCCATCGACGGCACCCGGCTGGTCTTCAATGTTACGGACAAGACCGGTGAAACCTGCGCCATCATCGGCCTGGCATTGTCGCCGCTCCGCCGTATCGTGAAGGACTATTACGGCATCTGCGAAAGCTATTACCAGGCCATCCGGACTGCATCGCCCAGCCAGATCGAGACCATCGACATGGCGAGGCGGGGCTTGCACAACGAGGGCAGCCAGACGCTGATGGACCGCCTGGAAGGCAAGATCGAGGTTGATTTCGACACGGCGCGGCGGCTGTTCACGCTCGTGTGCGTCCTGCACTGGCGCGGCTAGGCGATGGAGCACCGCGCCAGATGAGCACGGACCTGCCAGGGGCGGTGCTGTTTGCCTGCAGCCAGAACTGCATCCGTTCGCCGATGGCGGCGGCAATCATGCAGCACTTCTACGGCCACCGGGTCTATGTCGACAGCTGCGGCGTGCGCGCCGGTGAGGAAGACGGCTTCGTCAACCAGGTGCTGGACGAGATCGGGGTGGATTTTTCGAGGCACAAGTCGAAGTGCTTCGAGGACATGGAGGATACCAGTTTCGACCTGGTGATCTCGCTGTCTCCCGAGGCCCATCACAAGGCGATGGAGATGACGCGGACCATGGCCATCGACGTGGAATACTGGCCGACGATCGACCCGTCGCTGACGGCGGGCAGCCGCGAGCAGATTCTCGATGCCTATCGCGCGTGCCGGGATTCGCTGCGAAAGCGCATCATGGATCGCTTCGGCGGCACCGGCCTGCCGCAGGTCCGCGCCTGATCCGGGGACCCCGGCGTTGCGCTGGACAAGCCGGCAGAATCCGGTGCACATGTACCGCAAGTTGAACCCGATCTGGCGGATGGTGCGGATCCCATGTCTGACAACGAACCGAAGCTGGTGCTGGCCAGCGCGTCGCCCAGGCGGCTGGCGCTGATCGAGCAGGTGGGCATCTCGCCTGACCTGCTCAACCCGGTCGACATCGACGAGAGCCCGATGAAGCGGGAATCGCCGCGCGCCCTGTCGCTGCGGCTGGCCCGGCAGAAGGCGCAAGCTGCGCGCGGGGCGGCGCTGGTGCGCAACCTGGGCGACAATGTCTTCATCCTGGCCGCAGACACGGTGGTGAGCCTTGGCCGGCGTGTCGTCGACAAGCCCGAGTCGGCGGACGAGGCGCGCGAAGCACTGCTTCTGCTGTCAGGACGGGCGCACCGTGTGTTTACCTCGATCGCGCTGGTCTCGCCGGACGGACGCGAGCGATCGAAGGTGGTCGATACCAAGGTGCGCTTCAAGCGCCTGTCGCGGGAAGATATCGACGCCTACCTGCTGTCGGATGAATGGCGCGGCAAGGCCGGCGGCTATGCCATCCAGGGCAAGGCGGCGGCGTTCGTGCGCTACATTTCGGGCTCGCACAGTTGTGTCGTCGGGCTGCCGGTGTTCGAAAGCCTGCAGATGCTCCAGTCGGCAGGTTTCCCTGTCTATGCCCACTGGGGCCCGGAGGTGTAGGAACGGTGGCTGAAGATCGCAAGTCCAGCCCCCCTGCCGCCCATCCGGTACGCCTGCGCACACGGCGGCCCTGCCCGGTCTGCAAGCAGCCGTCGGCGCAGAAGTATCACCCGTTCTGCTCGACCCGTTGCGCCGACGTGGACCTGCACCGGTGGTTGGGCGGACAGTACGCCATACCCGCCGTCGACCCGCCCGATTTCGACGATGCAGCGCCCGGCGGCGGCGATGGCACCGGGCGGTCGCGTGACGAGGATTGAAGCCGTTTCAGAGGCCGCGCCAGCAGGTCCGCATGCATGGTCAAAAACCCGTCGGTTGACGCTGGACAGGTGCCGGTTGATCACCTATAAGGCGCACTCGCTGGCGGTGCTTCTGCACTCCCGGTCAAGCCCAGGTAGCTCAGTTGGTAGAGCAGCGGATTGAAAATCCGCGTGTCGCTGGTTCGATTCCGGCCCTGGGCACCACTTCTTCCCATATGGCGAATGCAGCGCATCACCGGTTGCCATCTTCGGCAAGCCAGGGGTGAGAGGTCAGGCTGTCCTGCCGCCAGCTGAAATGGAGCGTGCGCGAGAACTCCGCCGCACCACGCACCGGATGCAGCCGGCCGGCCTTTACGTGCGGTTCCGACAGCCGCCATGGCAGGTAGGCGGAGCCGCCCTTACCGAGCAGGTAGGCCAGCGCCCAGCTGCTGGAACCGAAGGTCATGTGGGCGGTGTCGTCGCCGGGCCATGCGAGCGAATGCTGGCGGCGGAAATCGGGACCCAGATCGACATAGATGTAGGCATCGTCCCAGGCCCGCGCCTCGCGCGCTTCAGTCGACACCTGGACCAGCCGGTCGCTCATCAAAGTGCGCGCCGACGTGCCGCCGGCCGTCACGGGCTGCAGGGTAAAGGCTGCATCGACGAGCCCGCTTGCCAGCCAGCGATTGATGTCTGACATCTCGCCCGGCCAGACCTCGATGGCCAGTTCCGGCCGCGCCGACTGGACGTCGGCGACCCAGGCTTCGCCGGCCCCTTCCCAGACATCGGGCTGGCAGGCCAGCGACAGCAGGCCCGAAAAGCCCTTTGGCAACCCGACGGCCTTCTGCCCCTGTTCCCAGGTGCGCACGATGAGCTCTGCATGGCGCTGGAAGGCAAAGCCCGCCTTGGTGAGCTGCGCGCCCTTCCTCGATCGGACCAGCAGCTTCTGGCCCAGCGCATCGTCAAGCGCGTCGAGCCGCGCCGTCACCGTGGACTGGGTGACGTTGAGCCGCTCGGCCGCCTTGTTGAGGTTGCCGGTTTC
>CAZYKZ010000116.1:0-8026 GCA_964648175.1 uncultured Anderseniella sp.
GCAGCGTTGGCTGATGACAAGCAGGCCCTGATCGACAGTGCGCTGAGTGCCGCGCCTTCGCATATCGCGGAAACGGCCAAGGTCATGACCATGAAGGGTGAGGTCCTCAAGGAAGGCTCAGGTTCGTGGACGTGTTTTCCGTATGAAGGTGCCGGTACCTCGCCCATGTGCCTTGATCCGGAGTGGATGCGCTGGGCCGATGCCTGGATGAACAAGAAGGATTTCCAGGCCACCAAGGTTGCCTTTGGCTACATGCTGGCTGGCGATATGCCTGACGCAGGTGCGAGCAATATTGACCCCTTTGCGACGGCTGAGACACCTGACAACCAATGGGTCGTTGAAGGTCCGCATGTCATGGTCCTGGTGCCGGACAATGCTTCCCTTGAAGCGGTCTCAACCGATTACACGACCGGCGAACCCTACGTGATGTGGAAGGGTACTCCTTACGCGCACATCATGGTGCCGACAGGACCACGCGCAAAGTGAGCGCGCAGTCGAAACACTAGTTTGCGGTCGTCCCAAGCTGAATAGGTCTCGCCTTTGCAGCCATACTGGCTGTTAGGCGGGTGGGCGCGGCGTCAACCATCCCCCGGAATGACGCTGCGCCCAATTGGCTTTCAGGTAAGGCCTAATAGGACTGAAACGCTGTGGGTTACGGGTGATAAGATTGAGGGAGGCAAAAGATGACGGACGTCACGATGGTTGGGCTGGGGGCGATGGGATCGGCTCTTGCGCGAGCATTTATCGGCGCAGGTCATTCCGTGACCATATGGAATCGGACAGCGGCTCGAATGGAGCCACTGGTTTCGATTGGGGCCACGGCAACAAGTTCACCGGGCGATGCAGCGAAGGCAAGCCCAGTTACTGTTGTCTGCATAGACAACTATGATGCCACCCGTCGCCTGATTGACGAGACTGGCATGCTTGAGCCCCTCTCGGGGCGGACGGTTGTTCAATTCAGTACCGGCACACCTGCAGAGGCGCGGGATCTGTCGAACTGGCTGACTGCACGTGGCGTGAATGTACTGGACGGTGCCATAATGGCATATCCGTCTGGCATCGGAGCCAAGGATGCCAAAATCCTGTTAGCCGGACCTGCCGAACTCTACAGCTCGTGCAAGCCTATCCTCGATTGCCTCGGCGGCGATCTTCGACACGTGAGCGAAGAAATCGGTGCAGCAGCGGTGCTGGACATGGCCTTGCTGACGTTCGCGCTATCAAAACACCTGGGTGTCTGGCACGGGGCTCGGGCATGTGAAGCTGAAGGTCTTGGCATTGATGTATTCGCCTCGATGTTACCACCCTATGATCCAGTGGCTAATCTGGCGTGGCGCATCCATAATGCGGACTATGATAATCCAGGCGCAACGCTGGAAGTCTGGAATGCGGCACTAGACAGGATCATCCAGCATGCCGATACCGCCAAGATTAATCGGGAAGTTCCTGAACTCGTCTCAAGCCTTTTTCGGCGTGCAATTGCTTTGGGTCATGGCAACCATGACATTGCGACAGTTATAGAGGTGCTGCGGGCGGGTTGACCGCACACCCCCCGATATCGAAAGGCAGCAGGTCCTAGATTCGCAGTCTCTGCAGTTAGTGACACTGTCCGATTGGGGCCAATTCCAGTCATTCCCCACCTCATGAACAGCATGGATTCCCGCTCAATGGGTGGATAGGCTGTCCACGGAGGAACATGCGCCGTGGGACGAAGGCTTGCCGCTATACTCGCTGCTGACGTTGTGGGCTTTTCTCGCCTGATGGGCGCTGACGAGTCGGGGACACTTGAGCGGCTCAAGGCTCTTCGACGGGAACTGGTTGAGCCCTGCATCAAGGCTCGTAGTGGCCGCATCGTGAAGCTGATGGGTGACGGCCTCCTCGCAGAGTTCCGCAGCGTGGTCGAGGCCGTACAATGCGCGGCCAATATTCAGGAAGGGATGCGGGGGCGAGACCCCGACCTCCCTGAGACTGAACGCATTAGCCTGCGCATTGGGGTCAACCTGGGCGACATACTAGTCGAGGGGGATGATATATACGGCGACGGCGTCAACGTGGCCTCGCGATTGGAGGCTCTCGCTACTCCGGGCGGAATCTGCCTCTCGGGTGCTGCCTACGACGCTGTCGAGGGAAAGCTCGACCTGCCGTTCGAGGCCATTGGGCCTCAGAAGGTAAAGAACATCGAAAAGCCGGTGCGGGTCTACCGGCTTGATCTCCCGACATCTGCGGCTGAATCTGTCGCCGATTTGAGCGAGTCTCCGCAGCTTCCCAATAAGCCCTCTATCGCTGTGCTGCCCTTTACCAACATGTCGAACGACAAGACGCAGGACCACCTTGCCGACGGTATTGCAGAGGACATCATCACCGCTCTGTCCAAGGTCTCCAACCTTTTTGTCGTCGCTCGCAATTCGACCTTCACCTACAAAGGCCAGCCCATCGACATCAAACAGGTAGGGCGTGAGCAAGGAGTCCGGTATGTACTGGAAGGCAGCGTTCAGCGCAGTGGCCAGCGGCTTCGGACGACTGCCCAGTTAATTGATGCCACTTCGGGACATCATATCTGGGCACAACGCTATGACCGGGTGATCGACGACGTCTTCGATATCCAGGACGAAATTACCCGAGAGGTGACTTCGGCGCTGCAGGTGCATTTGACCGAAGGCGAACAGGCGCGCTTGTGGGCCAGCGGCACGAAGAACCTGGAGGCTTGGGAAGCAGCAATCCAATGCCCAGCGCTTTTGCATAGTCATCGCCGTGTTGACGTGCTGCCGGCTCGCCGGTTGGCAGAACGCGCTCTACAACTGGACGAAAACTATGCCAGCGCTTGGGCCATGCTTGGCTGGGCACACTGGACCGAAGTCTTCAATGGTTGGGCCGATGATCCCGACACGAAGCTCAGCCTGGCCCTTGATGCGTTGAAACGCGCCCTTGCGATTGATGACTCAAACCCCGATACGCTGGCCCTGCTGGCGTTTCTCCATCTCTCCTTGAGAAAGTACGGCGAAGCGCGCCAGTTCATTGAGAAGGCCATGACGCTGGGTCCTAACAACTCTTTCGCATTCGGTGTTGCTGCCAATGTCGAGTTGTATTCCAACAGGCCGGAGGCCATGGTCCCTCTACTCAAGCGAGCCATACGGCTCAGCCCGATCTATCCTGCTTGGTATCTAGGCGATTTGTCATACGCCTATGTACTGATGGGTCGCATGGAGGAGGCAATTGCGACGGCCAAGGAGTCAATCAAGATTGATCCAGACTACGTCTATAACTACCACACGCTCGCCATCGCGCATGTCGAGCTAGGGCAGATTGATGCGGCCCGCAGAGACATCGAGAACATACTTCGGATCGAGCCAAAGATGTCGGTCCGTACGTATCGTGACTCTCAGCCATACCAGGATGAGACTCAACTGAACCGAATTATAACGGCGTTCCGCAAAGCCGGACTTCCCGAGTGATTTCTGTGTCTTAGGGCAAACTGCCCCTTATGTCCGCCCCAGGCTCGAAAGCCGACCAATCTGTAAACCCAACCTGTAGTCCGCTTCGTGCTAAAAGCTACTGAGACTCGCGACGCAATCGCCTGCTATGCTTGCTTGCGCCAGCCCTTGGCGTCGGCAGTAGTAATTGGCTTGCCCGCGTAACCCCAAGATCCGCTTTGAACTTCATGGATGCGTACAGTCGTACCCGCCTGGAGGGCTTTGCCCGCCACCTCACCGAAAGCGTCGGTTACCTTTTCGATCAGGAGCGCCTTGTCTTCAGTCGAAAAGACGCCCTCCATGACTTGGATATCGATCGACGGCATGGCTTCAAAGCTCCTGCAGGATAGAGTTGTCTATGCAGCCTACGCTTTAGCTGATGAAGCGTAGACGTCCATTGGTTCTTCGAGCCCAGTGAGGCTCTGTGTGCCGATCCGATTGAACTGTATGCCTGAGCCCGCTGTCAGGTCTCGAACCGTTCGGGACGTGTAGACTTCGCTGGCACCAGCCTCATCAGCAATGCGCGATGCGATGTGGACAGCCAGACCTCTGACATCATCTTCGCCCAGTTCCACCTCGCCAGTGTGGAGCCCGGCACGTATGTGAATCCCAAGCGGCTGAACGGCATTCGCGATTGCCATGGCGCACTTGACCGCCCTGCCTGGAGCGTCGAACGTCGCAAGGAAGCCATCCCCCAGGGACTTGATGGCCCGGCCCTGAAAGCGAGTGATTTCGTTTCGGGTAAGCTTGTCATGTTCGGCAAGAATGTCAGTCCACCGCTGGTCGCCCAGCCGTTCGACCATTTCAGTTGAACCCACGATGTCCGTAAACATGACTGTGGCCAATGTACGCTCACTCGTGTCGCTCACCCTGGAGCCCGTAAGAAACTGGTGGATCTCATCCACGATCTGATCCGAGTTCGCCCCGACGAAACCCAAATGATCTTCTCCGGTAAGTTCTACGAGTTTTGCTTTGGGGATAAGACGAGCAAGTTCACGCCCGCCGTTGATGCTGATTGTAGGGTCGTTCGTCCGATGCAGGACAAGCGTTGGCGCCTGAACAGCGCCAAGCACGCCGGAGATATCGATCTGGCTGTTCATCTGCATCAATGTGATTGCTGCGGCCGGATTTGCGCCCATGCGCTCAAATCGTCCCCACCACGCCTTGAGCGTCTCATCATTGGCAAAAGTAGGCGCAAACAGCGGCAGGCTCTCTCCGGAGCCCCAGTTGTTGTCGATGTAATCGAAGAAGCCTTGAAGATGCTCCTCGTCAGGTACCCAGTCCGTGAACCGGGCAAAAGCGCCATAAAGGATAAGGGAAGAACAACGGTCGGGATGGCTCGCCGCAAACAGTGCCGCCAGTGAGCCACCTTCCGAGATGCCGAAGTGAGCAGCCTTCTCAATGCCGACAGCGTCCATCACCGCCCGCAGGTCGTCCATGCGCTCATCCATGGACGGCAGGTCCTGTACGTTGTCAGACAATCCGGTCCCGCGCTTGTCGAACATGATGACCCGGCAGCCTTGCCCAAGCCGTTCGAGCCAACGCGCAAAGCGGGGCTCGGTCCAGTAATTGTCGATATGGGAGACAAAGCCAGGCGACATAACCAGATCAACAGGACCTTCGCCGAAGACCTGGTAGGCCACGTGCACCCTTCCGCTCTTGGCGTAGTATGTCCGCGGAGGATTCAAAGGCCTGCTTTCACCAACTCAGACTTGGCAAATGATCATCATCAACGATGGTGTCGCAGTCATGGATGGTGAGTCAACCAGTCGGGTAAACACACCAGTTCCAGGCTGGTCACTGCCCAAGTTTGCACAATTAGCAGTAGGCTGCTGTAATCCTCAGACTAGAGGAGGAAGTTGGCAATGAAGATCACCGGCGAATGTCACTGTGGTGCAATTGCATACGAGGCTGAGATTGATCCCGCCAAGGTCGGTATTTGCCATTGCGCCGACTGTCAGACACTTTCTGCATCCGCATACAGGACTGTCGGCATTGCGCCAGCAGAGACGTTCAAGCTGACCAGGAGCAAGCCCAAGGAATATGTAAAGGTTGCGGAAAGCGGAAACAGGCGCGTCCAGGCTTTCTGCCCAGATTGCGGCTCTGCGATATACGCGACGAACGCAGACGGGGAGAGAAAAGCATACAACATCCGCCTGGGCACATCACATCAGCGTCGAGACCTGCCCCCGAGATTCGAGTGCTGGACCCGATCAGCCTTGCCATGGGTTCCTGAGAACACCGGCACGGAGAGGTTTGACGAGAACCCGCAGTAAGTCCTTTAGATCGCGCCGACACCACCGGGAGGTATGCCCGATGCTTCAGTTCGACGAAGAAACCGCGAGACTGCTTGAGATCGCATACCAAGGAGCTGATGTCACCCGACGCAGACGGATGGCCTTTGATGCGCTGCATCTGGCTGCTGGGGACGTGGTTGTCGATATTGGTTGCGGCAATGGATTACTGACAAAGGAACTCGCGCGTGCTGTCGGGCCTTCGGGTCGTGTGGTTGGAGTTGATCCCAGTGCCGACATGCGTGCGCTCGCACTGGAACGCTGCGCGGACCATTCGGCTGTTACCATCAAGGACGGATTGGCTGACGCCTTGCCAATGGAAGATGGCGAAGCGGACAAGGCGGTCGCTGTACAGGTCCTCGAATACCTCGATGATATTCCCGCCGCGATGCGAGAAGCACATCGGATACTTCGACCGGGCGGACGTTTCGTGGCAATCGACGCAGGTCTCCAGACATTGGACTGGTTCTCTCAGGACGAGGCCCGGATGCAACGCGTTCAGGCTGCATGGGACCGCCACTATCTGGAGGCACGTGTACCTGCCCTATGGCCAACACTGTGCAGGGATGCTGGTTTCACGGCAGTGGAAGTTGAGCCGTTCACCTTCTGCGACACAACTCTGAAGCCAGATGGAATTGCGTTTATGCTCCTGCATCTGATGTCGCGCTATGCCGCCGACAATGGCTATGTGCCGAAGGAGGAAACGCAAGCCTGGTTTGATGAGCAAGTCCGTCTGGCTAAGGAGGGCCGCTTCTTCTTTTCCCTGACCTTTTACCGGATGAGCGCGATCAAGCTGAAGTGAGACCTGCTAAAGCAATCTGTCGCCCCGCGAGTTCTCTTTGGGGGGCTGTACGAAACGGGTGTTCGGCAATGCGCCGAATTTCGCCGGCATCGATACGCGAGGATCGTTGTCGTCTCCGCCAGCTTCAAGGAGAAGAACACGGCGTTTCGGGTCTTCGCTCAGTCTGCTGGCCAGCACACAACCTGCACTACCAGCTCCCACGATGATGACCTCGAAGCAAGATCCATGCGGCATAGGACGCCTCCTAACTCATACCTCATCCGCCGAAGCAGCCTTCCTGCCAGATACAACGAATGACGGGACTGGGACGACAATGCCATCTTCCGTCTCGTAGTCCCGCGCCGCAGTGTTCATCTCGTCCCTTATGCGCTGCACGACCTCATCGGTCTGCAGTTCGATGATCATCGCGCCACGTACAGTGAGATGCATGATGTTATCGAAGAAGTCCCCTTCGGGCGCATGGTAAACACTGGGCACCTCGCGCACTTCGACATCACGAAACCCTGTTTCATTCATCAGTGCCCTGCAAGCCTCCCTGTCTGACAAGGCAAAGGCGTTCGGCGCCGGATCGGCTACGGACATATCCGCGTGTTTGGCGATAGCACCCATCGTAATTCGAAAAAAATCAGACTCGGCGGGCGCGCACCATTGGCTAAAAGCATAGCGCCCTCCCGGTCGCAGAACGCGATGGGCCTCCGAAATTGCCTGTGCCGGTTCAGTGACGTGAAAAATCCCAAACGGGCAGATCGCGGCATCAAATCTCGCATCTTCGAAATCGAGCCGCAGTGCGTCACCTTCAACAAACTTGCAGCCCGGAAAATTGACTCGTGCCGTGTGCACCATCTCTGGAGCAAAATCGACCCCGGTGGCGTATGCGCAGATCGCCTTTGCTGCTCCTGCCGCATAGCCAGGGCCAGTGCAAATATCCAGAACTTCACTTCCGGCTCTTACTCGCGCCGCCGCTAGCAATGTTGGAATGGCTTGGGTTGTGATCAGGGCGGTATGATCGGCGTATTGACCAGCTTTCGATCCCCATCCTTCGCGCTCTTTACGTCGGAATTCTTCAAACATGGGCGCCTCCCGTCCAATGGATTTAACATAGATCGAAAAAAATCTGAAATTCAGTCACTCGACATTACTGCGTGCCTACGGCTCGTGAGGTTGCTTTCGTCAGCCAGCTTCGCTGTCAGGCTGTTCACGAATTGCGCTCCTTGCTGCTATTCGCTGCGCCGCACCGAGATGTCTGCAGCGGCTCATAAGTGGCCGGTTTTGAGTGCCACTGAGAATGTCTGCAACATGCCCAAAGCTGCCTTCTGCCAAAGCGATCCCGAGCTCGCAAGATATGACGGGGATCAGTCTATTGCGCAGTCCTTCACTCACGCCGGCCCGGTGGCAATGGCTGCTCGGAGGCCAGTAGATTCCGGATACTTGCGTCGCTAAGCTGGCTCCACGGAGGGCAGGCA
>CAZYKZ010000117.1:0-7918 GCA_964648175.1 uncultured Anderseniella sp.
CGGCATGTCGTGCCTGTCGCTGCGGTTCTCGCCGGTGCGCTGATTGTCCCATTGCAGGCGCGCCGTGACCTGTTAAAACGGCCCGATCAAGCAACCGGACGAACCAGGAGACCTGCTGCCATGCTTGGCCGCCTCAACCACGTCGCCATTGCCGTGCCCGATCTTGCTGCCGGCACCGCCGTCTACCGCAACATGCTGGGCGCCAGGGTGTCCGACCCGCAGCCCGAGCCCACCCACGGCGTAACCGTGGTGTTCGTGGAACTGCCCAACACCAAGATCGAACTGCTGGAACCGCTTGGAGACAACTCGCCGATTGCCGCCTTCCTCGAGAAGAATCCGTCCGGCGGCATCCACCATGTCTGTTACGAGGTGGAAGACATCATTGCCGCCCGCGACCGGCTCAAGGGCGAAGGCGCGCGCGTGCTGGGCGATGGCGAACCGAAGATCGGCGCGCACGGAAAGCCGGTGCTGTTTCTGCACCCCAAGGATTTCTGCGGCACCCTTGTTGAACTGGAACAGGCCTGATGATTGTCAATTTCCTGACCGGATTCGCGGTCTTCTTCATCATCTGGTGGCTGGTTCTGTTCACCGTGCTGCCCTGGGGCATGCGCTCCGCCCACGAAGAAGGGGCGGAAGTGGAAAAAGGCCACGACCGCGCGGCGCCCGTCCGCGTGAACATGAAGCAGAAGTTTCTTGTCACGACGCTGGTGACGCTTGTGGTGTACGGTTTCTACTACTGGCTGGTGAACTACAGTGGCTTCAGCATCGACGACATTCCGTTCCTGCCCAGGATCGACCGGATCTAGCGAACTCAAACTCGATCAATGCCGCTGAAAATGCGAAAGGCAGGGTTGCCCGACCCTGCCTTCGCCCACTTTCGTGGTTTTTAAGGCGCAAGCGTTTTCCGCGCGCCATGCCCTCGTATTTGACGGGCTTTTCCTCCCCAGACTTGGTCTGGCCATCGCTCGTTGGCGACGGGGTGCACATTACAATATTGTCATGGCTTGTAAAGCCATTTTGTCGCACCTTCCGCCTGTTGGGCCGGACCGGAGTTGAGCTTTGTCAAAGCAGGCAACTTCGACTATGAACACCTGACGATTTTGCCGGCCACATACCGTCCGGCAAGCGCACAAACCGCTTTCTCCAGAGATGCCCGATGAAACTCAGCCAGTATTTCCTTCCCATTCTGCGTGACGACCCCAAGGAAGCCGAGATTGTCTCGCACCGGCTGATGCTGCGTGCCGGCATGATCCGTCAGGAAAGTGCGGGCATCTATTCGTGGCTGCCGCTGGGCTACAAGGTGCTGCGCAACATCGAGCGCATCGTGCGCGAGGAACAGAACCGGGCAGGGGCCATCGAAGTGCTGATGCCGACCATCCAGTCGGCAGACCTGTGGCGCAAGTCGGGCCGCTATGACGACTACGGCAAGGAAATGCTGCGCATCACCGACCGGCACGAGCGCGACATGCTGTACGGACCCACCAACGAGGAAATGATCACCGACATCTTCCGGGCCGGCGTTCAGTCCTACAAGGACGTGCCGCGCAACCTCTATCACATCCAGTGGAAGTTCCGCGACGAGGTGCGCCCGCGCTTCGGCATCATGCGTGGCCGCGAGTTCCTGATGAAGGACGCCTATTCTTTCGACCTGTCCGTCGAGGCCGGCAAGCACTCCTACAACAAGATGTTCGTGTCGTACCTGCGCACCTTCGCCCGCATGGGCCTGAAGGCCATTCCGATGCGCGCCGAAACCGGCCCCATCGGCGGTGACATGAGCCACGAGTTCCTGATCCTGGCCGACACCGGTGAATCGGAAGTGTTCTTTGACAAGGCCTTCCACGATTTCGACTGGTCGGCATTCGACATCGACTATGACGATGTCGGTGCTGTGGCCAAGGTGGTGGACGAGTTCACCTCCAAGTACGCCGCCACCGACGAGATGCACGATGCGTCCGAGTATGAGAAGCTGCCCGCAGACCGGCGCGTCAACGGCCGCGGCATCGAGGTGGGTCACATCTTCTTCTTCGGCGACAAGTATTCCAAGCCGCTTGGCTGCCAGGTACAAGGTCCTGATGGCAAGCCTGTCACGCTCCAGTCCGGCTCCTACGGCATTGGCGTGTCGCGCCTCGTTGGCGGCATCATCGAGGCAAGCCATGATGATGCAGGCATCATCTGGCCCGAGGCCGTGGCGCCGTTCCGCATCGGCCTGATCAACCTGAAGTCCGGTGACGAGGAGGCCGACAAGGCTTGCGAAGACCTCTACCGCCTGTTCCAGTCGCAGGGCAACGAAGTCCTCTATGACGACACCGACAACCGCGCCGGCGGCAAGTTCGCCACCATGGACCTGATCGGCGTTCCCTGGCAGGTCATCATCGGGCCGCGCGGCCTCAAGGAAGGCAAGGCGGAAGTGAAGAATCGCGCTACTGGTGAGCGCGAGGACGTTTCCCTCGAGGCGCTCAAGTCGCGCTTCGCCAACTGAACCGAACCGGAGGCCGCCCATGGCCCAGACCGACACAGCGCCGTTCTCGGCCTTTGAGCGCATGATCGCCGGGCGCTACCTGCGGGCGCGCCGCAAGGAAGGCTTCATCTCGGTCATCGCCGGCTTTTCCTTCATCGGCATCCTGCTGGGCGTTGCCACGCTCATCATCGTCATGGCGGTGATGAACGGCTTTCGTACCGAGTTGCTGGGCAAGGTGCTCGGCTTCAACGGACATGCGATGGTCTATTCGGCCAACGCCACGCCGATCCCGGATTTCGAGGAGCGTGCGGCAAAGCTCGCCGCCACGCCCGGCGTCGTGCGCGCGGTTCCGTTCACCGAGGGTCAGGCCATGGCCTCTTCGGCGCGCGCTTCCACCGGCGTGCTGATCCGTGGCATGAAGCTTGAGAACCTCAAGAAGCTGTCCAGCGTGATGAACGAGAAGCTGCGCGGCTCGCTTGACGGGTTCGACGAGGGGCAGGGCGTCGCCGTGGGTTACCGGCTCGCCTGGCAGCACGGGCTGAACATCGGCGACCAGATCACGCTGGTGTCGCCCGAGGGGCCGGCCACGATCTTTGGCACAGCGCCACGCATCCGCTCGTTTCCCATCGTCGCCACGTTCGAAATCGGCATGTCCGAGTACGACAAGTCGGTCATCTACATGCCGATGAAGGAAGCGCAGGACTTCTTCGCCCAGGAAGACGGGGCCAGCGCCATCGAGGTGATGGTCGAAAACCCTGACAGGATCGACGAGTACGTGCCTGCAATGGCGAAGAATGCGGGCGAAGACCTGCAGTTCGTCACCTGGAAGACGTCGAACCAGACCTTCTTCAACGCTCTTCAGGTCGAGCGCAACGTGATGTTCCTGATCCTGACGCTGATCATCCTGGTTGCGGCGCTGAACATCATTTCCGGCCTCATCATGCTGGTGAAGGACAAGGGCAAGGACATCGCCATCCTGCGCACCATGGGCGCGACGCGCGGCTCCATCCTGCGCATCTTCTTCATGACCGGCGCGGCGATCGGCCTTGCCGGCACCTTCGCTGGCATAATTCTCGGGGTGGTCATATGCCTCAACATCGAGAACATCCGTCAGGGGCTGTCGTGGCTGTCGGGCAAGGAGCTGTTCTCGCCGGAGCTCTATTACCTCTCGCGCATGCCCGCTGAGATGAACGTCAATGAAACGATCATGATCGCGCTAATGGCCATCGGCCTGTCGTTCATTGCTACCATCTACCCCGCCCGGCGCGCGGCGAAACTCGATCCGGTGGAGGCGCTGCGCTATGAATGACATGCAGCACCGGGGCCGCGGTCCAACGCCTGCCCTCACGCTCGACCGCATTTCGCGCACCTATTCGCAAGGGCCGCGCACCATCGACGTGTTCAAGGAACTTTCGCTCGATGTCTATCCCGGCGAGGTCGTGGCGCTCGTCGGCCAGTCCGGGACCGGCAAGTCGTCGCTTTTGCACATTGCCGGCCTGCTGGAGAGGCCGACCGGTGGTCACGTCTATGTGGCGGGCAAGAACTGCACGCAGCTGGAAGACAACGCCATGACCCGCGTGCGGCGGCTTGGCATCGGTTTCGTCTACCAGTTCCACCATCTGCTGCCCGAGTTCTCCGCGCTGGAAAACGTGGTCATGCCGCAGCTTATCGCCGGCAAGTCCAAGGCCGATGCAGAGGCCAGGGCGAAGCAGCTGCTCGACCGGCTCGGCCTGACAAAGCGCGTGGCGCACCGCCCGGCAGAATTGTCTGGCGGCGAGCAGCAGCGTGTGGCCATTGCCCGCGCACTTGCAAACCAGCCGCTGCTATTGCTCGCCGACGAGCCCACGGGTAACCTCGATCCCGAGACGGCGGAGCGTGTGCACGGCCAGTTCCTGTCGCTGATCCAGGACGAAGGGCTTGCGGCGCTGATCGCCACCCACAACCTGGAACTGGCGCGCAGCATGAGCCGTGTTGTCCAGTTGCAGGGCGGTCAGTTGGTGGAGATCTGAGTTCATGAAGGCGGTGTTTCATCACAACCAGCTGCTGCACAATCCGCAGCGCTATCTGAGCCGTGGCCACATCGTCGGCTTTCCCGAGCAGCCCGAGCGCGCCAAGCGCCTGTTGCGCGGGGCCAAGGCTGCCGGTTGTGAAATGCATGCCGCCCGCGCCCATGGCGAGGCGCACCTTCTGGCCGTCCATACCGGCCGCTACCTGAAATTCCTGCAGAACGCGTTCCGCAAGTGGAACCGGCCCAAGGGCAAGGCCTACGAAGAGGTGATGTCCTCGATCCGGCCGGTCGAGAAGCCTGCGCGCTATCCATCCGACATTCTGGGTCAGGCCGGCTGGCACCAGCAGGACTTTTCCTGTCCCATCACCGAGCAGACCTGGACTTCAGTCAAGGCGTCCGCTGATACGGTCCTGTCTGCTGCAGAGCTGGTCGTGGAAGGCGAGAAGTCAGCCTACGCTCTGTGCCGCCCGCCGGGCCACCACGCCTATGCCGACCGGGCAGGGGGCTTCTGCTATCTGAACAACTCGGCCATCGCCGCCCAGTACCTGCGCCAGTCGTGGGATCAGGTTGCGATCCTCGATATCGACGTTCACCACGGCAATGGCACGCAGGGCATCTTCTACAACCGCGCCGACGTGCTGACCGTCTCGATCCACGCGGACCCGAAGAAGTATTATCCGTTCTACTACGGCTACGAGAACCAGCGCGGCAAGGGTCCGGGCATGGGCTACAACATCAACATCCCCGTTCCGGTCAAGTCGGACGACGAGGTTTGGATGGGCGCGCTCGAGATGGCGCTCGGCGAGATCAGGGATGCAGCACCCGGCGCGCTGGTCGTGGCGCTTGGGCTCGATGCGCACGAGGCGGATCCGCTCAATGGCGGCGCCGTTACCACGCCGGGGTTCACCCGCATGGCGCATGCCATCGCCAAGCTCGACCTGCCGACGGTAATCGTCCAGGAGGGCGGTTACCTGACCGACGACCTCGAGAACAACCTCACGGCCTTCCTCAAAGGTTTTGGTGGGTAGCCTTATCTGCACCATGTGCAGCGACGGCCCTACAGGCTAATCTCGCCGCACCATGTCCGATTCCGCAGCCGTCAGCTTCATCCACCTGCGCACGCATTCCGCCTATTCGCTGTCGGAAGGCGCGTTGCCGATCAAGCTGCTCGGCAAGCTGGCGGTGGAGCACAAGATGCCGGCGCTGGCCATCACCGATACAGGCAATCTGTTCGGCGCGCTGGAATTTGCCGACGCCATGAAGGAAAAAGGCGTTCAGCCGATCGTGGGCTGCACGCTGCAGGTCGATTGCGGCGACGGGCCGGAAGGTCCGCAACGCACCCACAATGGCCTGGAGCTGTCGCGCATCGTGCTGCTGGCCAAGGACGAGACCGGCTATCGCAACCTGATGAAGCTGTCGAGCAAGGCCTATCTGGAAGCCCCGGACGGTGAACTGCCTCACGTCAGCCTCGACGACATTGCGCGGTACAATGCGGGTCTCATCTGCCTCACCGGCGGGCCGGGCGGGGTGCTGAACCGGCCGCTGGTGGACAACCAGGCCTCCCTCGCCAACAAGCGCGCCGGGCGATTGCTGGAGATTTTCCACGACCGTCTCTATGTCGAACTGCAGCGGCACGGCATGGACGAGGAGCGCGCCGCCGAGCCGGGCCTGATCGACATTGCCTACGACCTCGGCATTCCGCTGGTCGCCACCAACGAGCCATACTTCGCCACGGCGGACGACTTTGCCGCCCATGACGCACTGATCTGCATCGCCGAGGGCGAGGTCATCGCCAACGACGACCGCCGCCGCCTGACGCCCGACCACCACTTCAAGTCCCAGGCCGAGATGGTCAGTCTGTTCGCCGACCTGCCGGAATCGGTCGAGAATACAGTCGAGATTGCACGTCGTTGCTCATGGTTTCCGCACGGCATCGATCCGATTCTACCCAAATTCACCTCCGGCGAAGACGCCCGCGACGAGGCGGAAGAGCTTCGCGTACAGGCGCGCGAGGGTCTTGCCGCCCGGCTGGAGGCGTTGGGCGTGGCTGAAGGCTTCACCCGCGAGGACTATGAGAAAAAGCTGGAATACGAGCTCGATGTCATCATCACGATGGACTTTCCGGGCTACTTCCTCATCGTTGCCGACTTCATCAAGTGGGCGAAATCACAAGGGATTCCGGTGGGGCCGGGCCGCGGTTCGGGCGCGGGCTCCGTCGTTGCCTGGTCGCTCACCATCACCGACCTCGATCCGCTTCGCTTCAACCTGGTGTTCGAACGCTTCCTCAATCCGGAACGCGTCTCGATGCCGGATTTCGACATCGACTTCTGCCAGGACCGGCGCGACGAGGTGATCGCCTACGTCCAGCAGAAATACGGCTTCGACCAGGTGGCGCAGATCATCACCTTCGGAAAGCTGCAGGCGCGCGCCGTGTGCCGCGACGTGGGCCGCGTGCTGCAGATGCCCTATGGCCAGGTTGACCGGCTATGCAAGCTGATCCCCAACAACCCGGCCAACCCGGTCACGCTGCAGCAGGCCATCGACGGCGAACCTCGCCTGCAGGAAGAGCGCCGGCAGGACGAAACCACCGCCACCATGCTGGAGATCGCGCTCAAGCTTGAGGGGCTTTACCGCCATGCCTCAACCCACGCCGCCGGCGTGGTGATCGGCGACCGCCCGCTCGACGAACTGGTGCCGCTTTACCGCGATCCGCGTTCGCCCATGCCGGTCACCCAGTTCAACATGAAGCTGGTGGAGAAGGCGGGGCTGGTGAAGTTCGACTTCCTCGGCCTGAAGACGCTGACCGTGCTGGACAAGGGCGTGAAGCTGATTGCACAGCGTGGCATCGAGGTGGACCTCGCCGCCTTGCCGCTCGATGACGGCAAGACCTACGATCTTCTCAAGCGGGCCGAGACGGTGGGCGTGTTCCAGCTGGAAAGTTCGGGCATGCGTGACCTCATCCGCAAGGCCGAGCCCGGCAACATCGAGGACATCATCGCTCTTGTGGCGCTCTACCGCCCCGGTCCGATGGAGAACATCCCGAAGTACATCGCTTCGAAGAAAGGCGAGGAAGCTCCTGAATTCCTTCACGAAAAGCTGACGCACATCGTGGAGGACACGTACGGCATCATCATCTACCAGGAGCAGGTGCTGCAAATCGCGCAGGTGCTGGCCGGGTACTCGCTGGGCGAGGCCGACCTGTTGCGCCGCGCCATGGGCAAGAAGATCCAGGCCGAGATGGACGCCCAGAAGGCCCGCTTCGTCGAGGGCTCCGTAGCCAATGGCGTGGACAAGGGCCAGGCCGAGAACATCTTCGAACTGGTCAACAAGTTCGCCGGCTACGGCTTCAACAAGGCTCACTCGGCAGCATACGGCGTGGTCGCCTACCAGACCGCGTGGATGAAGGCCAACTATCCGGTGGAGTTTCTTGCCGCCTCCATGTCGCTCGACCG
>CAZYKZ010000118.1:0-7829 GCA_964648175.1 uncultured Anderseniella sp.
GGAGGGAGTGAGATGACCATCTATGACGAGATTGCCTGCCTGCAGGAAGTCGCCCCGTTTGCCGCGCTCAGTCCCAACAAGCAGAAGCTGCTGGCAATAGTCAGCGAGCACGCGGTCTATATGGCTGGCGACGTGATCATCGAGCAGGGGGACACCGGCGATGCCGTCTTCGTTCTGCTCGACGGAACTGCCGAGGTCCGCATCGCGTCCAACGGGTCAGAACGGCTGGTGCGCGAGCTCGGCCGCAACGCCCTGTTCGGTGAAATCGCGGTGATGAAAAACACCCCCCGCATGGCCAGCGTCGTCGCCCTCAGTGATGTGCATGTCCTCAGGATCAAGAAGGAGGTGCTGCACGCCATGATCAAGGACATGCCGGAACTAGGCCTGCGCATCGACCAGTACATCTCGGGCGCCGGCTATGCGATTGGCGAACCGCGCTGAGCCTGGCCGGGCGCGCAGGCGGCGGATTGCGCATGTAGCGCCTCGCCGGTCTTTGCCAAGGCCGGCGCGCCTGTCATAATCGGCTGAAACGGGCGCTCATTGCCTTCCACACTTCCTGCCACGACTGCATCCGGGAAATCTTCATGTCTTCCAGGCACAAGACCCAAGTCTGCATCATCGGATCGGGCCCTGCCGGGTTGCTGCTGTCGCAACTGCTGCACAATGCGGGCATCGATTCCATCATCCTCGAACGCCAGACCCGCGAGCATGTCGAAGGCCGTATCCGGGCGGGCGTGCTGGAAGCAGGCTCCGTTGAGGCGCTGGCCGAGGCCGGCATTGGCGAGCGGATGAACCGCGAGGGCCTGCTGCACGACGGCTTCAACCTCGCCTTTGACGGCGACCATCACCGCATCGACCTGAAGGGACTGACCGGCAAGCAGGTCACCGTCTATGGCCAGACCGAGGTGACCAAGGACCTGATCGCGCTGCGGCTGTCGCAAGGCGCCGAGATCGTGTTCGGCGCGCAGGATGTGACACCGGCCGATGTCACCTCTGCCAGACCGTTGGTGAACTACACTATCGATGGCGCCACCCACGAGGTCGAATGCGATTTCGTGGCCGGTTGCGACGGCTTTCACGGCGTCTCGCGCAAGACCATCCCGGACAGCGTCAGGCGGACTTTCGAGCGGGTGTATCCGTTCGGCTGGCTCGGCATTCTCAGCGAAACTCCACCCGTTTCAGACGAACTCATCTACGCCAATCACCAGCGCGGCTTCGCCCTGTGCTCCATGCGCTCCACGACTCGCAGCCGCTACTACGTCCAGTGCAGCACGGACGATGACATCGCCAATTGGTCCGATGACAGGTTCTGGGACGAACTGAGCGTCCGCATCGGCGAGGATGCCGCGAAAGACCTGGTGCGCGGGCCGTCCATTGAAAAGAGCATCGCGCCCTTGCGCTCGTTCGTGTGCGAGCCGATGCGCCACGGCAATCTGTTCCTCGCCGGTGACGCCGCGCACATCGTGCCGCCAACCGGGGCAAAGGGCCTCAATCTCGCCATAGCTGACGTGCGATACCTGTCGCGCGCGCTTGTCGAGCACTACCGGTCAGGCAACGCCGACTGGCTCGACAACTATTCCGCGACGTGCCTCAAGCGGATCTGGAAGGTCGAAAGGTTCTCGTGGCAAATGTCGATGATGTTGCACCAGTTTCCGGACAACTCGCCGTTCGCCAGACGGATGCAGCGGGCCGAGTTCGACTATATCGCAAGCTCCGAGACGGCCTCGCGGGCCATCGCCGAGAACTATGTCGGCCTCCCGCTGGATTGATCAAACCCGCAGTTGGCTGGACGGCGTGTTCGGCGAACTGGTCCGTCAGCTCAGATGGTCGTTCCTGCCGCCGCTGATGGTGTACTTCGCGGCGGGCATCTCCGGGCTCACGGCCATCGTCGGCGTGTTCTTCGTCAAGGACTATCTGGGGCTGTCGGCGGCGTTCCTTGCGGGCCTGGGCTTCTGGGCCGGCCTGCCATGGACGCTGAAGCTGCCGCTCGGCCATCTGGTGGATATCCTGTGGCGGTGGAAGGGCCTGCTGGTCTATGCGGGTGCTGCCATGATCGCGGCAAGTCTCCTCATCATGTACGCCCTCATTTCCAGTCCTGCAGCCATGGGCGAGATCATGCCGGTTGCGGCCTGGTACGTGGTCTCGGTGCTGCTGGCCCCGTGCGGCTATGTACTGCAGGATTCCGTTGCCGACGCCATGTCGGTGGAAGCCGTGCCCCGCGTCGACATGGAGGGCAACCCCATCAGCGACGAGCAGGCCAAGGCGCTGCATACCACCATGCAGACGCTGGGCCGCATTGCGCTGATAGGTGGGTCGGTGGCGGTGGCGGCAGTCAACATCTTCATGTTCTCGGGCGTGGAGACCATGACTCAGGCGCAGAAGGCCGAGATCTATTCGTCGATCTACCTGTACGCGCTGCTGATCCCGGTCATATCGGTGGCGGGCGTCACCATGGCGTCGGTGCAACAGCGCATGCGCAGCAGGGCGCTGGAAGCCAGGGGCATGGCCCGCGCCGAAGCGAGGGAACTGGTGTCCGGCCCGGCCAGCGAGACCGAGCCCAACTACTGGTACTTTATCGGCGGCGCGGGGTTCATCTTTCTCACCCTCGCCATAGGCCTGAGCAACCTGAAGTACGCGCAGGAAATCGTGTTCGCCGGATCGATGGGCATTATCCTGCTGATGATGCGCCAGCTGCTCGCGGCGATGGACACAGCAAGGGCGCGGGCGCTGGTTGGCACGGCCATCATCATCTTCGTGTTCCGCGCCGTGCCGCTGCCCGGCCCCGGTGCCACCTGGTTCGAGATCGACGTGCTGGGTTTCGACGAACGCTTCCTGGCGGTGCTGTCGCTGATCACATCGCTGCTGACGATCTTCGGCATGCTGGTGCTACGGCCGATGATGGCGCGGCGCAGCATTACCTGGATCGTGGTGCTGCTGACCATCGCGGCCGCCATCCTGGCGCTGCCCAACATCGGTCTGTACTACGGCATCCAGAACTGGACAGCCCCGATGACCGGCGGCGTGGTGGACGCCCGCTTCATCGCCATAATCGATACCGCCGTGGAATCCCCGCTGGGGCAGGTGGCGATGATCCCCATGCTGGCGTGGATCGCGCGCAATGCGCCGCCGTCGCTCAAGGCTACGTTCTTCGCTGTCATGGCGTCCTTCACCAATCTGGCGCTGTCTGCCAGCAGCCTGGTGACCAGACATCTGAACGAGGTTCTTGTCGTCACGCGCGAAGTTCAGGGTCCTGGCGGCGAAGTGACCGTGCCTGCCGACTACAGCCAGCTGGGCGTGCTGCTGATAACGGTTGCGGTGATTGCCCTGATCGCGCCGCTTGTAACGATTGCCATCGTCCAGTCGACCGTCTTTCGCAGCAAGGACTGAACCACCGGCCGCCGTGACGCCTTCCGGCTCCTGTTGAAAGCTGTGCACAACGGCTTGCCTGTCCACAGCCTGCAGGTACCGTGTCAGGTGGGCTGCGGTGTCTTTGCGGCGCGGGCGAGGTAGAGGAGGGGATTGATGAGTGGCGGCGCGCCATACCGCATCGAACTGGAGGGCATCACCAAGGCCTTTCCCGGCGTGCTGGCCAATGACAACGTAAGCTTCAAGGTCAAGGCTGGGGCGATCCATGCGCTGCTGGGTGAGAACGGGGCGGGCAAGTCCACGCTGGTCAAGATGATCTATGGCATCATGCAGCCAGATGCCGGCCGCATTGTCTGGGACGGCAAGCCCGTCGTTGTGCCCAACCCCAAGGCGGCCCGGCGGATGGGCGTCGGCATGGTGTTCCAGCACTTCTCGCTGTTCGAGGCGATGACGGTGCTTGAGAACATCGCGCTGGGCATGGATGCATCGATCTCGCAGTCGGAGCTTGAAGCCCGCGTGCGCGCCGTGCTGCACGAGTATGGCCTGAAACTCGACCCGCACCGGGTGGTGTCGACACTGTCGGTGGGCGAGCGCCAGAGGATCGAGATTGTTCGGGCTCTACTGCTGGAGCCGCGACTGCTGATCATGGACGAGCCAACATCGGTACTGACCCCGCAGGAGGTGACGCAGCTGTTCGGCACCTTGCGCCAACTGGCCTCGACTGGGTGCTCGATCCTGTACATCAGCCACAAGCTGCACGAGATCCGCGACCTGTGCGAGGCCGCGACCATCCTGCGTGGCGGGCGCGTCGTGGGCGAGTGTGACCCGCGCAAGGAAACGCCGAAGTCCATGGCGGAAATGATGATCGGCGGCAATCTCAAGCAGATCGCCAGAACGGCTCAACGCCAGTTCGGAGACAGCAGGCTTGTGGTTGAGGAGTTGGTTCTGCCCGGTCAGGGCGACTTTGGCATCTCGCTGGATGACATCAACTTCTCCGTCCGCGCAGGCGAGATCTTCGGCATTGCCGGCGTGGCAGGCAACGGCCAGAACGAATTGCTGCAGGCCTTGAGCGGCGAACGGCTGGCCGAGAAGCCAGGCGCTGTACGCATCTTAGGAACCTCTGCTGGACATCTTGATACGAATGCCCGCCGGGCCCTGGGGCTGTGCACGGTGCCGGAGGAACGCAACGGCCACGGCGCGGTGGCGGACTTCAGCCTGTCCGACAACGCCGTGCTGACCGCGCGAAACCGCATGGGCCTGACGCGTAGCGGCGGCCTGATTGATGGTGCGGCTGCGGACGCCTTTGCCCGCCGGGTGATCGAGGCATTCGCAGTGAAGGCGACGGGTCCGGATGCCCTGGCGGGTTCGCTGTCGGGCGGCAACCTGCAGAAGTACATCATGGGCCGTGAAATACTGCAGCGCCCTGACGTGCTGGTGGTCTCGCAACCGACCTGGGGCGTGGACGCAGGCGCGGCCGCCGCTATCCATCAGGCGCTGGTCGACCTTGCCGCCAATGGCTCGGCCATTGTCATCATCTCGCAGGATCTCGACGAGCTTCTCGCCATCTGCGACCGCATGGCGGTGATCAACGAAGGCCGCCTGTCGCGCACGCTGGACGTGGGCGCTGCATCCATCGACGAGATCGGCCTGCTGATGGGCGGGGTGCACGGAGACCCCTTCGCCACTGCCGAGATCACGGAGGCGGCCCATGCTCATTGAGCTGGAGAAGCGCAAGGAACCGAGCCGGGTCATGCTGTACCTGACGCCGGTCATCGCGGTGCTGGCGACCATGCTGGCCGGCGCCATCATCTTTACGCTCATCGGTCACGACGGCTTCGGCGCGGTGGGCAAGATCTTCTTCGGACCGCTGCTCGACACCTACAAGTGGCAGGACCTCGGCGTGAAGGCTGCGCCGCTGATCCTGATTGCGGTGGGGCTTGCCATCGGGTTCCGCGCCAACGTCTGGAACATCGGCGCAGAGGGCCAGTACATCATGGGCGGATTGGCGGGCACCGGCGTCGCCCTGCTGACCTGGGGCATGGAGGGCTGGTGGATTCTGCCGGCCATGTGCCTTGCCGGTGTCGCGGGCGGCATGGCCTACGCCGCCATACCCGCAGTCCTGCGCACGCGGTTCAACGTCAACGAGATACTCTCCAGCCTGATGCTGACCTATGTCGCCGTTCAGCTGCTCTACTACCTGATGCGCGGTCCGTGGAAGGACCCCGAGGGCTTCAACTTCCCGCAGACGCGCATGTTCACCGACTGGCAGCTCCTGCCCACGGTGGTGCCGGGAACCGTGGTGCATCTGGGCGTGCCGATTGCGTTCATCGTTGCGCTCATCGCGTGGTTCGTCATGTCGCGCACCGTGTTCGGGTTCCGCATCCGCGTTGTCGGCGCAGCACCGGCCGCCGCCCGCTATGGAGGGTTCGATGCCAGGCGCACCGTCTGGGCCGCGCTGCTGACCGGCGGCGGGCTGGCAGGCTTTGCCGGCATCCTTGAAGCGGCAGGTCCCTTCGGGCAGATGGTCCCGGCGTTCCCGACCAATTACGGCTTCACCGCCATCATCGTCGCCTTCCTCGGACGGCTGCACCCGATCGGCATCGTCCTGGCCGGCATCATTCTCGCGGTGTCCTATGTCGGTGGCGAGATGGCGCAATCCTCGATCGGGCTTCCCAACGCGGCAACCGGCGTGTTCCAGGCCATGATGCTGTTCTTCCTGCTCGCGAGTGACGTGCTTGTCCGCTACCGGATCAGGATCGGAGCCCGGCCGCAACGGGCAGGGGAGGCATGAGCGTGGAAGTCTCGTTGCTGATCCCCATCATCATGACCGTTGTGGGTGCGGCAACGCCGATCCTGCTGGCCGCGCTTGGTGAGCTCGTAGTCGAGAAGTCGGGCGTCCTCAACCTTGGTGTTGAAGGCATGATGCTGATCGGCGCGGTGACGGGCTTCGCCGTTACCACCGTCACCGGCCAACCGGTCATAGGCATCTTCGCTGCCATGCTGGCAGCCGCCGGATCGGCCTTCATCTTCGGCTTTCTCACCCTCACCCTCACGGCCAACCAGGTGGCCACAGGTCTCGCATTGACCATCTTCGGCATCGGCCTGTCGGCGTTGGCGGGGGAGGGCTATGTGGGCCGCACTGTGGACGCGTTCGGCTCGGTGTTTCCGGAAAGTCTCGCCAGTCATCCCGTATTGCGGGTGATCTTCGGCTACAGCCCGCTGGTTTACGTCTCGCTCATTCTAGTTGTTGCGGTCAGCTGGTTTCTGCGCAAGACGCGGGCCGGGCTGATCCTGAGGGCCGTGGGCGAGTCCGACATCTCTGCCCACTCCATCGGCTATCCGGTGATTGCCGTGCGTTACATGGCGGTGCTGTTCGGCGGCGCCATGGCGGGGCTTGCCGGGTGTTTCTACTCGCTGGTGCTGACACCCATGTGGGCCGAACAGCTCACGGCAGGGCGCGGCTGGATTGCGCTGGCGCTGGTGGTGTTTGCCAGCTGGCGGCCGGCACGCCTGCTGCTTGGCGCCTACCTGTTCGGCGCGGTGATGACGCTGGAACTCCATGCCAAGGCAGCCGGATTTTCTCTGGTGGCGCCGGAGTTCCTCGCCGCCATGCCGTATCTCGCCACCATCGCCGTGCTCGCCATCATCTCGGCCCGCAAGGTTGGCAGCTCCGCAGCCCCGGCCTGCCTCGGCAAGCCGTTCAAGCCCGGCGCGTAATCGCCTCAGATATCCAGCGTGTTCTCGTGTTCCCACCGTGAGAAGTGTGAGACGAAGGAGTTCCACTCCTGGTGCTTGAGCTTGAGATAGGCGGTGGAGAACTCCTCGCCCATGGCGGCTTTGAGCGCCTTGTCCTTGTCGTATTCGCGCAGCGCGTCGAGCAGGTTGAGCGGCAGTTTCGGAGCGCCCTTCACCTTGTGGCCGTCAGCGTACATGTCGATGTCGTAGCGCTTGCCCGGGTCGGCCTTGGAGCGGATGCCGTCGAGGCCGGCCGCGATGATGACGGCCTGCAGAAGGTAGGGGTTGGCGGCGCCGTCGGGCAGGCGCAGTTCAAACCGGCCGGGGCCGGGCACGCGCACCATGTGGGTGCGGTTGTTGCCGGTCCAGGTGACTGTATTGGGCGCCCAGGTGGCACCGGACGTGGTGCGCGGTGCATTGATGCGCTTGTACGAGTTCACGGTCGGGTTGGTGATGGCGGCAAGCGCAGAGGCGTGTTTCATGATGCCGCCGAGGAAGTGCTTGCCCTGTTCGGACAGCCCCACTTCTCCGGTCGGGCCGCTACCGCCCTTTGCCGCGAACACGTTGGTCTTGCCGGCCTTGTCCCAGACCGAGATGTGGGCATGACAGCCATTGCCCGTCAGGCCCTCGATGGGCTTGGGCATGAAGGTGGCGCGAAGCCCGTGCTTTTCGGCGATCGACTTGACCATGAACTTGAAGAACGAGTGCTTGTCGGCGGTGGCGAGCGC
>CAZYKZ010000119.1:0-7808 GCA_964648175.1 uncultured Anderseniella sp.
TCGACTCGCTGTTCGTGCCGATGGCCAAGTGGTCGATGCTGCTGACCGGCAACTACCGCTGCATCACCCCGGGTGAGCCCCGCGCCATCCGTGAGGCCGTGCACTCTGACCCGGAACTGTCGCGCCGCATCTATGCTCATGTCGACGCCATTGCCCAGAAGCTGGGCGCCGATCCGGCAGACCAGGTGCCGTTCGAGAAGTATGCCAAGGCGGCCGAGAGCCTGCTCAAGCCGTCATCGGCTGCGCGCGCAGTCGCCAGCGGTGCGCCGTTCATCGAGCGCGTCGACCTGCTGGTGAAGCTCATCTCGCACCAGATCGGCATGCAGAACGATGAGATCGACCACACCGTCGAGATCGTCGACCGCAAGCTCGACGAGCGGATCGTACCCGGCTAAGCACATGTCCATCCGGCGGGGAGTACGGCCCATGAAATTTGAAGCCGGATGAAATCCTTGCAATGCTTCATCGAAACTCCATTTGCGCGATGAAGCGGCCATGTGTGAAGAACACTCATCCACCAGGTTGGTGCCTGTCGTCTTTTCCGATCTCGACGGCACCCTGCTTGACCACGAGGACTACAGCTTCGAGGAGGCCTGTCCGGCGCTCGAGTTGCTGACGCAGCGCCGCGTGGCCCTGATCCTCGCCAGCAGCAAGACGCAGGCGGAGATGCAGGCAATCGCCGGGCAGACAGGCGCCTCGGGCCTCATATTCGAAAATGGCGGGGGCGTCGTGTGGCCCGGCGGTCCTGCCTCTGTATCTTCGTCGGACGCGCCCGGACCGGACTACCTCTCCATCCGCCGCTTCATCGACGCATTGCCGGCCGAATTGCGCACGTGCCTGTCCGGGTTTGGCGACATGAGCGATGCCGAAGTGGCTGCCCGGACCGGGCTCCCGCTTGAACAGGCGCATCTGGCCCGCCAGCGCGAGTTTTCCGAACCGTTCGTCTGGACCGGTACGCCGCAGGAACTCGAAGAGGTTGCGCGAATGGCCGCTGACAGGGGCATGCGCATGGTGCGTGGCGGCCGTTTCAACACCCTTACAGGCCCGCACGACAAGGCAACACGTCTGCTGGAAATAAGCGCGGCCCTTTCGCAGGACTGCCGCCCGGACCAGCGCATCTGGACCATCGCGCTGGGCGACGCGCCGAATGATGCGGCCATGCTGGAAGCTGCAGATCGTGGCTTCATCATCGCCAACCCGCATGGGGCAGCGATCCCCGAACTGGACGGCGAACGAGAGGGGCGGATCACGCGTTCAATGGCATCTGGTCCTTCCGGATGGAACGAATCCGTTATGCTGGCGCTGAAGGAGATGGACATGATCAATTCCCGGGAGCGCGCGCATGGCTGATTTCCACCAGACCGGCGCCGTCGCCACGCTTCACCGGCTTGTCGGTTACGACTACGCCGAGGTGGAGCGGCGGCTGAAGCAGTTCAGTTCGACGCGTCGCATCACGCTGATCCTTCCTTCGCTGTTTTCGGAACTGGAAACGCCAGCACTTGCCAACATCGTCGACCACCTGTGCGATGTGCCCTATCTCGACCAGATCGTGATTGGCCTGGACCGTGCTGACGAGGAGCAGTTCCGTTTCGCCAGGGAGTATTTCAGCAGACTGCCGCAGGACCATGTGGTCATCTGGAACGACGGCCCTGCCATGGGACAGGTGCAGCAGCGCATTGCCGATGCCGGGTTGACTGCAGGCGAGCCGGGCAAGGGCCGCAATGTCTGGTACTGCCTCGGCTATGTGTTGGCGGCGCAGCGCGCCGACGTCATCGCGCTGCATGACTGCGATATCATAACCTACAATCGCGAGCTGCTCGGGCGGCTCGTCTACCCGGTAGTGGACCCTTCCTTCAGTTACCTGTTCTGCAAGGGCTACTATCCGCGCATCGCTGACGGCAAGCTCAACGGCCGGGTTACACGGCTGCTCGTCACGCCGCTGCTGAACGCACTGTCGCGCACCATCGGGGCCAGCGAATACGTCGATTACCTGAAAGGCTTCCGCTATCCGCTTGCCGGCGAGTTCGCCATGCGCACATCCATCGTGCCGGACATTCGCATCCCGTCCGACTGGGGACTTGAGATCGGCATTCTGTCCGAGGTGCGCCGCAATACCAACGTTCGGGCGATCTGCCAGGTCGACATTTCCGATGCCTACGATCACAAGCACCAACCCCTGTCGGAAGACAACCCGGAAGCGGGTCTGTCGAAGATGTCGACCGACATCACCAAGGCGGTCATCCGCAAGCTTGCGACCGATGGCGTGGTGTTCTCGGCAGAAACGTTCCGGACGCTCAAGGCCACCTATTACCGCTGCGCGCTGGACGTGCTGGAAATGTACTATGCCGATGCGCGCATGAACGGCCTGTACGTCGATCGGCACAAGGAGGAACAGGCCATCGAACTGTTTGCCGGCAACCTTATCGAGGCCGGTCAGGTTTTCCTCGAAAATCCGATGGAAACCCCGTTCGTGCCTGCCTGGTCGCGCGTTGCTGCGGCTGATCCGGACATCATGCATCACATTCTGAGAGCGGTTGCCGAGGACAATGCCTGACGCGGCCTAAGCCGAGCTCAGCCACAGGCACTGATAGGGTTGCAGCTCGATGTCCACTGGAGTGTCATCCAGCACCACGCCGCCCAGCAGGTCGCGCCAGCGGGAACCGGGCGGAAAGTCCAGCGACACCGTGTTCAGCGTCACCGGCCGGTCGGCCAGGTTGGCGATGGCAAGAACGGTCTGGCTCTGGTCGAGCGCAATCCGCTCCACGCCGAACAGGGTGTCGCCCAGCTGCAGCACCGACTGCATTGCGTTGGGATGAAACGCGGGCTGGCGCGCCCTGAGTGCGATCACTTCCTTGAGCCGGGCGAATACCCTGTGGCGCACGCTGGTGGGATCGGCGAGTTCGCTTTCAAGCTCGCCATAGTCGAGCTGCGCCCGGTTGATGCTGCGGTTGTGGCGGGTGCGCTCCACGCCTTGCGTGTCATTCGGCGTGGCGAGCAAGCTGTGAATGTAGAATGCCGGTATCCCCTGCAGCGACATCATCACCACCTGAGAGCAGATGAAGCGTTCCAGCTGAAACCGGTCGGGACCATCCAGCGTACCCTTCATCGCGTCGAACAGGGCAATGTTGATCTCGTAAGGGTGGTCCTCGCCGTTGCCCATCTTGCGCATGCTCAGCAGGCCGCCAAAGCCGGTTACGGCCTCGATCATCTGCAGCTTTTCCTCTTCGCTGAGCAGGCCTTCCAGCGGGCGAAGGCCAATGCCGTCATGAGACGCGGTGAAGTTGAGATAGGCGCAGCCCAGTTGTGCCGGCGGCATGGTCATCAGCCAGCGGTTCAACGCCTCGCTGGACCGGGAAAGCAGTGCATGCAGCAACAGCGGCGGCAGAGAGAAGTTGTAGATTGCATGCGCTTCGTTGCGGTTGCCGAAGTAGGTGAGATTCTCCTGGTTGGGAACGTTTGTCTCGGTGATCAAGGTGATGTGATGTTCGCAATGATCGCACAGCGTGCGCATGAGCCGGACGATCTCGTGGGCTTGCGGCAGGTGAATGCAGCTTGTGCCCGGCTCCTTCCAGATGAAGGCCACCGCGTCCAGGCGCACGATGCGCACGCCCTTTCCGATTAGAAAGCGGAGTATCCTCACGTACTCGATCAGCAGATCCGGATTGGAAAAATCCACGTCCACCTGGTCATGGGAAAAGGTGCACCAGACATGCTGTTCGCCGCTGGCGGTTTCGACAGCCGCAAGCAGCGGATGCGAACGCGGCCGCACCACCCCTGACAGGTCGTCATCTAGGCTTGCCGTACGGATGTAGCCGGCGCCGGGGCCTTTGCCCTGCCGGAATTGCACCATCCATTCATGAGAGCTGGAGACATGGTTGAGCACCAGATCAGCCATGAGCCGGTAGCCATCGGCAATGCGGCCGAGGTGGTGCCAGTCACCCAGCACGCTGTTGACCCGGTAGTAGTCGACCACCGCGAAGCCATCGTCGGAGGTATAGGGGAAGAATGGGAGAATGTGCACCGCATCCAGCGCGCCATCCAGGTGACGGTCGAGAAAGTCCTTGAGCAGCACGAGCGGCGGGTTGCGGCCATCGACAATGGTATTGCCGTAAGTGATGATGACGGCATCACGCGGCGACAGGCTTGATGGGTTGGCGGCGCGGGGTGCCCGGGGCGATGTGCCGTTCGGCCAGAAGGCTTCAAGCAGCTTGGGAACCAGGTCTCCGCTGTCGGCATCGGGATAGATTGCAGCGATATGGGCATGCAGCCTCTGGGCAAGCAGTTCTGCGATCTGGTTCTGAGGCGTCACGGATACGATTGTTCTCCCAGGCACGTCGCGCCCAGTGTAACCGGATCGTCGTCTGTCTCAAGTCCAGCCAGAGCAATGTCCTTGAGGGTTGTCAGCCCGCAACGCGGGGATCTCCGCACCGGGTCAGAAACAGCCCGGAATCCGGCTCAGTCAAATTTGCCGGCTTCCATTGACACGGCCTAGCGTGACTGAGGGCAACTCGCCGAACATCTCGGCATATCGTCTGGAGAAGCGGCCAAGCTCCCAGAAACCGCAGACCGTTGCAGCTTCGGTAACCGTCTGGCACTCGCCGCTGAGAATGCTTTGCCGTGCCAGATAGAGCCGTTTCAGGAACAGGTAACGGGCCGGAGAAACGCCGAACCATTCAACGAAAATCCGCCGTAGCGTGGGATAACTTACGCCCGCCAGCCGGGCCAGTTCGGTAGCATACAGTGGGTCGGATTGGTTCTGCTCAAGTGCATCCTGCACCCGCGCGAGGATGACCGCGCGCGGCAGAGGCAGCCTCCCGGACGCCTGGATTTCGGTACTGCTGCGCAATGCGCCGGCAAGCGCGAGTTCCAGTGCGTCAGTCACGCTTCGCTCCAGCTCCGGGCTTGCGCCGGAAAGCGCAGGCAATGAGCGGCAATGGCGCAACACCCGCTTCAGGGTGCAAAGTTCGGTTTCGGGCACCGTCGTTACCACCGATCCGGAACTGATCAGGCTGATCGGTTCCCCACGATCCGCCGCTGCATCGAGAATGCCGATTGGCGGGGTCACGACCACCTCGGAGAGCCCTGCGGTGGAGACGTCGGCGTGTTCGCTCCCCGGTGCGTAAATGGCCATCCTGTCCGCTGTCAGGTCTTCGCCCAACAACCGGCAAGGGTTGGTCACGGAAAGCGGTATCAGAAAGGCATGACGCTTGCGGGCGGCCGTACCTGCTGCAGACGATTGCCCTTCGTGGAAACGGATGTACTGAAGTGTCCAACCGCCCAGCGATTTTTGGGCAAGATCAGCATGAAACCTGCCCCGGCTAAGCTGGACCGCGCTCACATCCGTATGCTTCAGAACCGACGACAGATGCTCCGTGTCCCGGAACTGCAGACTGTCCCCCGGCAAGGCCTTGTTCACCAGCGCATCCTCCGGGTTCAGACTAGATCAATTGATCGAAAGTGCATAGTGGCCTTCAATGGGCCTGCATAGTCTTGAGACGTATGCAGATTATCAACTTTGGCATTCATTGGAGATGCGGATGGCCACCAAAGACCTGATAAGCAGACCCACTCGCCGCGACCTTGCAAAACTCGCCCTTGGCGCAGGCGCCCTTGCTGCTGCCAAACCGGCGTTCGCACAATCGGCGGCAACGACGGCAACCACCGGCAAAAAGCCTGCGAACTTCAGGTCGGAAAAGCCGAACATCCTGTTCATCTTCACTGACCAGGAGCGTTACCGGTCGCAATGGCCCAAGGGATTGAGCCTGCCGGGCCATGACCGGCTCAGGCAGTCCGGCGTGACGTTCCACAATCATCACTGCCCCGCCACCATGTGCACCTCTTCCCGATCCGTCATGCTGACGGGCCTGAGCACGGTGGACAATGGCATGTTTGAAAACACAAACATGCGCTACGTGGGAAATCTCTCGACCAAGATCCCCACTATCGGCCACATGCTGAGAAAGCTGGGATATTACACGGCCTACAAGGGAAAATGGCACCTCAACCGCGAATTCGACGATAATGACAGGCTGCTGCTGACTGAAGAAATGGAAGTCTACGGCTTCGCCGATTATTTCCATCCCGGCGACATCATCGGCCACACGTCGGGCGGATATCAGTTCGACCACCTGGTAGCCGGCAGCGCGATAACCTGGCTACGTCGCAACGCGCGGCCACTCTCAGACGAGCGCAAGCCATGGGCACTGTTCGTCAGTCTCGTGAACCCGCACGACATCATGTATTTCAACACGGACGAGCCCGGCAAGGACGTGCAGGACACGGGCAATCTCATGTTCCATGCCGCCCGCGCACCCGAGCACGAGTTTTACCGGGCTACCTGGGACGACCCGGTCGCGAGTTCGCTGCACGAACCCATGGATGCGCCTGGCCGGCCCAAGGCACACGGTGAGTTCCTGAAGGTATGGGACTACATCCTCGGGCACATCCCGCTCGAGGAAGAACGCTGGCGCCGCTTCAACGACTTCTACATCAACTCCCAGCGCATGGTGGACATGGAGCTCACCAAGATCCTGAATGAGCTGGACGCGCTAGGATTGGGTGACAACACCATCATCATGTTCACGTCCGACCACGGGGAAGCCGGCGGCGCCCACGGCCTTCATGGCAAGGGCCCGTTCGCCTACCGCGAAACCATGCACTTGCCGTTCTATGTAACCCACCCGGACGTGAGCGGCGGGCAGGACTGCGTATCGCTGACAGGACACATCGATATCGTGCCGACGCTGCTTACCCTGGCAGGTGCAAGCAACGATCAGTCAGCCGAAATTGCTGGCCGGGAACTGCCGGGCAAGGACTTCTCCTCCGCCTTGTCGGATCCGAAGGCGGCGCAGGTCAACAGCACGCGGGAGAGCGTCCTGTTCACCTACAGCGGCCTTGTGACCAATGACAGCGAGATATTCCGCATCAATGCCGAGGCGAAGGCGCTGGGCCGCAAGCCGATCATGCAGCTGATCCGGGAAGGCTATCTGCCAGACATGAAGAAGCGGGGTTCGCTGCGCACGGCCTTCGACGGCCGCTACAAGTTCTCGCGCTACTTCGCCCCTACCGAGCGCAACAGCCCGAAAACCATCGAGCAGTTGTACGGCAACAACGATGTCGAACTATTCGACCTTGAGAGCGATCCGGGTGAAATGAACAACCTGGCGGCCGACCGCGAGGCAAACGCCGACCTGATCATGCAGATGAACGGCAAGCTGGAGGCGGTGATCAAGGCGGAAATCGGCGTCGATGACGGCCGCGAACTTCCGAACATTCCGACCATCGACTGGACCATCAACAAGGCTGACTTGTGATGCGAATTCCTGGACTGGAATTTTGACCTCGCGGTTGACGAACGGGCGTTGCTTGCGCGTCTGGCAGGTTCATTTGTCCTTGCCAGCGGTGGGCATGGCGGCGTCGAGGAGGAGATATGCCATGAAGTACACGATACCGGCCCTGGCTGCGCTGGCGGCGATGACGCTTCTTGCACCTTCCCAGGCTTCGGCAGAAACCGAGGCCATGTCCCGCTTCATGGACCGGGTCGATGAGGTCGTCGAGGACGTGGCACAGTCGTGCAAGAGCGAGGCGGAGAAGTTCTGCTCTACGGTGACGCCCGGCCAAGGCCGCCTGCTGATGTGTGCGCTCGCCCATGGCGACCAGTTGAGCAACACGTGCGCCAGCGCCGTATTCGACGCCGTCGCCGAGTTGGGCGGCGCCATCAGCAACATGCAGCTGGCCGTGCAGGCCTGCAGCACCGACATCGAAACCAGCTGCGGCAATGTCGAGCCGGGCGAAGGCCGGGTGGCGCA
>CAZYKZ010000120.1:0-7704 GCA_964648175.1 uncultured Anderseniella sp.
TCGAACCAGTGACCCCAGCGATGTGAACACTGTGCTCTACCAACTGAGCTAACCGCCCGCTTGAAGGTCGCCGCGGATATAGGTTGAAGCGGCCGGTCAAGTCAAGCCGCTCGCGCGGCTGGCAAAACGCCACAGTCCGTGCCAGCCTTCGCGCCAGTGATTCCGGCAGGGGAAACCGGCAACAGTGTCTGAAATCCAAACCGGCGCCCGGCGCTGGCCCCGCATCTGGGCCGTGTTCCTGACCGGCGTCGCCGCCGCCTTCCTGGTCGGCAAGGCGCCGGCGGCACTTCCGGTGCTGCGCGAAGAGCTGTCGCTGAGCCTGTTCCAGGCGGGCCTCGTGGTATCGATGTTCTCGCTGGTGGCGGCGGTCACCGGCTGCATGTTCGGTGCGCTGTCGGACCGGTTCGGCCAGTTGCGGCTGGCTGTGGCCGGGCTGTTCGCCGCCGCCATGGCGGGAGTCTGGGGCGCACAGGTGCACTCCGGCGAGTGGCTCATCATTACCCGCGTTGCCGAGGGCGTCGGCTTCTTCATGATGTCCGTGTCACTGCCCGGCCTGATCATCAGGCTCGCCGACGACCGTACCCGCCAGACGGCCATGGGCCTGTGGGGCGCCTACCTGCCGCTGGGCGCAGGGCTGGTGCTGCTGGCCGGCGCCGTCGTCATCTCGACGCTTGGCTGGCGCGGGCTGTGGCTTGCCATATCCGCAACCTATGTCCTGTGCCTTGCGGCACTGGTATGGGCTGCGCCGCCGCGCCGGCCATCGGCCGTGCCGGCAGGAACGGGCCGCATCGCCGCCGTGTTGAAGACCCCCGGCGCAGTCATGCTGGCCGTGGTGTTCGGCTGCTATTCCGGCCAGTACATGGCGCTCACCAGCTTCGTGCCGCTCATTCTAGTGGAGCGCGCGGGCTGGCAGCTAGGCCCCGCGGCAGCCGCTGGAGCGCTGGTCATGGTCGCCAACACCACCGGCAACATTGCCTCGGGCTTCCTGCTTGACCGGGGCTGGCAGCGGCGCAGCCTCATCGTGCTTGCCGCCGCCATGATGGCAACCGGCGCCGTCGCCGTGATGAGCGAGACATTGCCGGTACCGCTGCGCATCGCCGGCGCAGTCCTGTTTTCCAGCTTTGGCGGCATGATACCCGGCTCGCTGTTCGCAGGCGTTGCCCGCCACAGCCCCAGCCCGGCTCACGTATCCACGGTCAACGGGCTGATGCTGCAGGGCGTCGCCATCGGACAGCTCATCGGCCCTGCTGCAACGACGTTCCTGGTTGGCATGGGAGGAGGGGCGTGGAGCTGGTCGCTGGCATACCTGCTGCCCATGGCCGGACTCACCATGCTGGCGGGCACATTGCTGGGCCGGATCGAACGAGCTCAGGCGTAAGCTGCGAAGCGCGCGTCCAGCAGCGGCAGGATCTCGTCAAAATGATCGACCACATGGTCCGGATCGAACGTCGAGACGTGGGCGTCGGTATAGCCGAAGCTGACCGCGATCACCGGCACCTGGGCAGCTTGCGCCGTGCGGATGTCGGTGGCCGAGTCGCCGATCATCACGGCGTGGGTGTGGGCCGAGCCGGCCTTCTCGATGGCTGCCCGAAGCGGCTTCGGATCGGGCTTCGCCACGCCGGTCGTGTCCGGCCCGATGATGGCGGAGAAATAATGGTCCATCTTCAGCCCGCCGATCAGCTTCACCGAAAGCCGTTCCAGCTTGTTGGTGCATACCGCCAGCCCGACGCCGCGCCCTTTCAGTTCGTCCAGCAGCGCCAGCACGCCCGGATAGGGCTTCGACGTTGCGGTAATGTTTGCGGTGTAGTGGTCGATGAACTGGCGGAACATGATGTCCACCATGTCGGCGCGGACCGGATCGCCGGTGCGCTCGAAGCCGCGCTCGATCAGCTTCTTCGCCCCCTGGCCCACCATCTCGTACACCTCGTCCAGCGTCACCGCGCGCCGGCCATGCGCCGTCAGAACGTGGTTCGTTGCCGCCCAGAGGTCAGGTGCTGTGTCGACCAGTGTTCCGTCGAGGTCGAAGATGACGGCGGGGCGGGGCATTTTGCGGCTCCATCGGGGCCTGTGTCCCGGACTTGTTCCGGGACCCGGCAAGTTAGAATGGCTGGGCCCCGGCACGGCGGCCGGGGCGCGTTCGCAAGATATGCACCCACCTCGCATCACTTTCAACCTGATCTGCCTTGGAGCCGCGCTTGGCCCGTGCTAAACCGCCAGCCACATACCAGTAAGTTAGGAGGCCCGGACAATGGACGCCATCAAGACACAGGCTCTTCGCGACCTGTTGAAGGACAAGTCGCTGCTCAAGGAACAATGCTACATCGACGGCAAGTGGGTGGATAGCGATGACAAGATCGATGTCACCAACCCCGCTTCTGGCGACGTGATCGCCTCGGTGCCGAAACTGGGTGCGAAGGAAACGAAGCAAGCCATCGCCGCTGCCGAAAAGGCCATGAAAGGCTGGGCCGCCAAGACCGCCAAGGAGCGCTCCAACATCCTGCGCAAGTGGTACAACCTGATGATGGAGAACCAGGAAGACCTGGCCCAGATCATGACCGCCGAGCAGGGCAAGCCGCTGGCCGAAGCCCGCGGTGAAATCGCCTACGGCTCCTCGTTCATCGAGTTCTTCGCCGAGGAAGCCAAGCGCATCAACGGCGAAACCATCCCGACCCACAAGGCCGATGCCCGCATCGTCGTCATCCGCCAGCCGGTGGGCGTGTGCGGCGCCATCACGCCGTGGAACTTCCCCAATGCCATGATCACCCGCAAGGCAGGCCCCGCACTGGCAGTCGGCTGCACCATGGTCATCAAGCCGGCTTCCGAAACGCCGCTGTCGGCACTTGCCCTGTGTGAGCTCGCCGAGCGCGCCGGTATTCCGGCAGGCGTGCTGAGCGTCGTTACCGGCAAGGCATCGGAGATCGGCGGCGAGCTCACCTCCAATCCGACCGTCAAGATGCTGACCTTCACAGGCTCCACCGAGATCGGCAAGGTGCTGATGGAGCAGTGTGCAAAGACGGTGAAGAAGGTGGGCATGGAGCTGGGCGGCAATGCGCCGTTCATCGTGTTCGACGACGCCGACATCGACGCTGCCGTTGCCGGCGCCATGGCCTCGAAGTACCGCAATGCCGGCCAGACATGCGTGTGCGCCAACCGGCTGCTGGTGCAGGACGGCATCTACGACAAGTTCGCCGATGCGCTGAAGGCCGCGGTCGAAAAGATGAAGGTGGGCGACGGCACCAAGGAAGGCGTCACCACCGGCCCGCTGATCAACAAGGCTGCCGTGGAGAAGGTGCAGGAGCACATCCAGGACGCGCTGTCCAAGGGCGCCAAGATCGTCACCGGCGGCAAGGCGCTCGGCGGCAACTTCCACGAGCCGACCATCCTGCGCGACGTGGACACGTCCATGAAGGTCACGAAGGAAGAAACCTTCGGCCCCGTGGCGCCGCTGTTCCGCTTCAAGACCGAGGAAGAGGCCATCCAGATGGCCAATGATACCGAGTTTGGTCTCGCCTGCTACTTCTACACCCGCGACATCGGCCGGGTGTGGCGCGTCGGCGAGGCGCTGGACTACGGCATCGTTGGCATCAACGAGGGCATCATCTCCACCGAGGTCGCCCCGTTCGGCGGCGTTAAGGAGTCCGGCATTGGCCGCGAAGGCTCCATCCACGGCATCGAGGAATATGTCGAGATGAAGTACATGCTGATGGGTGGTCTGGCCCGGTGACACCTGACGAGGCAAAGGAAGCCGCCGCGCGCGAGGCGTTGAAGCACGTGCGCGACGGCATGAAACTGGGGCTGGGAACCGGGTCGACGGCGGCGAAATTCGTCGCCGGGCTCGGCGAAATGGTCAGGGACGGCCTGAACGTCATCTGCGTGCCAACCTCTGAAGCCACCCGCAAGCAGGCAGAAAGCCTGAACATTCCACTTACCCGGCTGGACGAGGAGCCCATTCTCGACCTGACCGTGGACGGCGCCGATGAGCTGGACGCCAACCTGTCCCTGATCAAGGGCGGAGGCGGAGCGCTGCTGCGCGAGAAGATCGTCGCGTCTTCATCGAAAAAGATGATCGTCATCGCCGACGACACCAAGAAGGTGGACACGCTCGGCAAGTTCGCGCTGCCCATCGAGGTGGTCCCCTTCGGCGTCAAGTCCACCGCCATGAAGATCGAGCACGCCTCGCGCTGGGCGGGCTGCGAAGGCCCGCTGGCCCTGCGCATCCGCGATGGCGAGCTGTTTGTCACCGACAACGGCAACGTCATCATCGACTGCGCATTCGGGCGGATTCCGGACGCCCAGAAGCTTGCGTCCGCCCTGTCCACCATTCCCGGCGTGGTCGACCACGGCCTGTTCCTCGACATGGCGAGCCTGGCCATCCTGGGCGGACCCGACGGCATCGAGATCATCGAAAGAAAACGCTGACATGTCCGACTACGACTACGACCTGTTCGTCATCGGCGGCGGCTCCGGTGGCGTCCGCGCCGCCCGCATCGCTGCAAGCCACGGCGCCAGGGTCGCCATTGCCGAGGAATACCGCTATGGCGGCACCTGCGTCATCCGCGGCTGCGTGCCCAAGAAGCTGTTCGTCTACGCAAGCCATTTCGCCGAGGCGTTCGAGGACGCCGTCGGCTTTGGCTGGACCACGAGCAAGGTAGAGTTTGACTGGCCGACCCTGATCGCCAACAAGGATGTCGAGATCGACCGCCTCAACAAGGTCTACATGAAGAACCTCGAGGCTGCCGGCGTGGAACTGCATCACTGCCGGGCAGAATTGCGCGATGCACATTCCGTCCGCTTGCTCGGCGAGGAACGCCACGTCACCGCGAAGTACATTCTCATCGCCACCGGCGGCGTGCCGAACATCGATCCCGCGCTGCCGGGCGTCGAACACGTCATCACTTCCAACGAGGCATTCCACCTTGAGAAGCTACCCGAGCGCATCGTGGTAGCCGGCGGCGGCTACATCGCTGTCGAGTTTGCCGGCATCTTCAACGGCCTCGGCGTGGAGACGACATTGCTCTATCGCGGCGAAAAGATCCTGCGCGGCTTCGACGAGGACGTGCGCGACCACCTGACCGCCGAGATGAAGAAGAAGGGCGTCGACATCATTTGCGGCGAGGTGTTCTCGAAGATCGAGAAGAAGGACGATGTGCTCTACGGCACACTCACCAATGGCGAGGTGCTGGAGGCGGACCAGATCATGTTCGCCATTGGCCGTGCGCCCTACACCGACGGCCTGGGGCTTGAGCACGCGGGCGTGGAACTCAAGGCCAACGGCGCCATCAAGGTCGACGAGTACTCGAAGACCAGCGTCGACCACATCTATGCCGTGGGCGACGTGACCGACCGCGTGGCGCTCACTCCAGTGGCGATCCGGGAAGGCCATGCGTTTGCCGACACCGTGTTCGGCGGCAAGGACATCAAGGTCGACCATTCGCTGATTCCCACCGCGGTATTCTCGCAGCCCGAGATCGGCACCGTTGGCCTCACCGAAGCACAGGCGCGCGAGCAATACGGCGAGGTGGACATCTACAAGTCCACCTTCCGGCCCATGAAGCATACCCTGTCAGGCCGCGACGAACGGATGCTGATGAAGCTCATCGTCGAGCCGAAGTCGGACAAGGTGCTGGGCTGTCACATCATGGGGCCGGACGCCGGCGAAATGGCGCAGCTGCTCGGCATCTCGCTCCGGATGGGCGCGACCAAGGCCGACTTCGACGCCACCATGGCCGTGCACCCCACCGCATCGGAAGAGCTGGTGACGATGCGCACCAAGTGGAGCGGGTGAGGCTTAAGCCTACCACCCGCCGCCGGACCGGAAAATCCGCTCGCCCTGCTGGTCGATGATCTGCTTCGCCTTGACCAGCGAGAAGCGCACTGCGTCTTCCACGTTCGGGAACGTGTCGGCGCGGATGAACTCGTGCGCCGGTCCGTCAGGCTCGCCTTCCTTGCGGATGACGCCGGCCACGTTGTAGTGGCCCGAGCCTCCCTTCGGCCGGGGTTCGATCACGAAACCCTTGTAGGTTTCGGTCTGGGCGGCAGCTTCGGGCTTTTCGCTCTTGCCGCCAAAAAGTTTGGACAGGAAGCCGCTCATGACTACACCCTTTCAGTTGGTTGAGGCACACACCATAGATAGCATTCACGGCCCGATCATCCAAATGTGAGTTGAATGTTGGCAGCCTGGCCTTGCAGATGGCGTCCGGATTCCTGACGCCCGCGAAAGGCCCTGCCGATGACCAACGCCCTGTTGCTGACCCTGCTGACGCTCGCCGTGATTTCCCTGCTGCTGACCCCGCGCCAGCGCACAGTCGACGGCTTTTATGCGGGCCAGTCGGCAGACGGGTCAGCGCCGTCGCTGATCACGCTGGTGTTCAGCCAGGTCACAACGTGGATCTTCGCCCGCTCGCTGCTGACCGCTGCCATCCTCGGCTTCTATTACGGCATCGGCGGCGCGCTGGCCTACACCGCGTACTACCTGTCGTTCTTCACCGGCGCGGTCATCGTCGACCAGATCCGGTTCCGGCACGGCTTCAACTCGGTTCAGGCCTTCCTCACTGACCGGTTCGGCCCGTCCGGCACCAGCGCCTACAATCTGGTCGTTGCGCTCAGGCTCCTGTCGGAAGTTTTCGCCAACCTGATCGTCGTCGGCATCATCTTCGGCGCCGAGGGCACCGCGCTGTACCTTGCTGCCGCCAGCATCGCGGCGTTGTTTACGCTGGCATATTCAATGATGGGCGGCCTGCAGTCGTCGCTGCGCACCGACGTGTTCCAGATGAGCGTGTTCCTCGTCATGCTGGCGGTGCTGGTGTTCTCGCTCAGCGGCGCGCCGGGCTGGAGCGTGTCGCTGCTCGGCTCGACTGCAAGGCCTGTCACCGACCCCGGCTGGGTGCTGTTCATGGTGGCCATGTTGCAGGTCATCTCCTACCCGATGCACGACCCTGTCATGATGGACCGCGGTTTCCTGGCCGACCGCAAGACCACCTGGAAGTCGTTCCTGCATGCGGGCTGGCTGTCGATGGGCTGCATCTTCCTGTTCGCCCTGCTGGGCGTCTATGCCGGCACCGTCAAGCAACCAGACGAGGCCATGCTGGACGTGCTGCGCCGAACCCTGGGCGACACCACCATGCTGGTGCTCAACCTCGCGCTGATCGTGTCGGCTGTGTCGACGCTGGATTCCACCCTGTCCAGCGCCTCCAAACTGGCGATCAAGGACATGGGGCTGGCCGCCCCGACGCTGGCCAACGGGCGCATGGCCATGCTGGCCTTCATGATCGGCGGGCTCGTCTTCCTGTTCCTCGACACCAAGGAGCTTTACGCCGCCGTGGCCATCTCGGGCACGGCCTCGATGTTCCTCACGCCGGTCATCCTGTTCTGCGTCATCGGCGGCAGGCGCGTGAGCCTTTGGGCGTTCCACACAGCGTTCGTCGCGGCCATGGCGGGCGCAGTGCTCTACTATTTCGAGGAAGGCGGCAACGGCTTCATGACCGCGTTGTTCGGCATCGAGCACAAGTACACCAAGCTGCTGGTCATCTGCATCGCGGTGCTGACCATCGGCTGCGGCGCCTTCGCCGCCGCGCTCAAGCCGAAGCAGGCTCAGGCGGCGGCCTAAACACTGTCCCTGATCAGCGGCATCGTCGAACAGTGGATGCCGCCACCATTGAGCTGCACCAGGTCGAAGTCGAGCGGGATGACTTCCACGCCCTTGCG
>CAZYKZ010000121.1:0-7685 GCA_964648175.1 uncultured Anderseniella sp.
CCAAACGGCTTGAGCAGTTCCGAATGGTGCTTGGTGCCGCCCGCCTTCAGCATCTCGAAGTACTTCTGCTGGAAGCCCTCTTCCGCCTCCAGGTAGCGGGCGTAGAGCGAGTTCACCAGGCAGTCGCCGAAGGCATAGGCGTACACGTAGAAGGGCGAATGGATGAAGTGCGGAATGTAGGCCCAGAACGTCTCATAGCCGGGGCCGAACTCGATTGCCTCACCCAGCGCTTCCTTCTGTGTGGCAATCCACAGTTCACCGATCTGGTCCGCCGTCAGTTCGCCGTCGCGCCGGTTCTCGTGAACCTCACGCTCGAAACAGTAGAATGCGATCTGGCGCACCACCGTATTGAGCATGTCCTCAACCTTGCCGGCCAGCAGCACCTTCCGCTTGACCGGATCTGTGGTCTGCTTCAGCAGCGAGCGAAACGTCAGCATCTCGCCGAACACCGACGCCGTCTCGGCAAGGGTCAGCGGGGTCGATGCCATCAGCGGCCCCTGCCTTGCCGCCAGCACCTGGTGCACGCCATGGCCCAGTTCGTGCGCCAGCGTCATCACGTCCCGCGTCTTGCCCTGGTAGTTCAGCATCACGTAAGGGTGCGCAGACGGCACCGTCGGATGGGCGAACGCGCCGGATGACTTGCCCGGCCTGACCGGCGCATCGATCCAGCGTTCGTCAAAGAAACGGCGCGCAATGTCGGCCATCTCCGGCGCAAACCCCGCATAGGCGTCCAGCACCATCGCCTGCGCCTTGTCCCATGGCACCTTCGAGTCGTCCTGGTCCGGCAGTGGGGCATTACGGTCCCAGTGCATCATCTTGTCGAGGCCCAGCCACTGCGCCTTCATCGCGTAATAGCGGTGCGACAGCTTGGGATAGGACTCCCGGACCGCGCTCACCAGAGCATCCACCACCGGGCCTTCCACCCGGTTGGACAGGTGCCGCGCCTCGGCCACGTCCTTGAAGCCGCGCCAGCGGTCGGAGATTTCCTTGTCCTTGGCCAGCGTGTTGGTGATGGTGGTGAACAGTGAGATGTTCTTCGCAAACGCCAGCGCCAGCGCGTCCGACGCCTTCTCGCGCTTCACCCGGTCCTTTGAGAGAAGCAGATTGAGGGTTGGCTCGAGCGTCAGTTCCTCGCCATCAACCGTAAACTTCAGCGCCGCCAGCGTTTCGTCGAACAGCCGGTTCCAGGCGCCCGCCGCCGTCACCGACTTCTCGTGGAACAGCTGCTCCACCCGGTCTTCCAGCTGGTACGGCTTTTCCTTCCTGAGATCGTCAATCCATGGCCGGTAGTGCGCCAGCGCGGCAGACGTCTTCATCGCCTGGGCAAGGGCTTCTTCCTCCAGCCGGTTGAATTCCAGTTCGAAGAACACCAGCCCCGTGGTTACGGCAGTCAGCTTCTGCGATACGTCACCGTAGAACTTCTGCCGCTTGGGGTCGGTCGTGTTGCCCACGTAATAGAGCATCATGAACGAGCCGATCCGGCCGAAAAGGTCCGACAGGCCTTCATAATCCTTGATGACATTGCTCAAGCCATCGCCGCCCTTTCCGCCGTCCAGGATGGTCTCCAGCTTGCCTTGGTACTGGCTGGCAAACCGGGCCGCTTCGCTGGCTGCCTTGTCCATGTCCGCCTTGAACTGAGCGCTGTCCGGGCCTTCGTACAGGTCGTCCAGGTTCCACTCCGGCAGATCACCAAGGTCAGCAGTGGCAGGGCTGGCGCTGGCCTGTCCGGCAGCGGCATGAACATGGGCTTCAAGGTCGATGGCAGGTTTCATGTCTTCTCCGTCTTCATCGGGAAAAAAGCTGTGAGGTGATGACTGACTTCAACATATGACGGCACGAATGCGGCCAAACAAGCCGGTTTGGCCATCATTTCCGGAAAATCATCAAGCTGTATCAATCTGGCTCATCTTAAGCACGCCTTTACCAATGGATGGCATCATCTGCATCGAAATCCGTTCCGGCTGGCTGTCCCACGTGGGCATTCATGGCGGGCGGCATCCGGTAAGCATTTGCCCACGGCAGCAAAACCAACGCCAAGAGACAGCATGCCACACAAGATTCTGATCGTAGAGGACGATCCGGCCCAGCGCCGCATCCTGGAAGAACTGGTCAAGCGCTTCGGGTTCGAACCCGTGTCAGCCGACAGCGCCACGCAGGGCCTGGACATCCTCGAATCCAGCCGGTCCAAGCCGGTCGACCTGATCATCCTCGATCTGGTCATGCCCGAGATCGACGGGCTTGAGTTTCTTGAGCGTCTGTCCGCCTACCGCGCCACCGTGCCGGTCATCGTTCAGACCGCCCAGGGCTCCATCGAAACGGTGGTCAAGGCCATGCGCGCCGGCGCCGACGACTTCGTGGTGAAGCCCGTCAACCCCGAGCGCCTCAAGGTCTCGATCCAGAATCTTCTGAAGGTCAATGCCCTTACCGAAGAAGTGAAGCGCCTGAACCAGAAGGTCTCCGGCGCCATGTCGTTCGACGACCTCATCATCGCTTCGCCGGCCATGAACAACCTGGTGCGCCTCGGCAAGCGCGCCGCCCAGTCCACCATTCCGGTGCTGATCGAGGGCGAAAGTGGCGTCGGCAAGGAAATGATCGCCCGCGCCATTCAGGGTGAGAGCGAACGCCGTGGCAAGCCCTTCGTCGCGGTCAACTGCGGCGCACTGCCGGAAAACCTCGTCGAGAGCATCCTGTTCGGCCACGAGAAGGGCTCGTTCACAGGCGCGGTCGGCAAGCACATCGGCAAGTTCCAGGAAGCCGACGGTGGCACGCTGTTCCTCGATGAAGTCGCCGAACTGCCGCTCGACATCCAGGTCAAGCTGCTGCGCGCCCTGCAGGAAGGCGAGATCGATCCCGTTGGCTCGCGCAAGCCGGTCAAGGTCGACATCCGCCTCATCTCCGCGACTAACCGCAACATGATCGAGATGGTGAAGGCCGGCCAGTTCCGCGAAGACCTCTACTACCGCCTCAACGTGTTTCCGGTCATGGCGCCGCCCCTGCGCGAGCGCATCGAGGACATCGCGCCGCTAACCCGGCACTTCATCACCCGCTTCGCCGCCGAGGAAGGCCGCCGGATCACAGGCATCACCGACCACGCGCTCGAAATGCTCAAGGCCTACAACTGGCCCGGCAACGTCCGCCAGCTCGAGAACACCGTGTTCCGCGCCATTGTCATGTGCGAAGGCGCAGAGCTCGCCGTTGCAGATTTCCCGCAGATCGCTGCGCTCACCGAGGGCTTCGAGGTGGAAGTTCCGCCCGCACCGGCTCCCCGTCCCGAAGCGCCGAGGGCCACCGGCGCCGATGCCATCATCGGCTCGGTCGTCAGCGCTGCAACAAGTCCGTCCAGCCCGTCCGGAATGATTGCCGACGGCATGGCCTACGGCATTCCGGCAGTCACCGACGGCGGCCACATCCGTACGCTTGAGGAAATCGAGGCAGACATGATTCGCCTTGCCCTCACCCGGTACCGGGGCCAGATGTCGGAGGTTGCGCGCAAGCTCGGCATCGGCCGGTCCACCCTGTATCGCAAGATGCGGGACCTGGGACTGGAAGCTCGCGGATAATTGAACTTTTTCTGCCCCTCTCCCCTTATACTACTGTTGCGTCACGCGTTCGGCTGTGGCTTTAGTCGTGGCGCACAACCAGAGAGGTGTTTTTCATGGTTTCGCGTCTGAGTGCGCTTTTGCTCGCAAGCTGCATCGCCCTGCCGGCAGCAACCTCGCAGGCGATTGCCGAACAAAGAGAGCGGAAGACCAATTTCACCAGCCGCAGTTTCGATGACGACAACGGTTTCTGGTCGCAACGCCAGCAACGCCAGCTCCGGCAGCAGCGTCGGGACGAAACCACCCGCACGCGCAGCTTCGATTTCTTGAACAACAATCGCGGATTCTTCTCCAGCTTCGGAAGCGCGCGCGATTTTGACGAGGAACTCAACCGCCGAGAGCGCGTGCGCGTTACCTTTGACGACGATGACGGTCCGGATGTCGCCTCCACCGGCGAGCAGTATTACACCTACACTGCGGACCCCCTGGTCAGCCTCGTCAAGGCCGACCTGAAGCAGCCGCGCCCGCAAGGCCCGGTCTTCGCTGCCGAGGCCGGCGCAACTGTCGACGTGTCCGACCAACTCGACGAACTGAAGCTGACCGACCCGGTCGCTCAAGCCTCGTTCGAAACGCTCAAGGCAGGCCTCGACACTGTGAAGGTGTCGAAAGACCAGCTTTCGGCCATCGCGAAGCTCTATGAAAAGCGCGCCTTCTCGCCGCTGTGGATTGAAGACGGCAAGCCGTCGGCGCGGGCCGAAGCGGTCCTGAAGGTACTGCGCGCCGCAGAGCGCGAAGGTCTCGACCCGGACTACTACCAGCTTCCGGCGCTGGCGGCTGCTGGCAAGCTTGACAGCCTTGGCACCGACCCGGCCACGCTTGCACGGTTCGACCTCGAACTCACCGCCATGGCGATGCGCTATGCCCATCATGCCTCCGGCGGCCTCGTGACGCCGAAGAAGATTTCGGGCTATCACGATCTCGTGCCGCCGCATGTGGCTGCAGCCGACGCAGCCGCCTCGCTCGCCAGCCATCCGCAACCGGCCGAATGGCTGATGCGCCTTCACCCCACGCTGCCCGCCTACAAGGCCATGCGCGATGAGCTGATCCGCCTCGGCGCCAGCGAACGCGATGAGCAGCAGATCGTCATTCCCGAAGGCGCCCTTCTCAAGCTGGGCGTCACCGACGAGCGCATTCCGCTCCTGCGCAAGCGTCTCAAGCAGTTGAACTTCATCAAGAATTCAGAGGAAACGGCAGAGTCGGGCGCTGTCGCGACCGATGCTCCGCTGTTCGGTTCGGAAGCTGCAGTGCTGGCTGCCGACAACGCCTCGCAAACCATGTCGGAATCCGACGTCGCAGCCCTGAAGGCGTTCCAGAAGAGCGCCGGCCTGTCGGCGGATGGCATGGCCGGCAAGAACACCATCGCCGCCCTCAACGGCAAGACCAAGGTCAGGCGCTCCGAGCAACTGGCCATGAATATGGAGCGGCTGCGCTGGCTGCCGCGCGATCTCGGCAAGCGCTACATTTTCGTCAATCAGCCGGCTTTCGAGATGCGCATCATCAACAATGACGCCATCGAGTGGAAAACCCGAGTCATCGTCGGCAAGCCCACCAACCAGACCTATTTCTTCTCCGACGAGATGGAGCGGGTGGAGTTCAATCCTTACTGGGGCATTCCGCAGTCGATCATCAAGAAGGAATACCTTGGCAAACTGCGCTCCAATCCCGGCTATCTGGAGCAACGCGGCTACGAGGCGGTGAACAACCGGGGCCAGCGCGTGTCCGGCTACAATGTCGACTGGTGGAACTACAATGGCGGCGTCGGTATCCGCCAGAAGCCCGGACCGAACAATGCCCTGGGCGAAGTGAAGTTCATGTTCCCCAACAGCCACGCCATCTATCTGCACGACACGCCCAAGCGCTCGCTGTTCGACAACGAGTCGCGCGCCTTCAGCCACGGTTGCGTGCGCGTCCAGAACCCGCGCGACCTCGCGACGCACGTTCTCGGCTGGTCCGAAGACAAGGTTGCGAGCACCATAGCCAGCGGCAAGAACACCCCCATCCAGATGGAGAAGAAGCTGCCGGTGCACCTCACCTACTTCACCGCATGGACTGACGAATCTGGAGAAATTTCTTATTTTCCGGATATTTACAAACGTGACGACCACCTGGCAAAGGCCTTGGAGGCAGAGCGGTCGGTCCTTCGTTGACGTGCGCGGGACGGCCCGGAGGGGCCGTCTTAATTGCCCGTTAAGCATGATCTGACATGCTGTTCCGGTGAGTAGGAACCCTGCCCCATAGCAGCCTTATTCTTGTGGTCTTTAGAGACTGCTTGTAGTAGATTTTTCCAAATCTGCTTGGGGTAGATTAAGTAGGGGATTCGGAGCTTTTGCTCCGTTGGGTAGTTGATGATTGGCAGGGACCCTTGGGCCGCCCGCATGTCTGCGGTGGCCTCCCAGGTAAAGACCGGTTTTCTTGGCGGCTGCTTTGCTGCCGTGCTGGGCGTAAGCGCGATCTCGTGCGGCGCCGCGTCGGCATCTGCTGAAACCCGCACTCTGTCCATGTATTTCACCCACACCAAGGAAACCATCACGGTTACCTACAAGCGCAACGGCCGCTACGACCCCGAAGCCATCAAGAAAATCAACTGGTTCCTGCGCGACTGGCGTCGCAACGAAGCAACCAAGATGTCGCTCGAGACCGTTGACCTGCTGTGGGAACTGCACGCAGACCTCGGCTCCAAGAAGCCTGTTCACATCATTTCTGGCTATCGCAGCCCGCGCACCAATGCCATGCTGAAGCGCATTGGCCGCAATGTGGCGCGCAAGTCGCAGCACATGGTCGGCAACGCAATCGACTTCTATTTCCCGGACGTTCCTGTCGAAAAGATCATGGGCTCCGCCCTGGTCCGCAAGGTCGGCGGCGTTGGTTATTATCCGACCTCGGGCAAGTATGGCTTTGTGCACATCGACAGCGGCAACGTACGCCACTGGCCACGCATGAGCCCGTCGCGTTACGCGAGCATTTCCCGCAAGTATGCCGGTACCGTTAATGCCCGTGGTGGCGGCGTTGGCAATACGCTGATTGCAGCCCGCGAGACCGGCAACAGCCGGATGGCGTCCTATGAGGCGCCGGCCCAAGAGCAGGAGCAGGAAGAAACCGAAGCCCAGTCCGGGCCGATTGACCTGATCCAGGCCAACATGGCCGACGCCGTTCTGGCCGCCATGTCCAAGTCCACGCCGCCGTCGCCATCGGCCGAGCAGGAGCAGCAGCCGCAGCAGGTCGCCAATCTGCGCGCCGTGCCGAAGCCGCGTCCGAAGCCGATCGAGGTTCTCATGCTGGCCGCTGCCAACATGAAGATCGAGCCGGCCTCTGCGCCCGTGCCGACCAACCAGAATTTCAACATCGCCGCCAGCGAGTCGCCGGTGCGCGGCAATCTCGGCCCGACGACGATCGCATCGCTGGGCTATGAAGACCGCTCGGCCCTGCTGGCCAGCAACACCTCTACCAAGGGCAGCCTCGACAACGGCGTCCGGGTTGAGGAAGAGCTTCGGCCGCTGTCTGTGACTTACGCCAACACCACCAGCCTGAGCGACCTGTTCTCCAACACCGATGCCCTGGCCCGCCGTGATGGCGCACCGCAGCCGTTCGTGCGCGATGAAGCCAACCAGATCCCGGCTCTCGACGACGAAGAGAAGTCCGCTCTGTCCCGCCTGATCTCGGCCTTCATGGGCAGCGACGAGGAAGAAGCCGTTGAAGCAGCTTCCGGTGTCAACCGCTCAGCCAAGGGCGACAGCCAGATTGTCAATCGCACGTCGAAGGGCAACTTCCAGATCGCACCGGTTTCCTGGCAGCAGTCGGATGCACGCGCCAGCGAAGTTCTCAAGGTGGTTGAAGCCCCGCTGACCTTTGGCAACGGCAACCAGTAATCAAGCCACTCCACAGGCTGTTTCAATCGGCTCTCGCCAGCCCGGCGGGAGCCATTTTTGCATCTGGACCTGAGCTTGCCATTGCCCAAACGGGCCTGGCTGCTCGACCAGAGTGACTTACCGGGTTTGGGTTAAGGTGGCACCTGGTGTAGACTGGCTACGAATCTGATGCACAGGAGGCTGCCGTGCCTGACCTGTCCGCCGAGATCCTCGCGCGCCT
>CAZYKZ010000122.1:0-7650 GCA_964648175.1 uncultured Anderseniella sp.
GGCGGCGGTCTGGCGCTGGGCATGAACAAGTCGTGGTGGGAAGGCCTCACCGACATCGAGAAGGCCATCATCACCGCCGCCTCGAACGAGGAGCTTGCCGCCCAGCACGAAGAGGCGTCCGCCAACAACGGTGAATACCTCAACCGGCTGATCAAGGATCACGGCGTGGTGGTGAAGTCGTTCAACGACGACGTGTGGGACGCCTTCGGCGGCGCCGCCAAGGAAGTGTTCGAGGAAACCCGCAACCACTCCGCCCTTGCCACGAAGATCGACGACGACTTCCAGGCCAAGCTGCGCGAGATCGGCGGCTTCCGCAAGATCGCGGAAATCGAGTTCTCGAACCAGCGCAACCGCGTTCTGGGCATGTAATCCCGGCGCGAAAACTCTATATAGTATCAGGACGCTTGTGCGGGGGGCTTCGGCCTCCCGCATTTCTTTGCCGAAAGGACCGCACCAGAAAATGCACCGCCGCACGTTCCTTACCGCCGCCACCGCCACTGCCACAGCACCGCTTGCCACGCCCGCCATCGCGCAGGCGCGGGTGGAAATGAACATCGTGTCCTCGTGGCCGCGGGACTTTCCGGGTTTTGGCACCTCGGCCCAGCGTCATGCCGCGCGCATATCCGAGCTGTCCGAGGGCCGCATCGTCACCACCTATTACGCAGCGGGAGAGCGCGTCGGCGCGTTCGACGTGTTCGACGAGGTAGCCTCCGGCAACAGCCAGGCCTACAACTCCGCCGACTACTACTGGAAGGGCAAGCACCCGGCGTTCGTCTATTTCACGTCCGTGCCGTTCGGCATGACCAACCTCGAATGGAACGCGTGGGTTGGCGTCAAGGGCGGACAGGACCTGTGGGACGAAGTCGCCGCCCCCTTCGGTATCAAGTCGATCCCGTGCGGCGCCACCGGCAGCCAGATGGGCGGCTGGTTCAACAAGGAAATCAATTCGGCCGACGACCTCAAGGGCCTCAAGATGCGCATGCCGGGCCTCGGCGGCGACGTGCTGTCCAAGCTCGGCGCCTCACCGGTCGCCCTGCCCCCGGGCCAGATCTACGAGAACCTCGTCGCCGGCACCATCGATGCGACCGAATGGGCGGGCCCCTACAACGACTACTTCATGAAGCTCTACGAGGCAGCGAAGTACTATTACTGGCCCGGTTTCCACGAACCCGGCGGCAGCCTCTGCCTGGGGCTCAACAAGAGCTGGTGGGAAGGCCTGTCTGCCATCGACCAGCAGATCATCCTTGCCGCCTGCAAGGAAGAGCATGCCCGCACCTATGAGGACGTGATCGCCAACAATGGCGCCTATCTCGACCGCATGGTGCGCGATCACGGCGTCGAGGTGCGCGGCTTCTCGAACGACGTCTACGACAAGTTCTACGAGGGCTGGCAGGCGGTGGCGGAAGAAACCCGGCAGCATTCGGAACTGACCCGGCGGGTGCACGACACCTACTTCGCCGACCTGAAGGAACTGGGCGGCTGGACCGCCATCGGCGAGATCGGCTACTCGAACCAGCGCAACCGGCTGATGGGCCTGGGGCGGTAAATCGCGAACTGTCATCCCGGACGCGCTGCAGCACGTAGTGGTGCTGCGCAGAGCCGGGACCCATTTCAACTGTTTGACTGGGTCCCCCGGTCAAGCCGGGGGATGACAGTAGAGAGTGCTGCGTGCAGCTCAACCCGCGGAGATCAGATCGCCCGCCTTCCAGCCGATCATCATGGCTGCTGCGTTGGTGTTGGCCGAAATGATCTGCGGCATTACCGACGCATCGGCCACACGAAGGCCATCCACACCGTGAACCTTCAGGTCCGGCCCCACCACGGCGAACCGGTCCTTCCGGTCGCCCATGCGGCAGGTGCCGACGGGGTGATAGAGCGTGTCGGCACGGGCGCGGATCAACGCTTCCCAATCCGCATCGGACCTTGCCTCGCCCGAGTGCAGTTCCTTCCCGCGAATGCGGTCGAAGGCAGTTGCATTGAACACGTCCCTCGCCCTCTTCACTCCCGCCACCATGCGGCTCACGTCGCTGGCATGGGTGAGGTATTGCGGGTCGATTAGCGGTGCGGCCCCCGGATCAGCCGAGGCCAGCATCACGCGCCCGCGAGACTCCGGCCTGAGCAGCGATACGTGGATCGACATGCCGTGACCCGGGCGCATGGTCTTGCCGTGATTTATGACGATGCCCGGCGCGAAGGTGAACTGCAGGTCGGGCGTATCCAGCTCCGGCGACGACTTCAGAAAGGCCCCGGCCTCGGCAATCGGCGAAGTAAGCCGCCCGGTACGGTCGGTCCGCCACTGCTTCACCGCGTCCATGATGGTACGCGAGCCCACACCCGACACGCCGATCGTTTCCGGTCCGGTGCGCGCAGTGAACACCATCACATAATCGATGTGGTCCTGCAGGTTTGCGCCCACGCCGGGCAAGTCGTTCATGACGGTGATGCCATGGGCAACGAGGTCGCCAGCCGGGCCGATGCCTGAAAGCAGCAGGATTTGCGGGCTCTGGAACACGCCGGCACTCAGGATCACCTCCCGGCCCGCGCTTGCCTCCTGCCATTCGCCTTCATGGTAATAGCGCACCCCTGTGGCACGCCCGCCCTTGATGACGATGCGCCCTGCCCTTGCCTTCGTCAGCACGGTGAGGTTGGGACGTTGCATGGCGGGACGCAGGAACGCGTCTGCCGCCGAACAGCGTTCGCCTTTGCCGATGGTGGCGCGGAACAACCCGCTCGCCTCATCGTCGAGACCGTCGAAACCGTCGCGCTGCGGCAGCCCGCAGGCTGCCGCTGCTTCCAGAAACATTCCTGTTGCCGGAAACGGATCGGCCTGCGCCGACACGCTCAACCCGCCCTGCTCCAGCGCATCGAAAGCTGGCTCCACGTCCTTCCAGCGCCAGCCCTTCTGGGCCCAGCCGTCATAGTCGTGCGCCCGGCCGCGGGTGTAGACCATCGCGTTGATCGCCGACGAACCGCCCAGCCCCTTGCCGCGCGGCTGGTAGCCCTTGCGGCCATTGAGACCCGGCTGCGGCACCGTCTTGAAGGCCCAGTTGCTGATCGGCCAGGGCAGCATGGCCGCAAAGCCTGCCGGCGCGCGGATCAGCGGCGAGGTGTTCGCCCCGCCCGCCTCCAGCAGCAGCACGCGTGTGTTGCCGTCTTCACTTAGCCGTGAGGCCAGCGCACAACCTGCTGAGCCTGCCCCGATGATGATGTAATCTGCTTCCATGATCTGAACTTTCTGGCATGCAGCGCCGTTGTCCCGCAACAAGGGAGATAGACATGATCGACAGAAGACAGCTGCTTTCCGGACTTGCGCTATGCCTGCTTCCCTCAACCGCCTTCGCCCATCATGGCTGGCGTTGGACGGCGGACGGCAATTTCGAGCTGACCGGCGTCATCAGGTCGGCCCGGCTTGGCATGCCGCATGGCATCCTGGAGGTTGAGGCCAATGGGGAGATGTGGACCGTGGAAGCCGGTCAGCCGTGGCGGCATGAGCGTGCCGGGCTGGACGAGGCCTTGCTCAAGGCCGGCACCGAGATCACGGTATCCGGCGGCCGCTCGGCAGACGAGGCCGACAAGCGGGTGAAGGCCGAGCGCATCACCATCGCAGGCAAGCTGTACAACCTCTATCCGGATCGCAGCTGAGTGAACGAGCTGCTGCTTGGCTTGCAGCAATCGGACCTGGCGCAGGCCATGCGGCAGGCACGATGGCTCTATCCGGCCGTCAACACCGCTCACATCTTCGGCATCGCGATGCTGTTCGGTTCGCTGGTGACCTTGCACTTGCGCACCCTCGGCCTGTCGCGCGGGCCGGACGCTACGCAACTTGAACGGCTGGTCACGCCGATTGCTGCTACAGGCTTCGTGCTGGCGGCAGCATCGGGCGCTGCCATGTTCACCACCGACGCGGTGAAATACGCGGGCTCAACCCTGTTTCTCGCCAAGATGGGTCTCATCGCGGTCGCGCTCGTCAATGTCATCTGGCTGAAACGGAAAAGGGCAGCCGCACCGGCTGCCCTTGTCTCGTTGTCTGCCTGGACCGCGGCCATCGTCTGCGGCCGCCTGATCGGATACAGCTGAGGCTTATTCCTCGTCCTTCTTGGCGGCCTTCTTGGCTGCCTTCTTGGCCGGGGCCTTCTTGGCAGCCTTTGCCTCGCCGCCGTGGTCGTGGTCCGGGTGATCGCAGGACTCACCATGCTCGTGGTCATGTTCGAGCATGTGCTGAAGGGTTTCCTTGCTCACCGAACGTTCAGTGACGGTAGCGCCTTCGGCAATGTGCTCCACCACCTTCTGTTCGAAGATCGGGCCGCGGATCTCGACCAGTGCCTGCGGGTTGTTCCGATAGAACTCGAACACCTGCTTTTCCTGGCCCGGATACTGGCGGGCGCGCTCGATCAGGCCGCGCTGCAGTTCCTCATCGGCGACCGTGATGCCGGCCTTGTCGCCGATGGTGCCGATGACGAGGCCGAGGCGCACGCGGCGTTCGGCGATCTGCCGGTACTCCTTGCGGGTCTCTTCCTCGGTGGTTTCCTCATCCTCGAAGGTCTTGCCTTCCGCCTGCATTTCGCGGGTCAGCGCCGCCCAGATCGCGTTGAATTCCTGGTCGACCAGCTTTTCCGGAAGGTCGAACTTGTACTCGGCATCAAGCGCATCCAGCATGTCGCGCTTCATCTTGGCATTGGTCATGCCGTCGAACTCGGCGCCGATGCGTTCCCTGACCATCTCGGTAAGCTTTTCGGCGCTTTCCAGGCCCAGCTTGGTGGCGAACTCATCGTTGATCTCGGTGGCCTTGGGTGCTTCCACCTTCGACACCTTGACGTCGAACTCGGCGTCCTTGCCGGCCAGCGTATCCACACCGTACTCGGCCGGGAACGTCACCTTGACGATCTTCTCGTCGCCAGCCTTGGCGCCGACGAGCTGATCCTCGAAGCCGGGAATGAACGAGCCGGAGCCCAGCTCAAGCGGCACGTCCTCGGCGGAACCGCCATCGAACGCCTCGCCGCCGATCTTGCCGACGAAGGAAATGGTGACGCGGTCGCCGTCAGCGGCCTTCTTGTCGCCCTTGTCTTCCCAGTCCTTGTACTGGCCGGCAATGCTCTCAAGAGCGTCCTTGACGTGCTCGTCGGTGACTTCGACGACCAGCTTCTCGACCTTGAGGTTCTTGAAGTCCTTGACGTCGATGTCCGGCACCACTTCGAAGTTCATGGTGAAGGCGAGGTCTGCCTTGCCGTCCATGACGGCCTCGACTTCCTTCTCGTCTTCCGGCAGCACCACTTCCGGCTGGTAGGCCGGCTTCAGGCTCTTTTCATTGAGCGCTTCGGTGGTGGAGCTTTCGATGGACTTCTGCACGACTTCGGCCATGGCCTGCTTGCCGTACATCTTCTTCAGGTGAGCCAGCGGCACCTTGCCCGGGCGGAAGCCCTTGATCTGGGCAGTGGCCTTGAGCTCCTCGAGGCGCTGTTCCATGCGGCTGGCCAGGTCGGCCGCGGGAATCACGACCTTCAGCTCGCGCTTGAGGCCTTCGTTAAGTGTTTCGGTCACCTGCATCGTCATCAACCTTCTTGCGGCTGGCGGGTGGCGTGACTTGCGAGGGTCCGCAGACCCTTTTCAGGCACCCGCCTGTTTCATGTTAATCCGTGCGCTCGACGCTAGCATTCTCTGGTGCGGGCGGAGGGACTTGAACCCCCACGGGTTACCCCACAGGAACCTAAATCCTGCGTGTCTACCAATTCCACCACGCCCGCATGAAAATTTGCGGCGCACCCGCACTTCGGACGCGCCGGACGTCAGCAATCGGGCGGCTGTATAGCAAAGCATGCCACGCGATGCCAGAGGTTTAGGCAGGCACCGTCAGCGGCTTGCCGATGTACCCAGTTTCACGAACCTGTAGCCCTTTCGCTTCAGCGCAAGCACACCTTCAACAACGCCTGCACCGGCCGGGCGTTCCGGGTGGTTGACGTGAACCAGGATCACCTCGCCATCCCGCGCCGAGGAAATCAGCTTCGCGGCAGCAGCCTGGCCGAGCGTCGCACCCCCGTCTCCCGCCATGGAATACCCACCGATCCGCGCGCCGGTCTTGCGGATGCGGGCCAGCGAGGAATGGGTGTAAAGCGCGGTTGCGCCGCGAAACCACTGGGGCTTCCTGCCCGTCGCCGCCTGGATGATCTTCGCACCCTCGACAACCTCCCTCTCGACTGCCTCGCCGGAGCCCGCCGTGGCCGCGCCATAGGCCTTGCCAGGCACGTCGATGGCCGGCACGTGCGCGGCGCCGTGGTTTTCGATCTGGAACAGATCGGGTCGCGACTTCATCAGCGCCATCGCCTGTGCATTGCGCTTCATCCATCGCCCGGTGACGAACACTGTTGCCGGAATACCGTTTGAAACCAGTGCATTGAGGATGCGCATGTCGGTCTTGCCGGTGCAGGCATCCAGCGTCAGCGCGACGGTGGGCTGCGCCTTCGCCGAGCCTGACAAGGTGAGCTTCGGCGACACGAAACCGGGGGCTGACATCACCGGGGAAGCGGCCCCGGAAAGCGCCAGCGCGACAACCGCAACAACGGCAGGTCTGATCATGTGAGGAAGTCCGGAAGGGACGGTTGCAATCAATCCGCTTCTTGCACGCTTTCGAGTGCTCCGGCAATCAAATCCGGAAGATCCTCGGCGATCAGGCCCGGCCCGCCGAACATGTTCGCCGCTTCGCCATGGATCCAGACGGCGGCGCATGCAGCCTCGAAGGCGGGCATGCCTTGCGCCAGCAGACCGAGACAGAGGCCGGTGAGCACGTCGCCCGATCCGGCGGTCGCAAGCGTGGCTGGCGCATTGGCGTTGATGGCAACGCGGCCGTCGGGTGCGGCGATGACAGTGTCCGGCCCCTTGAGAACTATAACCGCGCCCGACTCATCGGCAGCCCTGGCGGCGCGTTCACATTTTGAGTCCGGAACTTGCCCTCGCCACTTGAAAAGACGGGAGAATTCGCCTTCGTGCGGGGTCAGGACGACCGGCGATTTCCGCGACTTGACGGCGCTGAAAAGCGTGTCTGACTGGCCGGCGAAGCTGGTCAGCGCGTCGGCGTCCAGCACGGCGGCGCAGCCTGCCGAGAGCACCGCCAGCACCTTGTCGCGTGTGTCCTGTCCGACGCCCGCCGCCGGGCCGATGCCGCAGGCGGTAACGCGTTTGTCCGACAGGATTCCAGCCAATTCTCCCGATGTTTCAGCCTGTTTCAGCATAATCGCCGTCAAATGCGCGGCGTTTACGGGTAATGCTGCCGTCGGTGACGCCACCGTAACAAGCCCCGCCCCGGCCCGCAAAGCGGCCATGGCGGCAAGCCGCGCGGCGCCGGTGTTCCAGGGGCCGCCGGATACCATGATGGCGGATCCGCGCGAGTACTTGTGGGCTGAATGTTCGACTTGCGACATCAACTTGCCGAAAACCGCCGTGGAATTCAGCTGGAATCTCGGTTGAATCACCTTCAGAACTGCCGGAGAAATTCCGATATTTTCGACGTGAATCTCGCCGCAATATTCCCGGCCCGGCATCAGCCAGTGCCCCGGCTTGGCGCGGAAGAAGGTGATGGTGTGATCGGCCTCGACCGCCACGCCCCTCACCTGCCCGGTGCGCCCGTCGATGCCGGAGGGCACGTCGATGGCGATGCGG
>CAZYKZ010000123.1:0-7638 GCA_964648175.1 uncultured Anderseniella sp.
CATCATCTCCGTGGCAAGCTGGCGCGGCAATGACTGGGCGAGGAAGGCTGTCATGCCGCCGTCCGGCGTCAGCCCGATCTTCACATAGGCCGCCATCACGAACGAATCGTTTGCCGCCACCACGAGGTCACAGGCGAGCATCATCGACAGACCCGCCCCGGCAGCGCCGCCTTCCACCGCAGCAATGACCGGCACCGGCAGCGAACGCATCCGGCGGATCATGTCGTTGAGCCGGTCCACGCCTGCCCGGCGGAATTCGGGCGACCCGTTGGCGCGTTCCTGAAGCCCGTCCATGTCGCCGCCCGCGCAGAAGAACCCGTCCGCCCCAGTCAGCACGATGGCGCCGCAATCGCGCGAGGGCGCATCTTCGAGCAGCTTCGCGAACGCCTCGTAGAATTCGAAAGACAGCGAATTGCGCCGGCCAGGATTGGAGTTGACGGCCGTGATGACCCGGCCGGTCTGCGAAACGATCAGCGGCTCACCCATCGCGTCAGAACACCTCGATGAGGCCGGCCGCACCCTGCCCGCCGCCAATGCACATGGTAACGACGGCATGCTTGATGCCGCGCCGCTTGCCCTCCAGCAGCACGTGACCCACCTGCCGCGCGCCCGTCATGCCGTAGGGGTGACCGATGGCGATGGACCCGCCGTTCACATTGAGGATCTCCGAGGGAATGCCAAGCTTGTCGCGGCAGTAGATCACCTGCGAGGCAAACGCCTCGTTGAGTTCCCACAGGTCGATGTCGTCCATCTTCAGACCGGTGCGTTCCAGCAGGCGCGGAATGGCGAACACCGGCCCTATGCCCATCTCGTCGGGCTCGCAGCCGGCCACGGTGAAGCCGCGGAACGCGCCGAGCGGCTCAAGCCCACGCTTCTCGGCTTCCTTCGCTTCCATCAGAACCAGCGCGGCTGCGCCATCAGACAATTGCGAAGCGTTACCCGCGGTGATGAACTTGTCCGGACCCCGCACAGGCTCCAGCCCCTGCAGCCCCTCCAGCGTGGTCGAAGGCCGGTTACATTCGTCCTTGTTGACCGTGACCTCGTGGGTGGTGATCTGGCCGGTCTCCTTGTCCTTCATGCCCATGGTCGTGGTCACGGAAATGATCTCGTCCGCAAACTTGCCGGCAGCCTGCGCCTCGGCCGTGCGCTGCTGCGAGGACAACGCATATTCATCCTGCATCTCACGGGTCACGCCGTAGCGCTCGGCCACGATGTCGGCAGTGTCGATCATCGCCATGTAGATTTCGGGCTTGTGATCGTTGAGCCACGGCTCACGCTCTGCACCTTGGCTGGCAGCTGCCTGCACCTGGCTGATGCACTCGATGCCGCCCGCAAGCATGGCCGGCGTGCCTTCCTCGACAATGCGGTGCGCAGCCAGCGCCACCGCCTGAAGGCCTGACGAACAGAACCGGTTGATGGTCATGCCGCAGGTGGTCACCGGCAGGCCCGCCCGGATGGCGATCTGCCGGGCGATGTTGGAGCCGGTCACGCCTTCGGGAAACCCGCAGCCAATGATGCAGTCCTCGATTAGCGCGGGATCCACTCCCGATCGCTCGACTGCAGCCTGCGCCGCAGCCCCGCCCAGCGTGGCGCCGTGGGTCATGTTGAACGAACCGCGAAACGCCTTGCCAATTGGCGTGCGGGCGGTGGATACGATGACGGCCTCGCGCATGTCAGACTTCCTTCCTGTTCAGGCTGTCGAAGGTTTCACCCTTCTCCACCAGGTCCACCAAAAGCTGCGCGGGCTTCCAGAACCACGCATCCTCGGCCTCGAACTTGCGGATCGAGGCCAGCACCTTGTCGAGCCCCTTCATGTCGGCGTGCTTCATCGGCCCGCCGCGCCAGCGCGGGTGGCCGTAGCCGGTGATCTGAACGATGTCGATGTCCACGGGCCTCAGCGCAATGCCTTCTTCCAGCACCTTGGCGCCTTCATTGATCATCGCCGCCATGTAGCGCTCCATGATCTCGTCGGCCGAGAACTTGCGGGCATTGATGCCTTTTTCGCGCCGCACGTCCTCGATGATCTGCAGCACTTCCGGGTCGTGCTCGCCGCGCCGTGCGCCTTCCGGATAGATGTAAACGCCGCGCCCCGTCTTCTGGCCAAACCGGCCCTGCTCGCAGATCCGGTCGAGCCAGTCGGCCGAATAGCGCTCTTCCTTCTTGCGCGTAGCCGCCTTGCGCTTGCGCGTCATCCAGCCGATGTCGAGACCTGCCAGGTCGGACATGGCGAACGGCCCCATCGGATAGCCAAAGCCGACGACCGCTTCGTCGACCTCGTAGGGGGTAGCGCCATCCTCGACCAGCATCTGCGCCACGCGCAGGTACTTGCCGAGAATGCGATTGCCGATGAACCCGTCACATACCCCCGCCCGCACGCCGACCTTCTTCGCGCGCCTCGCAATTTCAAACGCGGTTGCCACCACGTCCGGATGGGTCTTGCCGGCGACCACGATTTCCAGCAGCCGCATGATGTTGGCCGGCGAGAAGAAGTGCATCCCGATCACGTCTTCCGGCCGCTTCGTCATCGCAGCAATTTCATTGATGTCGAGATACGACGTATTTGTCGCCAGCACCGCGCCCGGCTTGCAGATTGCATCAAGCTGCGTGAACACGTCCTTCTTTACGTCCATGCTCTCGAACACGGCCTCAATGACGAGATCGCAATCGGCAAGCTTCTGCATGTCGGTGGTGCCGGAGTAGAGGTTCTCCAGCATCCAGTCGCGCTTTTCTTCCGTCAGCTTGCCCCGGTCGATGCCACCCTGCAGCGTCTTCTCCACACGGCCCCGCCCGGCTTCGATTGACTTGTCGTCGCGCTCCACCATGACCACCGGAATGCCTGCGTTCATCATGGCGAGCGTGATGCCGGAGCCCATGGTGCCGCCGCCGATGACGCCGATCTTCTCCACCTTGCGCGGCTTGCCAACCTTCAGTTCCGGCACCTTGCCGACCGCGCGCTCGCCAAAGAAGGCGTGGATCAGCGCCTCGCGCTGCGGCGTCTTCATCAGGTCCTGGAACAGCTGCCGCTCGATCTTCATGCCTTCGTCGAAATCCTTGGCGTAGACCGCCGCCATGATTGCGTCGATGCAGACCACCGGAGACAGCTGGCCACGCGCCTTCTTCTTCGCCTCTGCCTTGAGCCTGTCGAACAGACCCTTGTCCTGCTTCGCTTCCTCGATCTTGCCTGCAATGCCGCGCGTGGGGCGCGGCCCTTTGCCTTCGGCCAGCAATTTTCTGGCATAGGCGACGCCTGCGGCCACCGGATCGCTGCCGTCATCCACGTGGTCGATCAGGCCCGACTTCAGCGCCTCGGCAGCGCCAACGTGCCGGCCGCTGGTGATCATCTCCGCTGCAACTTCAGCGCCCACCAGACGCGGCGTGCGCTGCGTGCCGCCGGCACCGGGCAGGATGCCGAGATTGACTTCAGGCAGGCCAACCTTCGCGCCCTTTACCGCCACCCTGTAATGACAGCCCAGCGCCACCTCGAGCCCCCCTCCCAGCGCCGTTCCGTGCAGGGCTGCGACGACCGGCTTGGCGCTCGCCTCGATCACGTTGGTGATGTGCGGCAGCTGAGGGTCGGCCAGCGGCTTGCCGAATTCCTTGATGTCGGCCCCGGCGATGAAGGTCCGTCCAGCCCCAGCAATCACAGCCGCCCTGGCAGCACCATCAGACTGGAACCTCTCGACCGCATCGAGCAGGCCCTGCCGCACGGCATGGGAGAGCGCGTTGACGGGCGGGTTGTCGATGCTGATCACGGCGATGCCGCCGTCGAGCGTGTAGGCAACTGGCGAAGACATTTGTACTCCTGCTGGGACCGGTTGGAAGGCGGCCAACCTTAGTGACGCCGTTCACCCCGCGCAACATCGGCATGACCGCAAAATACTGCAGTTGCGGCAGCGCCTGCGCCATGCCGGAAACGCATTGCGGGGCGTCGCCACGGGGCCTCGACGCGAGTGGTCCGATTGGGCTAGCCTCACGTCGATCAAACGTCCCGTCAGGAGGCTACAGATGGAGTATTTCGCACCGGCATCCACGAAGGAGGCCGTAAAGCTGCTTGGCACCGCCAAGGGCAAGGTGCACGTCATGGCAGGCGGCACCGACCTGCTGGTCCGCATGAAGGGCGGCTATACGGAACCCGACGCCATCGTCGACATCAAGCGGATTGCCGGGCTGCGCAAGATCGCCCGGGCCGGCAAGGGCTGGCGCATTGGCGCTGCCGTGTCCGCCGCCGAGATGGGCGAGGACAAGGCCCTCAAGAAGGCATGGCCCGGCGTGGTCGAGGCCGCCAACCTGATCGGCTCGACCCAGGTCCAGGGCCGCGCCACCATCGCCGGCAACCTGTGCAACGCCTCGCCTGCGGCAGACAGCGTTCCGGCCATGGTGGCCGCCGGCGCAAAGGCGGTGATCGCGGGAGCAAAGGGCAAGCGCAAGATCGCCGTGGAGAAGCTGGTCAAGGGACCGGGCAAGACGGCCTTGAAGAAGTCGGAGTTCGTCGAATCCATCGAGCTTCCCGAAAAGAAGAAGCGCATGGGCGACGCCTACCTCCGCTTCATCCCCCGCACCGAGATGGACATCGCGGTGGTCGGCGTCGGCATCTGCCTGACGCTCGACGCCAAGGGCAAGTGCACGGCAGCCCGCGTGGCGCTGGGCGCCGTCGGCCCCACCGTCATCGTGTCGGCCAAGGCCGCCAAGGCGCTCGTCGGCACCACCGTCGATGACGCCGCACTCGACGCGCTGGCCAAGGCCTGCGCCGCCGAAGCCAAGCCCATCGACGACAAGCGCGGCACCAAGGAGTTCCGCAAGCACATTGCCGGCGTGCTCGCACGCCGCGCCGCCATCATTGCGCGTGATCGCGCGAAGGAGAACAGCTGATGTTTCAGGTTCACGTTCGGACAAGGATCAACGGTGACGACACCGAGTTTTCGTGCGAGGCCGACGAGACCTTGCTCGACGCGCTGCGCGACCGGCTCGGCCTGACCGGCGCCAAGGAAGGCTGCGGCACCGGCGATTGCGGCGCCTGCTCGGTACTGGTTGACGGCCGGCTGGTCTGCGCCTGCCTGATGCTGGGCGCGGAAGCCGAGGGCTGCGACATCGAAACGGTCGAGGGCATGGCGGATGGCAGCAAGCTGCATCCGCTGCAGCAGAAGTTCCTCGATCACGCCGCGCTGCAGTGCGGTGTGTGCACGCCGGGCTTCCTGGTGGCCGCAAAGTCGCTGCTGGAGCGCAACGACAACCCGACCGAGGAAGAAGTGCGCTACTGGCTGGCCGGCAACCTGTGCCGCTGCACCGGCTATGACAAGATCGTCCGCGCCGTGCTCGATACAGCCGCGGACATGAGAAAGGCATCGAAGCCGAAGCCCGCAAAAGCGAAGAAGGCATCGGCCAAAGGGAGGGTCAGCGCATGAACGTCCAGCCAGACAACAAGGCCATGAAGCGTGACTTCGACATCGTCGGCAAGCGCACCCCGCGCCCCGACGGCATTGACAAGGTGACAGGCCGCGCCCGCTTCGGCGCCGACATGTCCATGCCCGGCATGCTCTGGGGCCTGGTGCTGCGCTCGCCGCACGCCCACGCAAAGATCAAGCGCATCGACACCTCGAAGGCCGAGAAGCTCAACGGCGTGCACGCCATCGTCACGTCGAAGGACTTCGGCCCGTGCGACGACAGCCTGCTCGACATCCGCGAGAACGTCATGGCGCGCGAAAAGGCGCTGTATGACGGCCATGCCGTCGCCGCGGTTGCAGCCGTATCGAAGTCGGTCGCCCGCCAGGCGCTGAAGCTGATCAAGGTCGATTACGAGGTGCTGCCGCACGTGACCGACGTGGACGAGGCGATGAAACCGGACGCTCCGGTCATCAACGACAAGCTGTTCACCAAGGGCCTCGACAAGACCCCTAAGAAGCCGTCGAACATTGCCGAACGCTTCGAGTTTGGCCACGGCGACGTGGAGAAGGGCTTTGCCGAGGCCGACCTCGTCATCGAACGCACCTTCAAGACCGAAGCCACCCACCAGGGCTACATCGAGCCGCACGCCTGCGTCGCTTCCATGGGCGCCGACGGGCGCGGTGAAATGTGGGTCTGCACGCAAGGCCACTTCATGGTGCGCAATACCTGCGCCGGCCTGCTCGGCATCGACGTGTCGAACCTGCGCGTCACCGCCTCGGAAATCGGCGGCGGCTTCGGCGGCAAGACCACCGTGTTCATAGAACCGGTGGCGCTGGCCCTGTCGCTCAAGGCCAACCGGCCGGTGAAGATGGTGATGAGCCGCGAGGAAGTGCTGCGGGCAACCGGCCCCACCTCGTCGTCGTCCATTGACGTGAAGATCGGCATGAAGAAGGACGGCACGATCACTGCCGGCGACGCCACGTTGCGTTACCAGGGCGGCGCCTTCCCGGGCTCTGCCGTGCCCTATGGCGCCATGGCCTGTTTCGCGCCTTACGACCTGAAAAACGTCCGCGCCATCGGCTGGGACGTCATCGCCAACCGGCCCAAGCAGGCGGCCTATCGCGCGCCTGGCGCACCCATGGGCGCCTACGCCATCGAGAGTGTCATCGATGAGCTCTGCCGCGAGCTGAAGCTCGACCCAATCGACGTGCGCCTGAAGAACGCATCATCTGACGGCTCCAAGGCCTCCTATGGACCCAACTTCGGCGTCATCGGCCTCAAGGCCACGCTGGAAGCAGCGAAGAACCACCCGCACTGGAAGGCGAAACTGGGCAAGAACCAGGGCCGCGGCGTGGCCTGCGGCTTCTGGTTCAACTTCGGCGGCGAAACCTCCGTCTCGCTCAACGTCAACGTGGACGGCACCGTCGGCCTGTCGGTCGGCACACCCGACATCGGCGGCTCGCGTGCCTCCATCGGCAACATGGCGGCGGAAGAACTCGGCATCCCGCACGACAAGGTGCGTTGCATCATCGCCGACACTGCCTCGCTCGGTTACAACGACGTGACCGATGGCAGCCGCGTGACCTTCGCCTCGGGCATGGCCGCCATCCAGGCCGCCCGTGACGCCATCTCCAAGCTGTGCGAGCGCGCCGCCAAGATCTGGGGCATCCCGGTTGACGCGGTGGTGTGGGAAAAGGGCCATGCCCGTCCCGCCTCGCCCAACGCCGGCAAGCACGAGCCGCTTTCGCTGGCCGACATCGCCGCGCAGGCAGGCGCCACCGGCGGCCCGATCGCCGGCCACTGCGAGATCAATGCGGAAGGCGCGGGCGTCAGCTTCGCCACCCACATGGTCGACAGCGAGGTGGACCCGGAAACCGGTCATGTGAAGATCCTGCGCTACACCGTGTTCCAGGATGCCGGCAAGGCGGTGCACCCGTCCTACGTGGAAGGCCAGTTCCAGGGCGGTGCGGTGCAGGGCATCGGCTGGGCGCTGAACGAGGAGTACATCTACGGCAAGGATGGCCGGCTGCAGAACCCGGGCTTCCTGGATTACCGCATCCCCGTCTGCTCGGACCTGCCGATGATCGACACGGTGATCGTGGAAGTGCCCAACCCCGGACACCCCTATGGCGTCCGTGGCGTCGGTGAGACCTCCATCGTGCCGCCGCTTGCCGCCATCTCCAACTCCGTGTCGGATGCTGCAAAGGTGCGCATGACGAGGCTGCCCATGTCGCCGCCCAACGTGCTCAAGGCGCT
>CAZYKZ010000124.1:0-7443 GCA_964648175.1 uncultured Anderseniella sp.
AGGCGCGCAGCCAGATCGCCGAAGGTCGCCTGACCTCGGTCGATCTGGTCAGGGCATGCCTCGACCGGATCATGGAGACGGATGAAGGCATTGGCGCGTGGGCACACGTCGATGCGATGGGCGCGCTGGAGCAGGCCGAGGAACTCGATGCCATCCGCCGCAAGGGCAATGCGCTTGGCGCGCTGCACGGCGTGCCGGTGGGCCTGAAGGATATCTTCGACGTGAAGGGGCTGCCCACCGAGTGCGGCACCCCGGCCCGCAAGGGCGTCATCGCAGAGTCTGACTGTGCCGTGGCAGCCCGCTTGCGCGATGCGGGCGCCGTCATCCTCGGCAAGACAGTGACAACCGAATTCGCCTTCCTGAACCCGGCGCACACGTCCAATCCGCACAACCTGGCGCACACGCCGGGTGGTTCATCCAGCGGGTCCGCGGCGGCTGTGGCTGCCGGTCACGTGCCGCTCGCCATCGGCACGCAGACCAATGGGTCGGTGATCCGGCCGGCCTCGTTCTGCGGCATCTTTGGCTACAAGCCGACCCGCGGCATGATCTCGCGCTCCGGCGTACTGCAAACGTCCGTCACGCTGGACCAGGTCGGCGTCTTCGCGCGCTCGCTCGAGGATGCCAGCATGCTTTCAGACGCCCTGGCAGGTTACGACCCGCGCGACCCCGCCAGCTTCCCCCGCCCCCGGCCGTCGGCCCTCGCCGGACTTCAATCAGAACCACCGGTCGAGCCGGACTTCGCCTGGATCGACATACCCTATCATGACCGCCTGACGGCCGATGCCCGCGCCGGATTCGAGGAAATCATCGAAGCCCTCGACGGCCACATCGAGCGGATCGAAGCACCCAAGTCCATGGCCGATCTGGTCCACCATCAGCAAGTGGTGCATGAGTACGAGATTGCCCGGCACCTGGCAGATGACTTCGAGAAACATTGGGACCTGATCAGCGCCAAGCTGCAGGCCGTCATCGAGCGTGGCAGGGGCTACTCCGACCAGCAATATGCCGAGTCGCTGTCGATGGTGGGCGGCGCGGAGAAATTCTTCGCCAGCTTCTTCCTGGACTATGACGCCGTACTCGCGCCCTCTTCCACAGGCGAAGCACCGCTCAAGGCCGATGGCACCGGCGATCCGGTGTTCTGCACCGTCTGGACGGTCGCCGGGCTGCCTTGCGTGAACCTGCCCCTGCTTTCCGGTTCGTCGGGCCTGCCCATCGGCGTGCAGCTAATCGGCCAGGCAGAGCGCGACGACCGCCTGATGCGCACGGCAAACTGGATGATCAATGCACTGGCAACCGGCAGCGAGGCCGGTCTATAGTATCCACCAAGGGAGTTCCAACAGCCATGAATGACAAGTCTCTCAGAAGGATCAATGGCTTGATCGGCTTTGCGCTGGTTGCCACGTTCACAGTCGGGCTGGCGCACAGCATTGCAACGGGATTTGCAGGCTTCCTCGGCGGGCTGCCGGTCATCATCATCGTCCTGATGGTTCTGGCGATGGCGCTCTATGATTACTGGAACGATTGCTGGCGCACCAAAGACTGACCCGGCATGACCAAGCCCGTTGTCTGGATTACCCGCAAACTGTCGGCCAACACCGAAGCCCGCGCGGCGCGTGATTACGACGTCATCCTGAACCCGGAAGACCGCACTTTCAGCGCTGACGAGATCGTCGCGATGAGCGGCAAGGTTGACGCCATCCTTCCGTGCCATTCCGAGCGCTTCGACGCTTCAACGGTCGCACGTCTTTCAGACCGCGTGAAGATCATCGCCAACCATTCCGTTGGCGTCGATCACTGCGACCTTGCCGCGTTGAAATCGCGTGGCATTGTCGTCACAAACACGCCGGACGTTCTATCCGATGCGACGGCAGAGATCGCCATGCTGCTGTTGCTGGGCGCAGCGCGCCGGGCTGCTGAGGGCGACATGCTGGTGCGCTCAGGCAACTGGACCTCGTGGAGCCCGTCCTTCATGGTCGGCACACAGGTCACCGGTAAACGGATCGGCATCATCGGCATGGGCCGGGTCGGCCAGGTGATGGCCAAACGCTGCCGCGGCTTCGGCATGGAGGTTCACTACCACAATCGCTCGCGCCTGCCGGAAAGCCTCGAACAGGGCGCCATCTACCACGAGAGCCTCGACACCCTGCTGCCGCTGTCCGACTTCCTGTCGCTGCATTGCCCTGCGACGCCTGAATCCACCGGCCTTATGAATGCCGCCCGTCTCGCCCAGTTGCCAAAAGGCGCCATTCTGGTCAATACGGCGCGCGGCGCGCTGGTCGTCGAAGATGATCTTCTCGCCGCCATCGAGTCTGGCCATCTCGCCGCTGCCGGGCTCGATTGCTTCGTGACTGAGCCGGGCGGCAATCCAAAATTTGCCAGCCATTACAACATCTTCATGCTGCCTCACATCGGCAGCGCAACGCGCGAGACGCGCGACGCAATGGGCTTCCGGGCGCTGGACAACCTGGATGCCTTCTTCGCGGGCAAGGAGCCGCGCGACCGGCTGGTCTGATCACCAGGCAGCAATCCTGCGCCACCGATCACGGCATCCTCCGCCTGCGGAGCCGATTGACGCAAGTCATGGCAGGCGCTTGGTTTCCTCTGGCACTGTTGGCCCCGTTTAAAGCCAATCCAGCGAGGACACTTCGTGGCCAAACGGGACAAGGAAGCACGCCCAGCCGTTGCGGCGCTTGAACCGCGCCAGCTTCGCGTGAGCACCGACAAGTCCGCTCTCGGCTTCAAGACGACAGCAGACCTGGAGCCCTTGTCCGGCTTGATCGGTCAGGAACGTGCGCTCGGAGCAATCAGGTTCGGCGCCGAGATGCACCAGCCCGGCTACAACCTGTTCGTACTGGGCCCGCCGGGGTTTGGCCGGCACACGGCCGTACAATCGCTGCTTGGCGAACGGGCTGAAGCCATGCCGGCGCCTGACGACTGGGTGTACGTGAACAACTTTACCGTCGCCCACAAACCAAAGGCCTTGCGCCTGCCTGCGGGTACGGCCAACCGGTTTCGCGATGCCATGAACGAACTGGTCGACGACCTGCGCGTTGCGGTACCTGCCGCCTTCCAGGCCGACGAGTACCGCGAACGCCGCCGCTCGCTGGAAGCAGAGTTCGAGGAACAGCACGAGCAGGCCTTCGAGACCTTGCGGGAAAAGGCCGAAGCCGAGCACATCGCCATTCTGCGCACGCCGATGGGATTTGCCCTGGCGCCGATGTCCGAGGGCAAGGTGATCAAGCCTGAGGTGTTCAATGCCCTTCCAGAGGCAACCCGCACCGAGATGGAGGAAAAGATCAACCGGCTGCAGGAGGACCTCCGGGACGTGCTGGAACGCATGCCGGCCATTGAAAAGGAACACCGCGATCAGCTCCGGAAGCTGAATGCAGATACCGCCGGGACTGTGGTGGACGCCTCTATCGGGTCCATTGCCGGACGCTTTGCCGATATCGCCCCGATCACCGAACACCTCAAGGAGGTGCGCGATGACCTGGTAGCGCGCGCGGAGCTGTTTCTGGAGCGCACCCAGGCGGAACTGGAAAGCCCGTTTCCGGAAGCCACGGGTCCAGGCGTTCGCGACGCCCGGTTCAGCCGGTACCTGGTCAATGTCATGGTCGCAAACGACCTTGACGGAGATACCCGTGGCGCGCCTCTGGTAGTGGAGGACCACCCGACGCTCGCCAATATCGTCGGGCGCATCGAGCACCAGTCGCAGCAAGGTGCATTGGTAACCAATTTCACCATGATACGTCCGGGCGCCCTGCACCGGGCCAATGGCGGTTATCTCGTTCTCGATGCGCGCAAGGTGCTGTCCGAGATGTTCACCTGGGAAGCGCTCAAGCGGGCGCTGCACAACGGCAAGATCACCATCGTTTCACCGGCCGAACAGTTGAGCCTGGTCACCACGGTGTCGCTCGAGCCGGAGCCCATTCCCCTCAACGTGAAGGTGGTATTGGTCGGCGAACGCCTGATCTACTACCTGCTGGCGGAACTGGACCCCGACTTCGCCGACCTCTTCAAGGTACAGGTCGACTTCAGCGAGGAGCTGCCCCGGACAAAGGAGAATGCCGCGCTGTATGCCCGTCTCATCGCCTCGATTGGCGCGCGGGAGGAATTGCTGGCATTCGATGCCGCCGCAGTGGCCGCAGTGATCGACGAGGCGGCACGCATGGCCGAGGATGCCGAGCGCATATCACTCAAGGTGGGCCGGCTTGCCGATCTGTTGCGCGAAGCAGACTACTGGGCGCGCCAGTCGGGCCGCAAGCAGGTCACGGACGCCGACATTGACCAGGCGGTTTCCGCCCAGATCCATCGCGCGGACCGGCTGCGTGAGCTCAGCCACGAGGCCATCACCCGCGGCACGCTGCTTGTGGACACCGATGGCGAGGCCGTTGGCCAGGTCAATGGTCTTTCGGTGCTGGGGCTGGGCAATTTCAGCTTCGGACGGCCCACGCGAATTACCGCACGCACGCGCATAGGCGCGGGCAAGGTCGTCGATATCGAGCGGGAAACGAAGCTCGGCGGCCCCTTGCACTCCAAGGGGGTGCTGATCCTGACCGGGTTCCTCGCGGCTACCTTTTCCCTGGATGCCCCGATATCGCTGTGGGCAAGCCTTGTCTTCGAACAGTCCTATGGCGGGGTGGAAGGCGACAGCGCTTCGTCAGCCGAACTCTATGCGCTGCTCTCGTCGCTGTCCGGACTGCCAGTCAGGCAGTCGCTTGCCGTGACGGGTTCGGTAAACCAGTACGGTGCAGTCCAGGCAATCGGCGGGGTGAACGAGAAGATCGAGGGCTTCTACGACATCTGCAAGGCGCGTGGCCTCACGGGCCGTCAGGGAGTGCTGATACCGGCAGCCAACGTCAAGCACCTGATGCTGCGCAAGGACGTTGTGGAGGCGGTGCAGGACGGGAAATTCTCCATCTGGCCTGTCACGACGGTGGAACAAGGCATCGAACTGCTGACCGGCGTGCCTGCAGGCGAACGTGGGCCGGAAGGGTCATACCCAGCGGATACCGTTTACGCCAAAGTTGAGGGCACCTTGCGCCGCTACGCCAGCATCAGGAAGGACTACCCGGTCCCAGGTGACGGCCAACAGGGCGGGCCTGACCGGGAGCATGGTTGAACGGCATGGCCACCATCACACGCATTCTGCTTGGACTGCATGCGGGTGAAGCGCCCGAACGCAGCATTGAGCTTGCCGCCCGCATCGCCGCCAGCCTGCGCGCCACCATCCACGGACTGGTCGTGGAAGACGAGGGGCTGGCCGACGCTGCCGCCCTGCCCTTCACGCGGATCATCTCGCGCAAGGGGACGCCGGCACCCGACTTCTCAACGGTCATGCTGCAACGGGCCCTTGCACTGACAGAACGCAGCTGCCGGGACATGCTCTGCGCCGTGGCGCAGACGGCGCAAGTGCCGTGGACAATGCAGCGCGAACGCGGCGAACTGGCCGCCGCATTGAGCGCACGGGTGGAATCCGGCGACATCGTGATCATGCCGCAAGCCGGCGGTGGCGGGCCGTCCCGGCGTGCCCTGGTGGATATGCGGCTGATGATCCGCCGTGCCCGGGCAGTCGTGTTGGTTCGCCGGGCACGTTCTGCAGCGCGCCTCGGTTCAGGTCCTGTTGTCGTTCTGGACGCTGCTGACGGAGCCGAACCAGGCGCCGTCTCGCTTGCCGCTGAGCTTGCAGGCGGCATGGACCGGCCGTTGCACGTGGTCGTGCTTGCAGATACGCCAGCGGAAGCTGAGCTGATCGAGCGTCGCGCGCGTGCTGCTGCCCCGCCCGGTTTGGCAATCCGCTTTCACAGACTTTCGCCCGCTCATGCTGGCGCGATAGCCTTGAAAGTCCGGATGCTTGCGCCGTCGCTGGTGGTTGCAGATATCGAAAGCACGCCATTGCGCGACGACGACACCGTGCTTGAACTGCAGCGTGCCTGCAGCGCACCGCTCCTGCTGGCCGGACGTTCCGCGCCCTCGAACGGCGCATGAGGCTCTTTTGACCCTGATCATGGCAACCGCCCGGCGGCGGCGCATGATGGTCAGACCGAAAACTCCAGGGAGGTCGGGCACATGGCTGCCGGGTACAAGAGCACGATCGAGCATACCATTCAGCTGACCAATGAATGGGTTCATCAGATCGACGAACTGATGCCGTGGGACGATTCCAACAAGTCGTTCCGGCTTTTGCGCGCGGTCCTACATACCGTGCGCGACATGCTGGGCGTCGAGGAAGCCGCCCAGTTGAGTGCACAATTGCCGCTGTTCATCCGTGGCGTCTACTTCGAAGGGTGGAATCCGTCCGTAACGCCCTCCCCTTTGCGTGAAAAACCGGACTTTGTTGCGAGAATTGTCGAAAGTTTTGCGCCGGACATGCTTGATGACCCGGAGACGCTGATCAGCCATGTGCTGAGCGTGCTAAACACGCGTGTATCCGGCGGCGAGATGCGCGACGTACGCGACTCGATGCGCAAGAGCGTCCGGGACATCTGGCCGGAACCGCGACCCTAGCTGCCCTTGCTGTTATTGCCGTCGGTCCGGCTGCGTGCGGCGCCATTGAAGCCCAGCCACGCCGCCAGCCTTGGATAGCGAGGTTTCAGCCAGGCGCCGAATTTCACTTCAAGCTTGCGCCGCCAGCGGCGAACAATGGGCGAATCGATGGACAATATGATGAGCCCCAGCGGAATCATCCAGAAACCCAGCACCGGCAGAAAGCCCAGCACACCCCCCGCAACGAGGGCAAGGCCCAGTATCCGGCGCGCCAATACCGTGCCGGGCACCTTCAGGGAATGATTGCCAACCTTGACGCGCTTGCTCATCCGCGCACAGTTAGAGTGCCGGAAGCGGCCATACAAGGGCCCAGTCGCGCTGTGGCAGAGGCCCGCGGGACCAGCGGCAAATTTGTATGCAAATATCTGCCAGTTGGGGCTTTATCCCTCGCAATGTGTCTGCTATAGGCTTGCCACCATTCCGCGGTAGCTCAGCGGTAGAGCAATCGGCTGTTAACCGATCGGTCCGGGGTTCGAATCCCTGCCGCGGAGCCAGTTTCCAGACAAGCCCGTGACGTACAGATGGTTCGTCACGGGCTTTGTCTTGCTGGCCCGAGAGCGGGTCAAAGCATGTCGATCAGACGGCGCTTGGCCTCCTCGTTCCCCTCGATATAGCGCTGTGTCGTGTTGAGGCTCTTGTGCCCGGCAAGGTGTTGCACATCGCGGATGCTGCCACCACAATCCGAAATCTTTCGCGCCGCATTGGTGATGAACGTCCTCCGGCCGGCAACATCATCTGGCAGCCTGTGAAGCAGATGAAGATGGGCTGGGAAATCAACTACGGCGAAGCCGAGTCCTTCGACAAGACGATCCAGACCGAAGCCCTGCAGGCAGTCTGGGGCGCCTGGTTCTACTTCTAAGAACCAAGCTTACGTCTGAGACTACAGCCGGTCCGGGG
>CAZYKZ010000125.1:0-7356 GCA_964648175.1 uncultured Anderseniella sp.
GGCGGCACGCTGCAGGCTGAGGTGATTGCCACCTTCGACCAGCCCTGGGCCATGACCTTCCTGCCGGATGGCGCCATGCTGGTCACCACCAAGCCCGGCAAGCTGTTCCACGTCACGCAGGACGGCAAGTCCACCGAGGTTGCGGGGATGTGGGATGTCGCCTATGGCGGCCAGGGTGGTCTGGGCGATGTGGTGCTGCACCCGGATTTCGCCAGCAACAGCCTCGTCTATATCTCCTATGCCGAATCTGACGGCGGCAACAACGGCGCAGTCGTCGTTCGCGCCCGCCTCGACACCAGCGGCGATGCGCCCGCCTTGCGCGATGTCGAGCGCATCTGGGAGCAGAAGCCCAAGGTTTCGGGGCGCGGCCACTACTCGCACCGCATTGCCTTTGGACCGGACGGCAAGCTCTTCATCAGTTCCGGTGACCGGCAGAAGCTGACCCCGGCGCAGGACTTCGACAGCGCCTTGGGCAAGGTCATCCGCTTGAATGACGACGGATCGGTGCCGCCGGACAATCCGTGGCAAGACAAGGGCGAACTCGCAAGGACGTTCTGGTCCATGGGCCACCGCAACCTGCTCGGCCTTGCCTTCGATGCGGAAGGCCGCCTGTGGAACCACGAGATGGGTCCACGCCACGGCGATGAGCTGAACCTCGTCGAGCCGGGCAACAACTATGGCTGGCCGGTGGTGTCCTATGGCGACCATTACTCCGGCGCCACCATTCCAGATCACGATACACGGCCGGAATTCGCCCACCCGAAGGCCTGGTGGGTGCCGGCCATTTCGCCTGCCGGCCTGACCATCTATTCCGGCGACATGTTCCCGGACTGGAAAGGCGACGCGCTGATCGGCGGCCTGTCCTCGCAGGCGCTGGTGCGGGTGGATATCGACGGCGCGCAGGCGAAGGAAGCCGCCCGCTACGAGTGGGGCGAGCGGGTGCGTGAAACCGAGCAGGGCCCGGACGGGGCGCTGTGGGTGCTGGAGGACGGCTCAGGCGGACGCCTGCTCAGGCTGACGCCCGGAAGCTGAGATCAGCCCAGAACCGAGAAGCTCGATTCCTGGTTGATCGGCCGCTTGCGGGAGTAGAAGCCTACGTCGATGTCGCGCTGGATGTAGGGCAGCCGGAACCTGAACGGACTGGCGTCGTGGTCGTTGCCGGCCTCGCAATACTCAACCAGTGCGGCCATCATCTTGCCCGCGATGGGCGCGTTCTTGTACTGGTTGCCGCTGGTGCCGCAGGCCATGTAGAAGCCGCCGAGCGACGACTTGTCGTAGATCGGGATCCAGTCGGTCGAGGCGTCGTACAGGTCCACCACGCCGCGCGTCTTCGACGGGATGCCGAGGCTTGGCACCCGCTGGGCATAGCGCATCGCCTGCGTCGTCCACTGGTCGGTGAAGTTGCGGTCGTAGGTCTTGTCGTCGTCCGCCCACTGGTGCGTGTCGCACTCCGGATCCTCGCTGCCGATCAGAATGTGGTTGCCGTGCTCGGGCCGGCAGTAGCAGGCGATGTCGCTGTCCGACACGATGGTGCCGTTGTGTTCGAAGTCGAAGCCTTCCGGCGCCGGCACGTGCACCACCTCCTGCCGCAGCGGCCGGGTCTGGATGGTCATGTCGTCGAGGACGCCCGCCATGCCATTGATGATGGCCGAACCGGGACCGGCCACGTTGATCACCACCGGCGCGTGGATTTCTTCGCCGCCGGCAAGCTTCACGCCCTTCACCTTGCCGCCCGATTGCAGGATCTCGACGACCTCTGCTCCCATGCGGAATTGCGCGCCGTGCAGCCGCGCTGCATCCGCCAGGTTCTGCGCCGACAGCGCCGGGTCCGTGACATAGCCGGCATTGGGCCAGAACACTGCGCCCTTGAGATGGCCGCCATTGGGCTTGCCGAAGTCGGGATCGTCCATCCGGCGGGCAGGGGCATAACTGTCGAGCGAATAGACCGGCAGCTTGCTGGTGATCTTCGCTGCGTCCCATTCCTCGAACGGGCAGTTCAGGGCAGCAGAATTTTCCATGTGCTTGACCAGGTGCCCGTTGGCATCCGTCTTCATGACCAGGCAACCAACCTCGCGGAACTTCGCCAGATCGGTTCCGGCAGGCAGGCCCAGATAGTCTGCCCAGTCGCGCCAGTAGTGATAGCCTTCCCAGGCAAACGCGGTGCCGTCGAAGGTGGAATAGTGCATGCGGATGATGGCGCACGAACCCGCCGTGGAGCCATGGCCGGCTTGCGTGTTGCGGTCGATCGACAGCGTCTTGCGCCCGGCCTTTGCCATCTCGAACGCGATCGCCGAGCCGATGACCCCGGTGCCGATGATGATGGCGTCGAACGTGTCACTCATGGTCATTGTCCTTCCTGCTGTGCGCCAGTGAATAGGCAGCCAGTTCTTCCACTTCCGCTCCGGCCGGTTCGCGTCCGGTGAACACCAGCAGATAGGCTGGCACCAGTTTCAGACGGTCCTCCAGCGGTTCGTTCAGTTCGGCAAGGTTGTACCCGATCTGCATGTAGTAGAGGACGCGCGCCCGGGTCGCCGCCTCCTCGGGCTCGTAGCCGTAGCGGGCGAACATCGCAGTCAGCGCCTTCAGCCGCTTCTCGTCGGAAATGTCCAGCACCCGCCGCACCGGCCCCGAACGGCGAGCCCATTCGCGCACCGCAAAGTCGAGCCGCGTGTTGAACAGCTGGTCGTCGACGAAGCAGCGGAACACATTGCACACTGCCGCCGTGATGCTGTCTGCAGGCGCCTGCGCCTGGCGCACAAGCGCCGCGGTGTTGGTCTGCTGCCAGTGGTCGAGCAGCGCGTCGAGCAGGTCCTGGCGCGACTTGAAGTACCAGTAGAAGCTCGAGCGCGAGACGTTCAGCCGGTCGCCCAGCGTCAGCACCTTCACCTGCTCGACGCCGTCGCTCACCAGCACGTCCATGGCGACGTTCAGCCAGTCCTGCCGGGTCACCTTGGTGTTGCCGGAAAGCGGTTCGCGCCCGGCATCGTCCGGCCGCCGCAAGGGCGTGATGTTGTCCTGGCTCATGCTGCCTCCCTCTTCCCTCAACTCACCGGCGGCGCGCCGCCTTCTTCCGTGCGCCGGGCAATGAACGCGTTGAGCGCCTCGACACGGTCCGCGTCGATGTCCGGCCCGGCCGAAGTTTCCAGCAGGGACTGCCATTTGGCCGTGGCCCGCCTGCTGGCGTCAATGCCGCCGCGCTCGCTCCATGTGCCGAAGTTCGACCAGTCGGCGATCATCGGCTCGTAGAAGGCTGTCTGATAGCGCTCCATGGTGTGCGTGCAGCCGAAAAAGTGCCCGCCGGGATCAACCTCGCGCAAGGCCTCGAACGCGATCTCGGCTTCCTGTGCGGGTGTTTCGGTGCACAGCTCCGCCACCATCTGCAGCACCTCGATGTCGGTGATGAACTTCTCGTACGATACCGTCAGCCCGCCCTCCAGCCAGCCGGCCGCGTGGATGATGATGGTCGCGCCCGCCAGCAGCGACCCCCACAGGCCGAACTGGGTTTCACCGGCTGCCTGCACGTCGTTGATGTTGGCCGCACTGCCCGTGGCGCAACGCCAGGGCAGGCCGAGCATGCGGGCAAGCTGGCCCGCACCAAGGCTCGCCTTGAAGTGCTCAGGCGTGCCATAGGCCGGTGCGCCCGACTTCATGTCCACGTTTGAGGTGAACGTGCCGTAGCACACCGGCGCACCCGGCCGGGCAAGCTGCGTCAGGGTGATGGCCGCCAGCGCCTCGGCGTGCGACAGGGTCAGCGCCCCGGCAACGGTCACCGGCGCCATGGCCCCCATCAGGCAGAACGGCGTGACGATGGACATCTGTCCAGCCCGGGCAAAGTCGATCAGCCCCTGCGCCATCGGAATGTCGATCTGGCGCGGTGAGTTGGTGTTGATAATCGTGAAGCAATGCGCGGAGTCGCGGAACGAACTTTCCGGAATCCCGCGGAACAGACGCAGCATTTCGAAGCTGTCTTCCACCTGCGGCGTGCCGCGCGAGAAAATGAACGGCACCTTGTCGCTCAAGGTCAGTTGCGCCTGCATCGTTTCGTAGTGGCGGAAGGCCAGTCCGATGTCCTGCGGCTCCATGATCGGCGGGATCATCTGCAGCACGTCGAAGGCCTGCGTCAGCCGCACCAGCTCGCGGAAGTCCCGCGCCGTGCCTGGCCTGCGCCCGCGAACAAGGTCTGTGGCGTGCGGCGCCCCTGCACCCGACTGGAACACCAGCTTGCCCAGCGCCAGTTCCACATCGCGCTCGCGTACGCCGCCATGAACAGTGACTGAGCGCGGCGCGGTGGCGATGGCGGCTTCGACAATCTCCCGCCCGATCCAGACCATCTCGGTGGACTCATCGACCCGCGCGCCTGCTGCCTCGAACAGCTGGCGCGCTTCGGGCAGCAGCACCTTGATGCCCAGCTCCTCCAGCACCCTGAGCGAGGCTTCGTGAATCGCCTCGGCGCGGTCTTCGGAGAAGGCGTTCATCAGCGGCATGGGGCTGGTCAGGTTGCGATAGTCCACCTGCCGCGCCGAGCGGTTGGAGGCATTGGCGGAACCCTCGCCGCCGCGCCGCCGTGACCTGGTTGCGGTCATCCGCGCATGGCCTTTCCTTCCGGGTCGTACGGCGACGGCGCGATGACCTTTGCCGCCCGCTCGACGCCAACGATGTGGGTGGTCAGCGCCGTGCCTTCGCTTGCGCAATCCCGGTCCACCATCGCCATGGCCAGCGACTTGCCCAGCGTGTGGCCGTAGCCGCCCGAGGTGACGAAGCCGACGCGCTTGCCGTCCTGCCAGACCGGCTCGAAGCCGCTGGCGTCGGCGTCATCGGCGTCGACCTGCAGCGTCACCAGAACCTGCGCCGGTCCGCCGCCGTCGCGTTCCTTCACGGCGGCTTCACGGCCGATGAAGTCCGGCTTCTGCCAGTCGATCCAGCGGTCCATGCCGGTCATGCCCGGCGTATAGCCTTGCGTGAACTCGCGCGACCAGATGCCGAAGCTCTTCTCCAGCCGAAGTGACAGCAGCGCGTTGAAGCCATATTCCCGGATGCCGCTTTCAGCGCCCGCCACCAGCAGCGCCCGGCGCAGCGCAATGTGCTCCATGGCATCGCAATGGATCTCGTAGCCAAGCTCGCCCGCTACCGACAGCCGCCCGACCTTCGCCCGCACGAGTCCGATGTCGAACGTACCGCAGCCCATGAACGGCAACGCGCCGATGGGACCGTCCGTGAGCCGCTCGATCACCTCGCGCGATTTCGGCCCCGCAAGCGAGAAGCCGACGGTGTGATCGGCAATGTCGCGCACCGTGACGCCGTCTTCCATGTGGTCCGCAAACCAGCGCATGTGCCATTCGCGCAGGTAGTAGCTGCCCATGATCCACCAGCTGCCATCGCCCCAGTTGAACACGGTGAGGTCGCCCTTGAGCTTGCCCTCCGGCGACAGCATCGGCGCAAGGCGCGCACGACCCGGCCCCGGCAGCTTCGACGCCATCACCCGGTTGAGCCAGCCTTCGGCGTTCGGTCCTGTCACCTCGAAGCGCGAGAAGCCGGAAATGTCGAGCAGGCCGACGCCCTCGCGCACGGCCTTGCATTCTTCGGCCACGATGGGATGAGCGTTGGACCGCTTCAGCGACGGTTTCTCCGTGAAGCCTTCCGGCGCGAAATAGAGCGGTACTTCCAGCCCCCAGCTGGCGCCCCAGCGGCATCCGGCCTGGGTCATCTCCGAATGGGCAGGCGCCATCTTCAGCGGCCGGCCGGCCGGCAATTGCTCGTTCGGATAGGTCATCACGAAGCGGCGCGTATAGAACTGGCCGGTGGTCTGCTTGATGTACTGCTTGTTCTCGGCGAACGGGCCATAGCGCGCCACGTCCATACCGTAGACGTCGGCCTCCGGCTCGCCGTGGATGATCCATTCCGCCAGCGACTTGCCGACGCCGCCGCCCTGCAGAAAGCCCGCCATCACCGCGCAGGCGCACCAGTAGCCCGGCTTGCCGCGCACCGGCCCCACCAGCGGGTTGCCGTCCGGCGAGAAGGTGAAGGCGCCGTTGACCCAGGTCTTGATGCCGGCCTTCTGCAAGACAGGGTAGCGCTCGAAGCCCAGCGTCAGTTCGTGCTCGATGCGGTCCGGGTCTTCCTGCTGCAGCTGCATGCCGTAGTCCCACGGCGCGCCGTCCATCATCCAGTGCTCGTGGTTGATCTCGTAGATGCCCAGCAGCATGCCCTTCTGGTCCTGGCGCATGTAGGTGAAGCCTTCGAGGTCCACCACCAGCGGCACTTCCTTGTCGAGCGCCTCGATCTCGGGGATGGATTCAGTGATCAGGTAATGGTGGTTGAGTGGCGAGACGGGCAGCTCGATGCCGGCCATGCGGCCCACCTGCTTGGCCCACAGGCCCGCCGCGTTGACCACGTGCTCGCACTTGATGGTGCCCTTCTCGGTCACCACCTGCCAGCCGTCCTTGAGCTGGTGCAGTTCCAGCACCCGGTTGTTCTCGATCACCGTGGCGCCACGCTTCTTTGCAGCACCCGCGTAGGCATGCACCGTACCGGTGGTGTCTATGTAGCCTTCCCGGTCGGCCCACATGCCGCCGATGATGCCGTGGGTGGACATGACGGGGCACAGCTCGCCGGCTTCTTCCGGCGTGATCAGCCGTACGTCCTCGATACCGATGGACTGGAAGATGCGGTAGGCCGACTGCAGCCATTCCCATCGGTCAGGCGTGCCGGCCAGCGTCATGCCGCCGGTCATGTGCATGCCGACGGACTGGCCGCTTTCCTTCTCGATCTCGCTCAGCAGGTCGATGGTATAGGCCTGCAGCGAGGCGATGTTCGGGTCGGCGTTGAGCGCATGAAAGCCGCCGGCCGCATGCCAGGATGATCCCGCCGTCAGGATCGAACGCTCGATCAGGCACACGTCGGACCAGCCGAACTTGGCAAGGTGATACAGCACCGACGCGCCCACCACGCCACCGCCAATGACCACAACGCGATATTCGGATTTCATGGCTTGATCCTCCCTGCGCAGACCGTTTTGCGAGCAGTAAATACTCCCGTTGCTGGCTTGTCTAGACACTTGTGTACAGAAGTGCGTTGGCCAGTGTTGCCGCCGTTGCAAACCGGGCAGACCGCTCGCTAAGCTTGCGCTTGAAGAGACACCTGATTTGAGGCGGGGGCAGCGTCGGCCGTGAGCGACCAGTTTGACTACATCATTGTGGGCGCAGGCTCGGCCGGGTGCGTGCTGGCCAACCGGCTGTCGGCCAATCCGGCAACCCGTGTCTGCCTGCTCGAGGCAGGCCCGCCCGACTGGAACCCGCTCATCCACATGCCGGTGGGCTGGATGAAGCTGCTCAAGAGCCCCACCTGGAACTGGCTTTA
>CAZYKZ010000126.1:0-7323 GCA_964648175.1 uncultured Anderseniella sp.
CCATGGCAGATACAAATTTCGACGTGATCATCATCGGCTCCGGGCCCGGCGGCTATGTGACCGCGATCCGCGCCGCACAGCTTGGCCTCAAGACGGCGATTGTCGAGCGCGAGCATCTGGGCGGAATCTGCCTCAACTGGGGTTGCATCCCGACCAAGGCGCTGCTGCGCTCGGCAGAGATTTACCACTACATGAACCATGCCAAGGACTATGGCTTGTCCGCCGAGAAGATCGGCTTTGACGCGGCCGCCGTGGTCAAGCGTTCGCGCGGTGTCTCTGGCCGATTGAATGGCGGTGTGGCGCACCTGCTGAAAAAGAACAAGGTGCAGGTGATCTGGGGCGAGGCGAAGATATCCAAGCCCGGCGAGGTCGTGGTGTCGAAATCGTCGAAGAAGGCGATGGAACCGCAGCCCCCCGCACCCAAGGACGCTGCCGGCGAGGGCACCTACAAGGCCAAGCACATCATCGTGGCAACCGGCGCGCGTCCGCGCGTGCTGCCCGGTATCGAGCCTGACGGCAAGCTGGTGTGGACCTATTTCGAGGCCATGGTGCCGCCGGAAATGCCGAAGTCGCTGCTGGTCGTCGGCTCGGGCGCAATCGGGATCGAGTTCGCCAGCTTCTACAATGCGATGGGCGTGGATGTTACAGTGGTCGAGATCATGGACCAGATCATGCCGGTCGAGGATACCGAGATCGCCGGCATCGCCCGCAAGCAGCTTGAGAAGCAGGGCCTGAAGATCATGACCGGGGCCAAGGTGGCCGGGCTGAAGAAGGGCTCGAACGACGTCACCGCCACCATCGAGACCAAGGACGGCAAGAAGACCGAACTGAAGGTCGACCGCGTAATCTCGGCGGTGGGCGTGGTTGGCAACATCGAGAATATCGGGCTCGAGGCGCTGGGCGTGAAGACGGACCGCGGCTGCGTAGTGATCGACGGCTATGGCCGAACCAATGTCGACGGCATCTACGCCATCGGCGACGTGGCAGGCCCACCCATGCTGGCGCACAAGGCCGAGCACGAGGGCGTCATCTGCGTCGAGAAGATCGCCGGGGTGAAGAACGTCCACCCCATGAAGAAGGAGCAGATTCCGGGCTGCACCTACTGCCACCCCCAGGTGGCTTCAGTGGGCCTGACCGAGCGCGCGGCAAAGGAAAAGGGCATAGAGGTGAAGATCGGCAAGTTCCCGTTCCTGGCCAACGGCAAGGCCATCGCGCTGGGCGAGGATCAGGGGCTCATCAAGACCATCTTTGACAAGAAGACCGGGCAGTTGCTGGGCGCTCACATGGTCGGCGCCGAAGTCACCGAACTGATACAGGGCTTCGTTATCGCCATGGGGCTGGAGACCACGGAAGAAGACCTGATGCACACGGTGTTCCCGCATCCGACCCTGTCGGAAATGATGCACGAATCCGTGCTTGATGCGTATGGCCGGGTTATCCATATGTGAACCGGCCGCAATTCCTTTGCGGCAGCACTGAAGCACTGGAGGGATTTTCATGGACGTTGCAGACATCATGGGCCTTGGCGGCGGCGTAGGCATTTTCGGCACGCTGTTCATCGGCGCGATTGCCGGGTGGATTGCGGAAAGGCTGACCGGATCTGACCATGGCCTGCTCACCAACATCGTGATGGGCATCCTTGGCTCGTTCGTGGGCGGCTGGCTGGCCAATGCCGTGGGCTTGCAGCTGGGCGAGATCTTCCAGGGCTGGTTCTGGGGCAATCTCATCGTCTCGGTCGTCGGGGCTGTTCTGCTGATCACGGTTTATCGTATGCTGCGCGGGCGGCGGGCCTGAAAACGGGTCCGCTTTCACTGGAAACGGGCGGCAAGCCTGACAGGAGGGCAAGATGGAAGGATTTGGCTGGATCATGACGATCATTCTCGGCGGTCTCGCCGGGTGGATCGCCGAAAAGGTGATGAAGTTCGACACCGGGCTTCTCATGAATATCGTGCTTGGCATCGTTGGTGCTGTCGTCGGCAACTTTCTGCTCGGCCTGCTTGGCATTGGCCTGGGCGGTCTGATCGGTCAGCTGATCGTGGCCGTGTTCGGCGCCTGCGTGTTGATCTTCGCTTACAGGGCAATCAAGGGTCACTGAATTGACCACAATTCTCGACACCGTCACTGGCCAGAAGGCTCAACCGAGGCATCCGGAAAAGGCGCACAAGCCTGACAACCCGGTGCAGCGGAAGAAGCCGGACTGGCTGCGCGTCAAGGCGCCGGTTTCCCTGAAATACCAGGAGACCCGCAAGCTGGTGCGCGACCACAAGCTGGTGACGGTGTGCGAGGAGGCGGGCTGTCCCAATATTGGCGAGTGCTGGGAGAAGAAGCACGCCACCTTCATGATCATGGGCGAGATCTGCACCCGCGCCTGCGCCTTCTGCAATGTGCGCACGGGATTGCCCGACGCACTGGATGCGGACGAGCCGAACCGCGTTGCTGACGCGGTGGCGAAGATGGGCCTGACCCATGCGGTGATTACGTCGGTGGACCGAGACGATCTCGACGACGGCGGTGCGGAGCATTTCGCCCGCGTCATCCACGCCATCCGCGCCGCTGCGCCTGACACAACGATCGAGGTTCTGACGCCGGATTTCCTGCGCAAGGAGGGCGCGCTTGAGGTGGTGGTGGAAGCGCGTCCTGACGTCTTCAACCACAATCTCGAGACTGTGCCGCACCTGTATCCGCGCATCCGGCCCGGTGCCCGTTATTTCCACTCGTTGCGGCTGCTGCAGCGGGTGAAGGAACTTGACCCGGCCATGTTCACCAAGTCAGGCATCATGGTGGGCCTGGGCGAGACGCGTGAGGACATTCTGCAGGTGATGGACGACATGCGCTCGGCCAATATCGACTTCATGACCATCGGCCAGTACCTGCAGCCGACGGCCAAGCATGCCGCCATTGACCGGTTCTGGACGCCTGAGGAATTCAAGGCGCTGGAAACGAGCGCCTACGCCAAGGGCTTCCTGATGGTGTCGGCAAGCCCGCTGACGCGCTCCTCTCACCATGCAGGTGACGACTTCGCCCGCCTGCGCGCGGCGCGCGAGGCGAAACTTGCCCGCAAGGGCGCCTGAGCGGCGGCTGGAATCCCGGTGGCGATCTACCAGACCACGAGGCGTGTGGCGTTTGAGCCGGAACTGCTGTTTTCCATCGTGTCGGACGTGGCGCGATATGGCGAGTTCCTGCCATTGTGTACCGGAGCGAACGTCTGGGACGAACGCACGGACGAGCAGGGCAGGCGGCACTTTCGCGCCAGTCTCGACATTGCGTATCCAAAGCTGGGCCTGAAGGAGACGTTCGTATCCAGCGTTACCGCTGATCCAGACCGGCTGACGGTTCGCGCAACGTCGAACGAAGGGCCGGTGAAGCACATCGACAACCGCTGGCTGTTTACGCCTGCCCGTGGCGGATGTGACATAGATTTTCACCTCGAGTACGAAATGTCGTCGAGGTTGCTTCAGATGGCGATGGGCGCAGCCTTCGAGGTGGCGGTGCGCAAGATCATGACCGCATTCGAGGAGCGGGCGCGACTGATATCGTCACATCAGAATGTTTGATTTCGATCATGGTACTGAACCTCCAGGCTTCCTATATGTGATCCGGACAGCAGCAATGCTGGTGCGAGAGACGGGCAACGGACCAACTTTCAAGGAGCCCTTCAATGATACCGGGGAAACTCTACAAGGCTGCCATAGCGGCGGCGATGGCGGCTTTTGCCCTGACGCTGCCTGTCTCAGGCGCCCAGGCGCAGCAGCATGGGACCAAGCGCTGGCAGTATCAAACCCAGCAACAATACCGGCACGGCGGTGGAGAAAGCCGCCGCATGCGCAGCAGCGAAGGCTCCGGACCTCGCCTTGAACGCCGTATAGAGCGGCGCATCAGGCGCTATGACGGCCCGTCGATGCAGGTTGAACCGCGGGTGAACCGGGCCGAGCGCCGGATCCGCCGCAGCGAGAGCCGGCGTATCCATACCTCGCCGGTCATTACCGACCTGCAGCCTAGGGTGAGGATTGACGACCGGCGCGTAACGTCGAAGAAGCGTCATACCTTCCGGTACAACAACCGCCATCACGGCAAGCGGTACAAGAAGCGCCGCCCCGGCTTTACCCACTATTACAACGGGTACTGGTACGCGCTGCCGTTCTGGCTCTACAGCTATGACTACTATGAGCCGTACTACTATGGCGATGGCGTGAGCGACTGGGAACTGCACGTCGAGTGGTGCCACAACCGCTACCGCTCGTACCGGGAAGACCTGGACGCCTACAAGGGCTACGACGGCAAGTGGCACCGGTGCATCAGCCCGTACAGCTACTGAGCTGACATACCCACGCAGAAAGAAGCCCCGGTTCCATTTGGCGCCGGGGCTTTTCAGTTGGAGGAGTCGGGAGGAAAAATCAGAGGGGGTAGTCGCGTTCGGGATCGATGCCGCAGGTCTCGATGAACTTGCGGATCTGGATGACTTCTTCCTTGGGCATGGACTTGCCCGGATTCTGGAAGTTCGCGGTGTGGCCCTTGAGCGTCACATGCAGCTTGCCATTGCCGGAACTGCCGGTTTCGGCTCCCAGTTCAGCGAACACGGTTTCGATGTCGCGGAAATGGATGTTCGGGTTGACCGGGTGGGCGAAAAGCTGGTGCAGGACCTTGCGGTGGCGGTGATTCATGGTGTCGGCTTGCCTCGTGCTTGTTGCGTCGAGACAAACCCTAGCCAAGGGTCACATAGGCCGCGTTGATCGGGATCAAAGCATGAGCGCGGCGGCCGTCAGCACCTGATCTTTTCGTTTTTCGGGTCATAGAAGGGCGCCAGCTGGACGTCGATGGGATAGCGCTTCCAGGCGATCTCGACTTCCCAGTTTCCGGAATCAATCCAGTCCTTTGTGACGCCGTCTTCACACTTCATGTAGCCCATGCCGATGGACTTGCCGATGCGGTGGCCCCAGGCGCCGGACGTGGTGGCGCCGACGATGACGCCATCACGGTAGACAGGTTCCTCGTGGTACATCATCGGCGCGGTGTCTGAGGTGTCCTGGAGCGCCAGCGTGACCATGCGCTTGGTGCGCCTGGGTTCCGCTTTCTGCTTCAGCAGCGCATCGCGGCCGATGAAGCCGCCCTTCTTGTCCCAGGCGATGGTGAAGCCGAGCCCCGCCTCGATGGGCGTGTCCTCGTCGGCGATGTCGTGGCCGAAGTGGCGGTAGGCCTTCTCGGTGCGGCAGTTGTTCATGGTGTGCATGCCGGCATGGGCAAGGCCGAATTCGTCACCGGCGGCAATGATGGTGTCGTAGACGTGCAGCGCGAACTCGGTGGGCATGTAGAGCTCCCAGCCCAGTTCGCCCACATAAGTGATGCGGCTGGCGCGCACCCGCGCATAGCCGATTTCCAGCTCGCGCGAGGTGGCGAAGGGGTGAGCCTCGTTTGACATGTCCTCGCCGGTGAGCTTTTCCATCAGCGCCCGGGAGTTGGGGCCCATCAGCGACAGCATGGGCATGCCGGAGGTGACGTCCGTCACGGTACAGAAGCGATCGCCGATATGACGCTTGAGCCAGTCGTGGTCGCGGATCTGCGGGGCGGAGCCAGTGACGACCAGGAACTCGGTCTCGCCCAGCCGGGTGACGGTCAGGTCGGCCTCGATGCCGCCGCGCTCGTTGCACCACTGGGTGTAGACCATCTTGCCGGGTTCCACGTCGCAATCCGCCACCGAGACCTGGTTCAGCACGGCCAGCGCATCGCGGCCCTGCACCATGTACTTGGCAAAGCTCGACTGGTCGAACAGGGCCACACGGTCGCGCACGGCTTCGGCTTCTGCCTGCGCATAGGGGAACCAGTTCTGCCGGTGGTAGGAATACTCGTACTTCGCCTTGTCAGCAGAGGGCGCGAAGAAGTTGGGACGCTCCCAGCCGTTCACCTCGCCAAAGCAGGCATGGCGCGCGGCCAGCCGGTCATGGAACGGCGACTTGCGCACCCCGCGCGCTGTCTCGACCTGGTGATAGGGCCAGTGCATCGCATAGAGCAGGCCGAGTGACTCGGTGGTGCGGTCGTGCAGGTATTTGCGGTTCGACTGGAACGGGTGCACGCGGCGGATATCGACATTGACCACGTCCATCGGCGGATAGCCGTTCTTTATCCAGTCGGCCAGCACCTTGCCCGCGCCGCCCGACGACTGGATGCCGATGGAGTTGAAGCCGCAGGCCATGTAGAGGTCCTTGACGAAGGGCGCCTCGCCGAGGTGGTAGCGGTCGTCGGGGGTGAAGCTTTCAGGCCCGTTGAAGAACAGCGCGATGCCGGCGGTCTCCAGCAGCGGCACGCGGTTCACGGCCTTCTCCAGCACCGGCTCGAAGTGGTCGTAGTCCTCGGGCAGCGTTTCGAACGAGTGGTCCTCGGTGAGCTGGCCGTTCATGCCCCACGGCTTGGCGACCGGCTCGAAGGCGCCCAGCATCAGCTTGCCGGCATCTTCCTTGTAGTAGGCCCACTCGTCCGGGATGCGGGTGACGGGCATGTTGGAGGGCAGGCCGTCGACCGGCTCGGTGACGATGTAGAAGTGCTCAGCCGCGTGCAGCGGAATCTGCACGCCCACCTGCTGGCCCAGGTCGCGGGACCACATGCCGCCGCAGATCACCGTCTTGTCGGCCATGATCGTGCCGGTTTCGGTCTCGACGCCGGTGACGCGGTCGCCTTCCTTGAGCAGACGCGTCACCTTGGTGTTCTCGAATATCCGCGCGCCGCGAGACCGAGCGCCGGCGGCATACGCCTGCGTCACGTCGATCGGGTTCACCTGGCCGTCTCCGGGCAGAAAGATGCCGCCGACCACGCCATCGAGGTTGATGTGGGGCAGGCGCTCCTTGATCTCGCCCGGCGTGATCACGTCCACCTGCAGGCCGAAGCTCTTGGCCATCGAGGCGCCGCGCAGGAATTCCTCTAGCCGCGCCTCGGTCAGCGCAACGGAGACGGAGCCGTTCTGCTTGAAGCCGGTGGCCTGTCCGGTTTCCTCTTCAAGGCCGCGCATGAGCTCTGACGTGTACTTGGCAAGCTCGGTCATGTTGCGGTTTGCGCGCAGCTGTCCGACCAGGCCTGCCGCATGCCACGTCGTGCCGGAGGTGAGCTGCTTGCGCTCGAGCAGCACCACGTCGGTGATGCCGATCTTGGTCAGGTGGTAGGCCAGCGAACAGCCGATGACGCCGCCGCCAACGATGACGACATCTGCGCGGGAAGGAAGGGATTTGGACATGAAAGCGCCCCTGGAAAGCATTGCGGATATGCGCGCAACCTAGCAAGCGCCGCACTCAGCCTGCTAGAGCCAGAATGTCGAACGCACGGTGAGCCAGATTCAAC
>CAZYKZ010000127.1:0-2941 GCA_964648175.1 uncultured Anderseniella sp.
CCGGCTGCTACGTGACCGTCGTCCCGACCTACTCGGGCGGCTTCATGGCGCTGGGCTGGGGCACGGACAACAAGGCTCTGCGCGAAGTCAGCCTGGACACGCTGAAGCAGCGTTACGATGCGGCCGGATTGCGCGATTGCCGCTACTACACGCCTGAGGTGCACAAGGCAGCCTTCGCGTTGCCGCGCTTCATCGGCGAGATCGTCGAAACCGCCAACCGTCAGGCCCGCGACAAGGCCTGACGGCGCCTTCCGCCAACCGTTGCCGATTTGCAACACTTCCCGAAATTGTGCCGTGGGAGCACGATCAGTTCTTGAACCTCACCGCTGGAGGGCTATGGTCAATGCCGACCCGGGGGTCAGGGGACATTTGGGAATCGCTTGAAGGAGGCTCCATGCGGCGCGTCACGAAACCAGTCATTGCATTTGCATTCGCGTCAACCGTTGCCATCGCAGGCATGGCCACCGCATCCCAGGCGGCATCGCGCGCCGGCCAGCAGTGCGGCAACTTCCTTGAGTGCCTGTTCGGCGGCATCAACAACGGCAACTCCAACCGCTCCGGCGGATCGATCACCTCCCGTTCGGGCGGCGGCAACTACGGCCCGAGCACACGCCAGCTGGTTTCCTTCTCTGAAGGCCACGCACCCGGCACCATCATCGTCGACACCTCCGAGCGCAACCTGTACCTCGTGCAGGGCGGCGGCAAGGCCTACAAGTACCGCGTCGGCGTTGGCCGCGACGGCTTCCAGTGGTCCGGCACCTCGCGCATCGGCCGCAAGGCGGAATGGCCCACCTGGACGCCGCCGGCTGCCATGATCGAGCGCGAGAAGAAGAAGGGCGTCATCCTGCCCGCGCGCATGGAAGGCGGCCCCAACAACCCGCTCGGCGCCCGCGCCCTGTACATTTCCGGCACGCTGTACCGCCTGCACGGCACCAACAACCCGGCCTCGATCGGCGGCGCGGTGTCCTCGGGCTGCATCCGGCTGACCAACACCGACATCATCGACCTGTACAACCGCGCCAAGGTTGGCGCCAAGGTCATCGTGCGCCGCTAGACGGTTCACGCAAACTGAACATGCAGGGGAGCCTTGGGGGGTCCCTGAACCCCGGAGCGCATGAGGGGGCTCAAGCGCTCCGGGGTTTCTTGTTTCTGGAGCCAGCCTTTCGGACTTCTGGCCAATGGACTTGACGTCTCCTTCCGTTACTGTTGCACCGCAGAACAAACCGCGGAGCCATGATCGTCCATGCTGCCCACCACCCAGACGCTCTATTTCGAGGATCTGAGCCTCGGCCAGTCGGAGACCTACTCGAAGGAGGTCAAGCCGTCCGACGTGATCGGCTTTGCGGAGATCTCGGGCGACCGCAACCCGATCCACCTGTCCGAACACTTCGCCGCGCGCACCCCGTTCAAGGGCCGCATCGCCCACGGGCTCTACACGGCGAGCCTGATCTCCGCCGTCATCGGCACGCGCCTGCCCGGTCCCGGCGCGATCTACATGCAGCAGACCCTCAACTTCAAGGCGCCGGTCCGGATCGGCGACACGGTCACGGCCCGCGTCGAGGTGACGGAACTCTCCGAGCGCGGCCACCGGGTCAAGCTGCACTGCACCTGCGAAGTGGACGGCACGCTGGTGCTGGAGGGCGAGGCGCTGGTCAAGGTGCCCACCCGCGCGGAAGCGGACCGGATCGGCAGCTGACTTCACGTAAATCGTGAATCGCCTCTGTCACAAATCCGCGTTAATATCGCGCCCATGACGGCAAACGGAGGTCATGTCACATGAAGCAGCTTCTTCTCGTTCCCGTACTCCTCGGCGCCCTGGCGCTGCCCGCGATGGCCAATGACACCGCCACCGCGCCGGCCACGCCGAACAAGGTGACCATCACGCCGGCACCTGGCGCCGCTGAATCCAGCGCCGCCGCCACGGTCACCACTACGCCGGAAACGGCGCTGAAGCAGTCCAAGGCCAAGGGCGGCCACGGCTGCGGCGGCTCCAAGACCACGGCCTATATCAACTAGTTTCCGCCGGCTCTCTTTATCGGTTCCCTGTCGGAGCTTCGCTCCTCCGCGCCTCTTGGCGTGCCAATGGAGAGGGGGATCAACTAGTTTCCGCCGGCACACTCGCGCAACAGCGGCTTGGCCTCGCGCGCGGCGAGCCACGCCCGCGTGCGCGGGTCGAGCGGGGCCATCGCGCACACGTCCTTCTTGCCCGAACATGCCTGACGCCGCCTGCACGCGACGTGCGGGCAGCGCTGCGTGATGCCGGCCATCAACTGCTCGAACAGCGCCAGCATGACCAGCACCTCGCCGGTCATCTCTTCCGGCAGCTGCGGCTCCTGGCCCGGCGGCTGCAGCGGCAGGTCGGGAATGTCTTCCGGGCGGGTCAGGGGAAAGCGGTCCATGCGATGGCTCCTTGTTGCAGGCGTAAGGGGCGGGGGAGGGGAGGCATGCGCCATCGGCCTCGCGGGCGAATGTGCCGGGGCGAGCTGGCGGAAAGTGCGAAGGGAACAGTGCGGAGCCGGCGAAGGCGCGCGTGATCCTTATGTGTGATGCGGCCGTCTCCGGCTCCGCACGGCGGCATTTGCGCGGGGTGCCCTGATGGACGCCCGCCCGGCCGGTTCCCGTCTCCGGCCCGGACGGCGGCCCCGCATTGCCGGGCCCGCCATGACCGCCTTGCCCCTGAACGCCGCCGGTCGTCTGGCGGGAGGGCAGGCCGGTGTGTCCGGCCGCAGGCGCCTCGCTTGGGGGCACGCCCCGTGCGCTCGATGGCGCGCTACCGGCAGAACGTTTGACCGCAGCCGGCAGGGGAGGAACCTGCAGAACCGGCCGCGAAACGGACGAAGGCCTGCGGGACTTCCGTGACGCCCGCTCGCCTGGCCCGTTCCGGACCGCCCCTTCACCCCGCATGAAGCCTGTTGGCCTTGCCCGCCCACGGATACCGGCG
>CAZYKZ010000127.1:3041-4154 GCA_964648175.1 uncultured Anderseniella sp.
CCCCGGCACAAGGCCGGGGATGACAGGGGGGCAAGGGGGAGGGAAACAGGGCAGATTGAGCCCCCAACCTCACACCACCGTTGCGGCGGCGGTGAGTGCGCCGATGGCCAGCGCCACGACGAGGGCAAAGGCGAACAGGCGGACGGAGAAACTCAGGCTCTGGATCTGGTTCATGACTGACGGCTCCTCGCAAACTTTGTTTTATGGTGCCCAGATTGCCCGACGAATGCGCCGTGATGATGTGCATCCCGTCACATCTGTGTGACGCGGGCACGGCAGAACTTCGGCAGGCCGGCTACCGCATGTCCAATCGTTAACTGGCCGGCGCGGGGCCGCAGGCGCAAGTATGGGGAGCGCACTGCCAGGCGCGCTGCGATGGCGCGCAAGCTGCCTCGAAAGGAGGCCACCCATGAAAGCCCGTTCCCTCTTGCTCCCCCTTGTGCTGATGCTCGGCAGCGGCGCGGCCCAGGCCGCCGCCACCGATGGCTGGTATACCGCCGATCAGGCGGCGCAAGGCCACCAGCTGTTCAACAACTACTGCGCCGAGTGCCACCGGCCCGACCTGACCGGCGCGGCAGGCCCGGCGCTGAAGGGCGACGTGTTCAACCAGCACTGGGGCGGCAAGCCGCTGAGCGACCTGTACGGCTTCGAGCACTCGAAGATGCCGGCGGTGAACCCCGGCTCGCTGCAGCCGGACCAGTACTGGACCATCACCGCCTACATCCTGTCGAAGAACGGCTACCCGGCAGGCGCGGCCGCACTGAACGCCGACACGGCCAAGGGCAAGGTGCTGCAAAAGCAGTGAGCCCCGGCGGCGAAATCCGCTAGACTGGCCCGCATGGACGAGGGCAGCAGATACGTTTCGATCACCGGCCTCAGGCTGAACCACTGGCGGCACTGGCCGCGCTTTGCCTGGCACGCCTCGCGCTCGCTCCGGCAGGCGAAGGCGGCGGAAGGCTGCCTGTCGGCGGACGCGCGCTCGATCGGCGGCATGTGGTACACGGTGAGCCTGTGGCAGAGCGAACGCGCCATGCGCCGCTTCCTCTACCAGGGCGCCCACGGCAAGGCCGCCCGCGACTTCGACAACTTCGCCACCGGCCTGACGGCGGGGTT
>CAZYKZ010000127.1:4254-7258 GCA_964648175.1 uncultured Anderseniella sp.
CGGTTTGGCGACCAGGCTGACAGGTCGCGGTTGGTGCGCTGGCCGCTGGCAATGTCTGCGATGATCTTGCCGGTGATGCCCGACAGGGTGAGGCCGACATGCTGGTGCCCGAAGGCAAACAGCACCCGGTCGCTGGCGGGCGAGGGGCCAATGACGGGCAGGGCGTCGGGCATGGTCGGGCGGAAGCCAAGCCAGTTCGAGGAAGGCTCGCCCAGCGGCCCCAGCATCTGTTCGGCCATGCGCTGCAGGTAGGCGAACCGGCTTTGCATGGGCGGCGCGTTCAACCCGGCGATCTCCACCGTGCCGGCAATGCGCAGACCTTTGGTCATCGGGGTGGCATAGAACCCGGCCTTCGCCCAGCCCACCGGGCGGGACAGCAGGCCCGCGCGATCAGCGAACATCAGGTGATAGCCGCGCTCGGTATCCAGCGGCAGGGTCTCGGCTCCACTGCCGGCAATGGTGCGCGAATGCGCCCCCGCCGACACCACGAAGCGGTCACAGCGGATCGCCTCTTGCCCGGCAACGGACACCGTGACGCCGTCGCTTTCGGGCTGGCAGGACGTCACTTCTCCTTGCACCCAATGGCCGCCCCTCGCCACGAAACGCGCGTGCAGGCGGCGCATCAGTTCGCCCGGATCCGCGATGTGCCGCGCACCGGTGAAGTACAGCGCCTTGTGCACCGGCATGGCGATGGCGGGCTCCAGCGCCTTGACGGCGGCTTCGTCGAGAATGTCGAACGCCACGCCATTGGCGCGGCGCGCGGCAATGTCGCCGGCGGCTGCGTCAAAGTCCTGCGCGGTGGCATAGAGGTACAGGCAGCCATTGCTGACGATCAGGTCGCCGGTCTCGATCTGGTCAAACAGCGGGTCCAGCCCGGCATCGGCCTGCGACAGCAACTCGGCCAGGCTGGCGGTGATGGCGGCAACGCGCGCAGGCGTGCAATTGCGCAGGAAGGCGAGCAGCCAGGGCAGGTGGCGCGCGCCATACACCGGGTCGATGCGCAGCGGGCTGTCGCGGTTGAACAGCAAGGTGGGCATGCTGGAAAACACCGACGGGCTGTTGACCGGCGTGCAGGCATAGGTGGCGATGGTGCCGGCATTGCCGAACGACGCGCCCGACCCCGGCTCGCCCTTGTCCATCAACGCCACGGAAAGGCCGGAGCCTTGCGCCCACAAGGCGGTGGCCAGCCCGACGGCGCCGGCGCCTGCAATGGCAAGATCGTAGTGGGTGGCGGGGGTGGTCATGCTGGCACCGTTGCTGTTGTCATCCGGTGCGGACGATGCGCAATCGGGCGGCGAGTTGCAAGTGAGGGAGAGCAGGGGTGTTTGTTACATTGGCACTTATGCCGATTGCTGCCGGTTGTTCCGGTCTAGGTGGTAGGGACGGATCAAAGCCTCCGCGGGTAACTTCCAGGCAGTGTTGATCTTGTGGATTGCCGAGATGGTGAGCGCCCGCTTGCGGTTCAGGAACTCCGACGCGCGCGACTGCGAGCCGACGACCTCGGCGAAGTCGCCTTGTTTCAGGCCGCGTTCTTCCATGTATGCCGCGATCAGGTCGATAGGCTCCATCGGTTCCATCGGATGATGCTTGGCTTCGTAGGCTGCAATCAGGTCAGCCAGCACATCGAAGCGATCCGCTTCCGGCGTGCCGGGCTTGGGCACGTTGTCGAAGTAGGGCGCAATCTCGGCCAATGCCCAGTCATAGTCTGCTTCGGTGCGAATGGGGCGAATGTCCATGTCCTCAGACCTTCTCTGCATCAACCTTGTCATACTCGGCATGGGTGCCGACGAACTTGATCATGCCGCGCCTGTACGGATAGGCGAAGGCGATGATCACCCGGTACTTGTTGCCGCCGACATCGAAGATGACCCGGTTGTCGCCGACGAAATCCACCGTTGCTCCGAACGTCTGCTTGATCTCTTGCGGCCCGGCCCAGTCATGGGCGATCAGCCGGTTGTAGAGAACGCGCAAGGGCCGCTCGGCCTGCGGGTGCTTCTGCCAGAACTCACGCAGGGTGCGCACTGCGATGATGTTCATGGGGGAGGGGCTCTCGGGGCACTGTTACTTGGGAAAGAGATATTTCCCGAATTGGGAAATGTCAAGGAGAATTCCCGGATTGGGATGGGTGCGGGATCACAACTCAGTAGCTGTCACCGCAATTGTAATTCAAGGTGGGACCTTCTAGAGCAACAACAAAAACTCCCGCCGACAGTGTCGACGGGAGCTCGGATTTGTCAACTTAATTTGACGTTGCGGTAGGGTCAGCTACATCCGCTCGTGCTGCCACAGGTGTCGCACTTCAGGCAGGTGCCGTTGCGCACCATGGTGAAGTTGCCGCATTCGCCGCAGTTCTCGCCCTCGTAGCCCTTCATGCGGGCCTCGACGCGGCGTTCGGCGTCGGTCTTGGCCTTGCCGTCGCTATCGATGTCGAGGATCGCCATCTGGGTTTCCTCGGCAAAGCCGACCGCCAGGGCGGTTGAACCTTCCGACACGAAGCTCGCCTCGGCGCGGTGCTGCATGACCGCCACCGGGTTGCCGTGGCTTGAGGCCACCGCCGCGCCGCCGATGACGAACACGTTGTCCGACAGCTTCTGGCGGGTGTAGCCGGACGAGGCCACCGCCGCCGCCGGCAGGCCGCCGGGCGGGCAGGGGGCGGCAGCGCCGGTCTTGCCCTCGTCCGCGCCCTTGCCGATGGTGTCGAAGCGCAGGTCCTGCGGCTCGACGTGGGCGAGGTCGTTGCGCGAGAGGTAGGACACGGCGAGCTCGCGGAACACGTAGTCGAGGATCGACGTGGCGTTCTTGATGGCGTCGTTGCCCTGCACCATGCCGGCCGGCTCGAAGCGGGTGAAGGTGAAGGCCTCCACGTACTCCTCCAGCGGCACGCCGTACTGCAGGCCCAGCGACACGGCGATGGCGAAGTTGTTCATCATCGCGCGGAAGGCAGCGCCTTCCTTGTGCATGTCGATGAAGATCTCGCCGAGGCGGCCGTCGTCATATTCGCCGG
>CAZYKZ010000128.1:0-7233 GCA_964648175.1 uncultured Anderseniella sp.
CTACCTGCACCTTGCAATTGGTGCGGGCGAAGCGCGCCAGCACGTCCGGCAGGATACGGTCGGCATAGTCGTCCGGGGTGCCGAAGCGCACGTGACCGGACACTTCAGGCCGTGTGAAAGCCGTCATCGCCTCGTCGTTCAGCTGAATCATCCGCCGCGCATAGTCCAGCAGCATCTGCCCGTCGGCGGTCAGCGTATTGGACCGGCCCTCGCGGGTAAGCAGCGGCTTGCCGACCAGGTCTTCCAGCCGCTTCACCTGCATGGAAACGGCGGACTGGGTGCGGCCGACTTCCTCCGCGGTGCGGGTGAAGTTGCCTGTCTCCGCCAGCACGGCGAATGTCTTGAGCAGGTCGACATCGAGGTTGGGCAGCATGGCGTTTCCAATCATCACAAACGTTGATGAGTTTCATAAATACTATTCGTTGGATTGATGATGAGTCAAGCGGCATATTGAGCCCACGTCAACGGACGGACTGACCCCGCCACCCACAACCGGGTGGCCCGCAACCCGCGAGACCGGTGTTTCGCGCGAACAGGAGAGAAGTGCCATGACCGATATTACCCTGACCCGTTATCGCCGCGACGGCGCGCAATCCTGGGTCCAAAGGCTCGCCGACCGCTATCGCAACTGGCGCGCACGGCGCAGTGTGCGCAACATGCTGGACCTGGATGACCGCATGCTGGCCGATATCGGCGTTCGTCGCGACGAGGTGGCATGGGCTTCGCAGCTGCCGCTCGCCGTCAATGCTGCCCTGGAACTGGAAGCGGCGGCCTTCAGCCGCCGCCGTCACAACCGGTTCGAAATCTGAGGCCTGCTATTGACCCGTTCTGCGCCGGACAGACTCAAGAAGATCGTCGGCGGCATTGCCGGACCGTGTCCGGGTGTCGCCGGCGATGATGTCGTCCAGCGTTTCGCGCCCGCGGCGCACAGCACCTTCGTCATAACCGCCGCGCTGCTGGCGAGGGGCGCCCATGCCCCCGCCCAGAATGTCGCGCAAAAGGTCGTCCAGCGAACCGCCCTGCGGCTGCGGAGCGCGCTGCTGCGGGCGAGGGGCCGGCTGGCCCTGTCCGCCGCCGAGAATGTCCCGCAACAGATCGTCCAGCCCGCCGCCGCCCTGGGGCTGTGGTGCGGGCTGGGGCGCACGCTGTTGAGCCCCGCCGGTCATCTGCTTGAAGATGGCGCCAAGCACCATCGAGGCGATGATCGGCAGCATCTTCTTCAGGATGGCCGCACCGATTCCGGTGGAGCCGGACGCATGCATCGCCACGTCGCGGCTGACCTGCTTGTCGCCGAACAGGTGCCCGAGAATGGCGTTTCCGTCCTCGCGCACATTGTCGTAGCGCACCGCGTCGTCGTCTTCGAGATAACGTTCATGCCGGCCGCCGCCGAGCGCTTCGAGAAGCGAGGCCAGCCCGTCGTCCTGGCGGGTGTTCTGCCGCACGCCGGCCGTGACCATTGGCGCAAGTTCGGCAATTGCTTCGAGTGTCTGCTGGCGGTCCAGTCCGAACTGCTGCCCCAACACCTCAAGCCCGCGGCCGTTGTGCGAACGGGCGATCATCTCGACAATGTTCATGCGTCTTCTGCTCCCTGGAAGAGGCCGGTTTTACAACGTCCTTAAGTCAGGAATTATAGCGCGCGTTTGATCAACTCGCCAAACACATCTGACAGGCTCGGGTTGGTCTTTCGCCTGGACCGGCGGCGCTGTCGCTTGCGCTTGGCCGACGTGGCATAGGACTTCGCCACGGTAGCCCGGTTGCGCCGCCGCCGCCGCCTGGGTGGAACATAGGTGATGCCCTTGATCACGGCATTGACCATCTCGGTCCAGAAGGTCTGGGTCACCCCGCCGAGGTCCGCAGCCATGAAGCCCTGCCTGCCGCGGGCAACCGTGGCCGCCACGCACAAGGTGGCTGCCAGCGACATCAGCCGCTCCATCTTGTCTTCGTTGATGCCGTGGGGGCGGCGCAGGGACCGCGCCACTGTGCGGGCCCGGTCCAGCGAGCCGTACACGTGCGCAAGGATTTCCTCTCCCTCCTGGGCCGCCTCGCGCGACAGCAGCGCGTCCGGATTGGTCAGGTAGTCGTCGTGTTCTCCAGCCTCGATTACGTCGAGCACCAGTTCCAGCTCGGCGGGGTCTTGAGCCTTCATTGCCATGCGGTGGCCGATGTCGCGCACCAGCGTTCTCAGCGCCTTTTCCGCCGCGTCTGCCGGATAGCCGCCGGCCAGCGCCAGCGCGCCCACGGTCCTGCCCTGGTTCGAGTTGAGAATGATGTCGATGAGTTCGGTATTTTCCATCGCGTTGCTCATGCAGTTTCCCCGTAGGCCCTCGAACGCTCCTCCAGCGCCTTGACCAGCCACAGGCTGGTGCCCCCTGCTGCCAGGCCGAACAGCACGTTCGCCGCACCCATGGCGACCAGCGTTCCTTCCGCACCTGCCAGCGCAGCACCGAGATGCAGCAGCGGGATGGTGCCGATGGTGACCTTGCCCCAGTTGAACCACATCGACCACGACGCCTTGTCAAGATTGTTGAAGGCGGCCTGCGAAACGAACTGCACGCCTGCGAACGCCCAGGTGATTCCGATGAAGGTGTAGTAGAATGTGATCAGGTGGCCCGCCTCGGGCGTTGCGCTGAACCAGCCGGGCAATTGGCCCGCCAGCAGGGCCATGATGGCCGAAATGGCAAGCGTGTAGCCGGTCGAGAACTTGAACCCGTCGAGCAGCGTCTGCCGCACCCGGTCGAACCGGCCTGCGCCATAGTTCTGGCCGATCACCGGGCCGACTGCGCCCGACAGCGAGAAGATGATGCCGAAGGCAACCGGGATCAGCCGGTTGACCACGGCCACGGCGGCAACGGCATCTGTACCGAACCTCGCCGTGACGGCAGTCAGGTAGGCGATTGAGAACGGCGTCGCAAGCTGGGTAGCGATGGCCGGCAGCGCGATGCGCGAGATCGGCCTCAGGCTGGCGCGAATGCTGGCGAGCGTTGGGCGGACCAGGAAACCGTGATGCTTCTGCAGACTGTAGAAGCCGACTGAGAACGAACCAAGATTGGCGCAGACGGTGGCCAGCGCCGCACCTTCCACGCCCAAACCGAGGCCGAAGATGAAGATCGGGTCGAGCACGGCGTTGGCAAAGGCAGTTGTCAGGGTCACGTACATCGCCCGGCGCGGATCGCCGATGGCGCGCAGCGTGAAGCTGAGCATGATGGCGCCGGTCAGCAGCAGGAAGCCCGGCAGCAACACGAGCAGGTATGACCGGGCGATCTCAAGCGCCTCACCCGTCGCGCCGAGCAGCGTCAGCATGGGCCGGGCAAACAACCCTACCGTGACCGCCATCAGCGCGCCCGTTGCCATCGACAGTACGAGCGCGGCCGAAGCGGTCTCGCTGGCGCTGTCCTCGTTGCCCCTGCCGAGTGCTTGCGAGACGAGGGCGCCGCCGCCGATGGCCACGCCGAGTCCGACGGACAGGTTGGCCAGCACGATGGTGCCGGCAAAGCCGATCGCCGCGGTGATCTGGATGTCATCCAGCAGCGTCAGGAACCACAGGTCGGCCAGGTCCACGAAGAACATCGCCATCAGGCCGACGGCGCTGGTGAGCGTCATGATCACCACGTGGCGCATCGTAGAGCCCTCGACGAAGCGCGCGCCAACCCGGGGCCGCACTGCCGTGCTCATGCGCCACCGTCCAGAAGGCCGGCCTTCGCGAGGGCTGCCTCGAACCCGGCCTGTCCGGTGAAATGAATGCCTCTCATGCCGGCCTCGCGGGCCCCCTTCGCATTGTGAGCCTTGTCGTCCACGAAAAGGCATTCGCCGGGTGCCACGCCGAGCCGTTGCGCCACCGCGCGGAAGATGGCCGGGTCCGGCTTCTTGGTGCCGAACTGGTAGGAAAAGAACAGGTTGGGATCGAACAGTTTCAGCGTCTCGGGAGCCAGCTCGGCAAACGCATCGCGGGTGAGGGGGCCGTTGTTGCTCAACATCGCGATGCGTACTGTAGAGCCGAGCCCTTCGACCAGCCGGTGCATGCCGGGCCAGTGCTGCATGGCAGACCGCCTCGCATCGATCCACTGGGTCCGGGTCAGCCGCACGCCGAGCCGCTCGCCAAACCCTGAAAGATACTCCAGCGGATCCGGGTAGAGACCGGAATCCGCATCATCCTCGAAACCTGACAGCCACACGCGGCCATAGACTTCGTCACGCGTGAGCCCGCTCATGCCGGCCAGAATGTCGAGCCGGCGCGGCACGTCATAGCCGGACATGACGCCGTCGAAATCGCAGATCACGGTGGTGATGGCCATGGTGCGCCGGGCTTGTGAAAAGTCAGGCCGCCGTGCCGCCGACCGTAATCCGGTCGAGCCTCAACGTCGGCTGGCCGACACCGACCGGAACGCCCTGGCCTTGCTTGCCACAGGTGCCGATGCCGGGGTCGAGCGCCATGTCGTTGCCCACCATGGAGATGCGGGTGAGCGCGTCCGGTCCGTTGCCGATCAGCGTTGCGCCCTTGACCGGCGCGCCGATCTTGCCGTTCTCGATGCGGTAGGCTTCCGTGCAGGAAAACACGAACTTGCCGGAGGTGATGTCTACCTGACCCCCGCCGAACGAGACGGCGTAGAGCCCGTTCTTCACCGAGGCGATGATCTCGTCCGGGTGCTTGTCGCCGTTCAACATGACCGTGTTGGTCATGCGCGGCATCGGGTGGTGGGCATAGGACTGGCGCCGGCCGTTGCCAGTGGGTGCCACGCCCATCAGCCGGGCATTGAGCCGGTCCTGCATGTACCCCACCAGGATGCCATCCTCGATGAGGGGAGTGTATTGCGCGGGGGTGCCCTCGTCGTCGATCGACAGCGAACCGCGCCGGTCATGCAGCGTGCCGTCGTCCACCACGGTAACGCCCGGTGCCGCGATGCGTTGGCCCATCAGGCCTGCGAATGCCGAGGTTTGCTTGCGGTTGAAGTCGCCTTCAAGCCCGTGCCCGATGGCCTCGTGCAGCAGGATGCCGGGCCAGCCTGGTCCCAGCACCACGTCCATTTCACCGGCTGGTGCGTCTTCCGCCTCCAGCGACACGAGACTCTGGCGCAGCGCTTCGCGCGCTGCAGCTTGCCAGTTGTCCTCGCCAATGAATGCCGAGTAGGCCATGCGCCCGCCCATGCCGTGGGTGCCGTTGCCGCGGCGGTCGCCCTTCTGCGTCACCACCGATACGTTGAACCGAACCAGCGGCCGGCGGTCTGACATGGTCTGGCCGCCCGGGCGGATGATGTCCACCGCCTGCCACTCGCCCGCCAGCGAGACGCTGACCTGGGCAATGCGCTCGTCCAGCCCGCGCGTATAGGCATCCACTTCCCTGAGCAGCCGCACCTTGTCCTCGAAAGGCATCTGCTCCACCGGATTGTCCGGCGCGTAGAGGCTTACATTGGTTTTCGCTGGTCCGGGAGAAACGCTGCCCTCTCCCTGCTGGACGGCCCGCACGGTCTCGGCGGCACGCCGGATGGCGGCCTCGGAAATTTCGGCGGAATGGGCATAGGCGGACGCTTCGCCGCTGATGGCGCGCAGGCCAAAGCCGTGGCTGACGTCGAAACTGGCGGTGCGCAACTGGCCGTCGTCGAACACAAGGCTTTCGGACTGCCGGTATTCGAGGAACAGTTCGCCATCATCGGCGGATGACAGCGCGTCTTCCGTAAGTGTCAGCGCGCGCTCGCGAGTGAGATCGGTGTCCGAGAAAAACAGGTCGCTGGATGTGGGCTGGCCGGTCACGCAAGTCTCCTTGAAAAAGGCTGTTGCATGCGCTTTCGCAAACCGCTGCAGATGCAACCGGACGCAAACGTCATGCTCGACCAAACTTGGCGTGAACCGGCGGCTGGTTCAACCCCGCAACGCGAACGATCGCAAGGCGTGCTCAGCTGTTGTCGACCAGCGCCTTGTAGGAAGCGGTGAAGCCATTCAGCGAGATGGGCATCTTGATGGCCTTGCCCGGCGCCTCGTAGATGATGAAGCTGGCTTCCGAGCCCTTCTTCATTTTTTCGAGCGTCGCAGCCTGGGCTTCTGCGGTGGCGGTGCACAGTGGCGGCGAAACGCGGGTCTGCGGCAGGCAGCGCACGAACGGCACCCGGCCAACGGCCTCGCCGTCGATCTCCAGTGCAACGCCGGTGGGCAGGAATACGCCGATCGGCGCCATGATCTGCATCATCGTCGCGGATTTGTCGCCCTGCTTCTGGAAACGCATGATCAGCGACAGCGCGACCTGCGGCCGTGCCTCGTCGCGGCTGACCTGAACCATCGCGCACGCCTTGATTTCAGGAACGTCGTTGCCGTTCTCGTCCTTGCCGGCAGGCCTGGTCTCGCACTGAACTTTCCACTTGCCGTTTTCGGCGACAAGCTCGGGGGCGGGACCCGCGGGCGCTGCTCCCTGGTTGACGCGTGGGCCAAACTGCGTGGGATTGGCAGGCTGCTGCTGCTGGGCGAGCGCCGTTCCGGCGACAGTCGCGGCCAGCAGGCCTGCGGAACAAATGCGAATCATGCTTGTCAGTTTGGCCACTTGAATACCTGCTCCCTAAGCGATGTCTGGGCTGCCGCGCCTTGTCTGTGCGGGGCCGTATATGCCAGACCGGATACCGATTCATCAACCCGGCACTGGCAACAAGGTGCGCCGGGCCAAATCCTGCATGTCCGGCGCGCACTCTCCATCCTGCTGAATTGAGGCATTTGTGGGGTGTTGTGCCTGCCGATTCACGGCGATCCGGCGTTGATGTGCGCCAATCACGCCGGTTTCACCATGCCGCCCTTGCCGGTTTGCCGCGAGGGCATGCGCGCAATTTTGACGCGGACTAGACAGTTGCGGGGTGTTGGCTATTGTGGTTCAACAACAGTCAATCCGCAGGTTCGCGCCGCATGTGCGACCCAGGCTTGCGGGAAAAGAACACTGCACGACGGGCAAACCGCCAGCAGGCGAGTTTATATGAGGGCACCCATGCGCAAGCTTATTGCGACGACGATACTTTATGCTTCATTCATCGCACTGGCCTCGCAGGCCAATGCGTCTGGCCTGGGCCAACCGGTCGAGTGGCAAATGGGCCTGCAGCAGGCCGCCACGCCGGTGATGGAGTTCATCCATACCTTTCACGGCTTCCTGCTGACGATTATCACGATAATCTCGCTGTTTGTGCTGGGCTTGCTGATCTACGTGATGGTCAAGTTCAACGCCAAGTCGAACCCGACGCCGTCCAAGACCAGCCACAACACCTT
>CAZYKZ010000129.1:0-7132 GCA_964648175.1 uncultured Anderseniella sp.
TCCGGCACCCAGACCATGTTGCACTGCTCCGCCGCCTCGATGGCGTTGGCGCGCAACCGGTCGGTTTTCACCCTTTCGGCCACGGTGTGTTGCGTGATAACCGGCCGGATGCGGCGCACGCCCATTTCGGTCGCCTTTTGCGCGAGGTAGTCCACCCGGGCGCTCTTGAGCGGTGCGAACAGGTAGTCGATGTCGGGCGGCGGGGCGGCGGGGCGCAATTGCTCGCGGGGCTCGGCGGCAGCCGCCTTGCGGTGGGCGCCGGTAAGCTCGCAGGCCCATTCTCCATCGCGCTCGTTGAACAGGCGAACCTCTGCCCCCTCGCCCAACCGAAGCACCGTGACGAGATAGTGCGAGGCCTCGCGGGGCAGGACCACGTCCGCCCCGGCTGCCAGCCTGTCATCGATGTAGAGGCGCGGAACCCGGCCTTGCGACTTTGCCATGAGGAACTGCTATCGCGCCGGTCATGCCTGATGCAACTTGAAATCGTGTTTTGATTGCCGGAGAGATTCACGTAAACACAGCGGAATCATGAGCGAAAATTCCGGTACAAACGGCCGCGTTGCCGATGCCGTGCGCGAGCACTGGGCCGACAGGGTGCTGCCTGAAAGCTGGCGCCCGTTTGCGCGGCTTGCCCGGCTGGAACGGCCGATCGGCTGGTGGCTGCTGCTGCTGCCGGGATGGTGGACAATCGCGCTGGCTCAGGTGGCGTCTGGCGGCGGCGTGCCGAACGTCTGGTACCTGCTGCTGTTCCTGATCGGCGCCATCGTCATGCGCGGGGCGGGTTGCACCTTCAACGACATCGTCGACCGCGACTTCGACGGCTCGGTGGCGCGAACGCGGTCGCGGCCCATCCCGTCGGGGCAAGTCTCGGTCAAGGCGGCCAAGGTATTCATGATCGCGCTGTCGCTGACCGGTTTCCTGGTGCTGATCCAGTTCAACTGGTACGCCATCATGCTGGGCGTGATGTCGCTGGCGCTCGTTGCCATCTACCCGTTCATGAAGCGCTTCACCTACTGGCCGCAGGTGTTCCTGGGGCTAGCCTTCAACTGGGGTGCGCTGCTGGGCTGGGCAGCGGTGCGCGGACATCTGGAGTGGGCCGCGGTACTGCTTTATCTCGGTGGCATCTCGTGGACGCTCGCCTATGACACCATCTATGCCCACCAGGACAAGGAAGACGACCTGCTGATCGGGGTGAAGTCCACCGCCTTGAAGTTCGGCGCGGCGACGCCCAAATGGCTGGTGTTCTTCTTTGCCCTCGCGCTGGCGCTGATTGCTGCGGCAGGCCATCTGGCGGGTGCAGGCATCATCTTCTTCACCGGCATCGCCGGGGCGGCACTGCACGCAGCGTGGCAGATGGCGCGGCTGGATATCGATGACCCCACACGCTGCCTCCAGCTGTTCCGGTCGAACCGCAATTTCGGTCTTATCATTTTCGCAGCAGCGGTGCTCGACAGCCTGTTCAGGATCAATGCATGAGTGACACGACAATCACCACAATGGCAGCGCGGCTGCTCGAAGCGGCAACCCGCGCCGGCGCCGATGCGGCAGACGTCATGGCGGTGGAGGCGGCAGGCCTCAACGTCAAGGTGCGCAACGGGCAGGTGGACGAGATCGAACGCTCGGAGACGCAGGACTTCGGCCTGCGCGTGCTCGTCAATGGCGCTGGCGCGGTGGTATCGGGTGCAATCCGGTCAGATGCGGATATCGCTTCAATGGCCGGACGCGCCGTGGCGATGGCAAAGGCCGCTCCACCCGATCCCAGTTTGAAGCTTCTGCCGCCGTCGGACGGCGCATTCGATGCCGCCGCCCTCGAACTCGACGATGGCGTGTCGCCCTCGCCCGACCAGTTGAAGGACCTTGCGATTGCCGCAGAGGCCGCAGCCCGCGCCGTAAAGGGTGTCAGCAAGACCGACAGCGCCAGCGCCTATTCCGGCCGGCGCACCATTGCAGTGGTCAACTCGCTGGGCTTTTCAGGCAGTTATTCCCGCTCCGGGCACTCGATCTCGGCCACCGCCATCGCGGGCGAAGGCACGGCGATGGAGCGCGATTATGATTATTCCTCGAAGGTGCACTTCGCCGATCTTGCCGCGCCCGAGACAATAGGCCGGCGCGCCGGGGAACTGGCAGTGCGGGCGTTGAACCCGCGGAAGATGAAGTCGCGCAAGTGTCCGGTCATTTTCGAGGCGCGGGTGGCGTCGACTTTTCCATCGCTGCTGGCGCAGGCCGCCAACGGGTCTGCAGTGGCGCGCGGCACCAGCTTCCTGAAGGACAGCATGGGACAGGCGTTGTTCGCCCCCGGCGTGCAAATCATCGACGACGCCCGGCTGGTGCGCGGCGCGGCCTCCAAGCCGTTTGACGCAGAGGGCCAGCGCAGCGGCAAGCTTTCGCTGGTCGAGGACGGGGTGCTGAAGCACTGGCTGCTGGACGGGCGCACTGCAACGAAGCTTGGGCTTACCAGCAATGGCCGGGCGGCACGCTCAACCGGCGGCCAGCCGTCGCCATCGGCCACCAACCTGTGGCTTGCCGCGGGCAGCAAGTCGGCGCAGGAGCTGATGCGCGAGGCGGGTTCCGGCGTGCTGATCACCTCGATGTTCTCCGCCGGCGTGAACCTGGTGACCGGCGACTTCTCGCGCGGCGCCTCAGGCCTGTGGTTCGAGAACGGCGAGATCGCCTACCCGGTGTCGGAGATCACCATTGCTGGCAACCTGAAGGACATGTTCGCAAGGCTCACGCCTGCCGATGACCTGGAGTTCCGCGGCAGCACGAATGCGCCAACCTGCCTCGTGGAAGGAATGACCGTTGCAGGTGCGTGAAGCCGCCAAATCCGCGCTGCCGGGCTTCGAGGCAGAGCATCGCCTGCTGTGCGACGCCGTGCGCGAGGCAGGCGAGCTGGCGCTGAAGATGTTTCGCGCCGGGGTCGATGCGTGGGACAAGCGCGACGGCACGCCGGTGTCTGAGGCCGATCTTGCCGTGGACAGGCTGCTGGCCGCCCGGTTGCTCGAGGGTCTGCCGGGCTCGGGCTGGCTGTCGGAGGAAACCGCACGCGACGAGGAAAGCCGGTCGCGCAGGCTGGTCTGGATCGTGGACCCGATCGACGGCACCTCCGCCTTCGTGGCCGGCACCGGACACTGGTGCGTGGGCGCTGCGCTCACGCTGGATGGCAGACCGGTGGCGGCAGCCGCCTTTGCGCCTGAGCAAGGCCGCTTCTACGAGGCGGTGAAGGATGGCGGTGCGCGGCTCAACGGCGAAACACTTAGGGTGTCATCGCGAGCCGGGCTGGATGGCGCGCGCATCGTTGCCCACAAAAGCGTGCTCAACCGAGAACGCTGGCGCGGCGGCTATGCCCCGCAGATGACCTGCGCCATGACCACGTCGCTGATCCTGCGGCACTGCCTGGTGGCGACCGGCGAATACGACGCGACCATCGCGTTCGGCCAGAAGTCGGACTGGGATCTCGCGCCTGGCGACCTGATCGTTTGCGAGGCCGGTGGCGCGAGCCGCGACATGAGCGGGAAGGCCTTTACCTACAACCGGGAGAACACGCGCCAGAGCGGTCTCCTGGCAGGGCCTGCAGCCTTGCTTGACGAGCTAGGCGAACGGTTGCATACCAGCGGCTGAATTGTTGCAGCGCAACAAAACAACTCTGGAGGCACCCGGCATGGCCGACACGGAACAACATCCCGACCAGCTGCTTCACCTGGTGTTCGGCGGCGAGCTGACCAGCCTTGACAAGGTCCATTTCAAGGACCTGGACAAGCTCGACGTGGTCGGCATCTATCCGAACTACGCAACCGCCAAGCGGGCCTGGGAAGAAAAGGCGCGCGCCACCATCGACAACGCGTCGATGCGCTATTTCATCGTGCACCTGCACCGGCTGCTGGATCCCGAGAGCTGAGGCCGGTCAGCCAACAAGAAACACCGCCGGGATGACCCGGCGGTGTTGTGGTCTTGAGGTGGCCTGAAGGCCGATCAGAAGCCGCGGCGATCCATGCAGCGTTCCCAGCGGTAGGTGTGCCAGCCATAGCGGTATGCGCAGTCGCGGGCGGCGCGCTTGTAGGCGCGGCTTTCGTAATAATTGTATTCCTCGTCGCGGTAGTAGCGGCGGTTATTGGCTGCGGCGGCTGCGGCGCCAACGGCGAGCGCGCCGAGGCCGATGCCCAGTGCCACGCCGCCCTTCTTGGACAGGGCCTGGGCGGGAGAGGCCATGGAGGCAGCGATCGTGACGGCTGCGATGGCGGCGATTGCGGTGGTGCGGATGGTGCTGGTCATGTCGGGTTTTCCCTCTTCTGTGTGATTGCGATCACGATTGATGATTGAACTCTACATCAAAACCGCGTGGGCGGATGTGAAATTCATCACACTACGGAACTGCCAGGGGAAATCCGGACGGTTTCAGAAACTGTCGTAGAGCGTGCCGTCCATCTGCGCCTTCAGCAGCGGCAGCCCGTCCGCGCCGGCAGCGGCGGCGGCCTCCAGCACCATTGCGACGTTCTCGCAATCCTGGTTCATTTGCGCGACCAGCTCATCAAGACTGGCGAACTTCTGGTCAGGGCGAACCATTTCGACGAATTCCACAGCGAGTTCGTGACCGTACAGGTCGCCCTCGAAGCCAAGCAGGTATACCTCCAGGAACACCCGGTCCGTGTCGAAAGTCGGCCGCCAGCCAAAATAGGCCGCTCCGTGATGCACAACGCTGCGATCATCGCCGAGATCGCGGACACGCACCGCATAGATGCCGTGGGCAGGCTCCATGCCGGGGTCGAGCATGATGTTCACCGTGGGAAAGCCGATGGTGCGGCCGCGCCGGTCTCCCTCCACCACCGTGCCCACGATGGTCCAGCGGTAGCCAAGCTGGCTGTTGGCGGCGGCCGTATGGCCGGCATGAAGCGCGGCCCTGATCGAGGACGATGAATAGGGCGACGCGCCGTCCTCTCGCGTGACCTGCTCGACGATGGTGACACCGAAGCCGTGCTCGCGGCCGAGCTGCTTCAGCATTTCCGGATTGCCGCGCCGGCCCTTGCCGAAGTGAAAATCGTAGCCGGAAACGATGTGGCTTATGCCCAGCCGGTCGACGAGGTAGTGGCGAACGAAGTCCTCAGCCTCCATGGATGCCAATTCCCGGTCAAAGCCGATGACGGCGCAGAAACCAGCCCCGAAAGTTTTCGCCAGCGCCGCCTTCAATCTCGGCGGCGAGAGCCGGAACAGCGGCTGCTCCGGCTGGAAGACCGAACGCGGGTGCGGCTCGAAGGTGACGAGGCCTGCCATGCGTTCATTGCGGGCAGCATCGCCCAGTGCGGCCTTCAGCAGCGCCTGATGACCGAGGTGAAGGCCATCAAAATTGCCAATGGCCACGCTGGCGCCGCGGCACCGGGCCGGTATTGCAGACGTGTCGGACAGGCTGAACATGGAATGGCGGCTCTTTGGGTCAGGACCCATTATTGGGCACGTATCGCGGGACTTGCGGGCGCGACCTATGTGCGGCAAGCGGCGCCGATGCGCAAGGGTTACCAGTACAGGTCCGGGGCAACCCCGGCTACCCGCAAGCCCGGCATGTTTGCCTCGAGCCCGCGTGCGATGGCCGGTGCATCGATGCCGTCATGGTCGGCCGCGTGGATGCCCCCGGTTATGAAGTGAACGGGCAGGCCATTGGCGCGTGCGCCTTCGACATCGGTTGGCAGGCCGTCGCCGATGGCCACCACGTCGCGTATATCCACGTCGCGCTTCAGGACCTTGCGGGCCCGGGCAAGGGCGACTTCATAGATCGGGTGGTAGGGCTTGCCAGCCATCTGCACTTCGCCGCCAAGCCCGGCATAGATGTCTGCCAGCGCCCCGGCGCACGGATAAAGCTTGCCTGCAACGCCGACCACCCGGTCCGGGTTGGCGCACACCATCGGCAGCTGCCGAGCAGCAATGCCCGCAAGTTCATCGCGATAATCTTCCGGAGCCTGCGGCGGACTGCCATCACGCCCGTCATTGCGCAGGCCGGTCACCAGTACGGCCTCGGCCTCGTCAAGACCGGTAAAATTGACCGGCAAGCCTTCCAGCAGCGGATGGTCCTCCGAGGGGCCGATGACGAAGATGTTTCCATCCTTCCAGCGGGTCAGAAGCTCGCGCGTGACGTCGCCGGAAGTGACTGTCTCGTCCCAGGCCTCGTCCGGAACGCCAAAACGGCGCATCTGGGGGATGACAGAACTTGCAGGGCGCGGCGCGTTGGTGATCAGCACCACGCAGCCACCAGACCTGCGGTGACGCTGCAGCGCATCGACAGCCTGGCCAATAGCCCTGCGGCCATCGTGCACCACGCCCCAGACATCGCACAGCCAGACTGGGAACATCCGGCTCAGGTCCTGGGCGCGGCTGATCAAGGTGGTCGTTGGAGATGTCATGTGGTCAGGCAACCTGCCGGTTCTGTTGAACTTGCTCAGCCTGCGTCCGAACCGCCCGGGGCGGCGCGAACGCCGGTCCGCGTGCGAGCGACGCTACACCAGAAATGGCGCCGGGACGGATATGTTCCCTCACGCCGGCTGCGATGAGCGTCATGTTGCGCGCGGCGGCTGCCTGCATAAGCCTTTCGGCCTCGGGGCTCAACCGGCCAGATTCCGCTGAAAGCACATCGAACGGCAGGTCGATGAAGGCAAAACCCAGCTCCGACAGGGCGGCGACGTCGCATCGGGCTGCGCCGCGGCAGGTCAGACAGAATGCCGCGCCCAGATTTGCAAGCCAGGCGAGCCCCCTGAGCGCTGTCTCGTCCAGCGTGGCCAGAACGCTTGCGTTGAGGTCCAGCACGATGCCGGCTGCCTCGTCAGGGCTGGCCTGCAGGGCCGCCACGTAGGCCTCGAGGCGGGTGCGGCTTTCGAGGGTTGCAGCTGTCAGCGGCACGAATATGCCGGTGGCAGAACGCCTTGCCCGCAACCGGGCCAGCACGGGCAGGACATCGCGCAGCAATTGCAGGTCGCGAGCCGCGTCGGCGCCGGCTGCGGCGCCGGGTGGCAAGGGGATGTCAGCCGACAGTACCGGTTGCACGCGAGCATCCGCGCCGGTCAGTTGCAGGCTGGCCTTGTAGTAGGCGGTTCGGCCTTCGGTCAGCCGCACGACAGGCTCAAGGCACAGAACCGGTTCCGGCGCTGGCGGG
>CAZYKZ010000130.1:0-7123 GCA_964648175.1 uncultured Anderseniella sp.
ATTCCAAGGTGCTAGAGCAACTTTAGCCGTTCAAGGTGAACGGCTGTTGCTCTAGAGCATCATCCGATCAGATTGAATCTTCTGATCGGATAAAGATGCTCGATTCCAAGGTGCTAGAGCAACTTTAGCCGTTCAAGGTGAACGGCTGTTGCTCTAGGATGCGGCGCATGAATTACGCGCTCGATACTCAACTGAAATCGCACATCGCGCACAATCTCTCCAGGCTGGAGCGGGTGCAATCCGCTGACCCGTCGCTACGGCGAGCGGCCGTTGCGGTTCTGGTCAGCGGCGAGGAACCGGGCGCAATGGCGGACGTGGTGGTTACCCTGCGGGCGGCAAGGCTGAACCGGCATTCGGGGCAGTTTGCTCTGCCTGGCGGACGGCTCGACGAGGGCGAGAGCGTCGTGGAGGCGGCGCTGCGCGAGACGCATGAGGAGATCGGCTTGAGCCTTGGCGAGGAGGCGGTGCTTGGCCTGCTGGACGACATGGTGACGAGGTCCGGCTTCGTGATCACGCCGGTCGTGGCCTGGGCAGGACCTGTGAGCAGTTTCGTTCCTGACCCCGCGGAGGTCGAAACGGTCTACCGGATTCCGCTGGCCGAACTCGATGGTCCGGAGGTTCCCTCGATCATTCCGGACCGGGACGGCGGCAAGCCGGTCATGTCTGCGGTGTTCCCGACGGTCGGGCATCGCATGTTCGCGCCAACCGCAGCGATGATCTACCAGTTCCGCGAGGTGTGCCTGCACGGGCGCGCTACCCGCGTTGCTGATTTTGGCCAGCCAGAGTTCACCCGTGGTTGACGAGAAGGACAGGGGCATGGTTCGCAACCCGATGCGGGCAATACTGCTGGCTGCGGTGCTCCTTTGCTCGCCGATGGCCGCGTATGCCCAGCAGCCGGGCGGTCTTGAAGCCGCACGTGCATCGGTGGTGTCGGTACTGCCGGTGTGGCCGGGACAAGCACCCAATTCGGATGAGCCGGAAGGCTCCGGCGTCGTGATCGGCGACGGCCGGCGCGTGGTGACTGCCGATCACGTGCTTGGTCCGGGCCAATCGCCCAGGCTCGTATTCGTGCGTGACAGCGACGGCGTGATCCACGAGGCGAAGGTGGTGCATCGCGACAAGCTGACCGATGTGGCCGTGCTGGAACTCGATGCCGGATTGCCGCCGGCAGCGCGGCGCGCCGGGCCGGTCATGGTTGGGCAGGAGGTGTGCGCCATAGGCAATGCCTTCGGGCTGGACCTGTCGGTAACCTGCGGCCATGTATCGGCGGTGCACCGTACCGGGGTGGGATTCAACGCGGTGGAGGATTTCATCCAGACGGACGCTGCCGTGAACCCGGGCATGTCCGGCGGTGCATTGGTGGACAGTGAAGGCAGGCTGGCCGGCATGCTGTCGGCGATCTTCACCAAGCAGGCAGACGCCAATATCGGCGTGAACTTCGCTGTTCACATGGAGCTCGTCGATGCAGTCGTGGATGGTGCTTCAGCCGGACGCCAGCTGTTTCCGTTCAAGACCGGCGTTCAGGCGCGACCCGTGCCACCCAAGGGAGAGACAGGGCGTGAGGGGCTGCAGATCGTCAACGTCATTGCTGGAAGTGCGGCAGAAGCCGCGCAGCTGAAGCCCGGCGACCTGATCTACCATGCAGGCGGCCGGCGGGTGCGAAAGATGGCTGACTGGGTATCGGTGATGGCCCAGACGAGGCCCGGCGGAACGGTCGATGTGGCTGGCGAGCGCAATGGCGAGCCGTTCAAGGCAACGCTCACGAATCAACAGTGAAGTGGTGGATGCAGGTCAGGCAGCGCCGGCGGCCATCGCCGAAGGCAATTCGAAGCGCCAGCCGATTGCATTGCCCCAGTCGATGAACTGGTCGATCGGGAGCGGGCGCGACATCAGATAGCCCTGGGCCAGCGAGGCGCCGCAGGCGCGCATCATCTGCCATAGTTTCTCATCCTCGACGCCTTCGGCCACGGTTGGCATCGAGAGTTCCCGGGCAAGGCGAATCGCGGTCTCCACGCCGGCCATTGAGAAGCTGTCTTCGCCTGCCTTGCGGACGAATGACTGGTCGATCTTGAGTTTGGAGAACGGCATGCGGGCAAGCCGGTCCAGGTTCGAGTAGCCGGTGCCGTAATCATCGACGGCGACGCCGAAGCCCTTTATACGCAAGCGCACCAGCACCTGCAGGATGGTCGCACTGGCCTCGAATGCGGTGGTTTCGGTGATCTCGAGTGTGATCTGGGTCGGCGAGATGCCCCATGTATCGCAAGCCTGCTTGAGTTCATCCGGCAGCGAATGGCGCTCCAGCAGTTTCGGATCCCAGTTGATCGCCATGTTCAGATTGGGGTGAACACAATTGAGGCGCTGGACGTCGCGCAAAACGGCGTTGAACAGATTGCGGGTGAGGGGTTCGAGAAGTCCGTTCTGCTCTGCAACATCAATGAAGGCCGCGGGCGGGATGATGTTGCCTTCCGGTCCCCTGATGCGTGCGAGTGCTTCCGCGCCAGCTATCAAGCCGGAATGCAGTTCCACGATCGGCTGATAGAACGGTACCACGCGGTCTTCGTTGATGGCGTTGTGGATGTCTTCGGGCGACATGTTTGAAAGGGCTCGGGCCGCCGGGCTGATGCGCCCGTTTCCCTCGCTTATGGTCTTGAGGAACTTGCCAAGCATGGCCTGCTCAAGCGGCTTGCGGGCAATGCCGGCGGTCCGCATGCCGTAGCTCTCTGCGATGTTCAGCGCGGTGCGGCACAAGGTGGGGTGTTGCGACGAGATGATGCCGACCCAACCTGCATACCTTGCCCTGGCGAGCGTGGCGATCAGCTGGATGCCGTCCAGGCGGGGCATCGAGATGTCACACAGAATGAAATCGTAGCGGCCGTCGCACTGGTTGAAGAGCTGCATCGCCTCTTCGCCATTGGAGGCGAGGTCGCAGGTTTTCACACCCTGACTGGTGAAGAATGCCTTTGCGATGGACGGCACGAGGGGATCGTCGTCGACCACCATGATCCGTTGTGGAAACATTCTTGCCTTGACTCCGTCCCTGCCTGTCAAGGCGGCGAGTATGGTGGCAAGCGTTTAAGAAAAGGGAAAATTTTCTACCGTTTAGTTCGGATTTGCGCTGACCTGAGCGATCTGCACGGACGATGGCGCGGTTTCCATCATTGCCATGATCCGGTTCTTGTGGCGATTGAAATTCGCCAGTTCCTTGCCGGTAAGGCGGGTTGTCGTGGCAATCTGCACACGCTTCGGGTTGACCGGCTTGCCGCCCTTGCGAACTTCGTAGTGAAGGTGCGGGCCGGTTGACCGGCCGGTGGAACCCACATAGCCGATGACCTGGCCCTGACGGACTTTCTGGCCCGGCTTCAGGCTGGCGGTGCGGCTCATGTGGGCATAAAGCGTGGAATACTTGCCATCATGCTTGATGATGACGGTACGCCCGTACGCACCGCGCCAGCCGGCATGCTCCACTACCCCGTCGCCGGCTGCCTTGATGGGGGTGCCGCGCGGGGCGCCGAAATCGATGCCGGTGTGCAGCTTGTTGTAGCCGAGCAGCGGGTGCCGGCGCATGCCGAAGCCCGAGGTGATGCGCACGCCGGATATGGGGGTCCGCATCAGTGACTTGTTGGCGCTGATGCCATTCTCGTCATAGAAGGCCGTCTTGCCCTCGGAATCCGTGTAGCGATAGTAGATGTGATCGCGGCCCGAACTGCGCAGCTTGGCGTAGTGCAGAACCTTGCGCTTGGTAGACGAGCCGGTGAGCGGAATGCCGTAAAACAGCTCAAGCGTGTCGCCTGCCTGGATCTGGCGCTGCAAGTCGATCTCGTAACCCAGCACCTTCATCGCGGCGTTGATGATGTGGGTTGGCACGCCATTGTCCTTGGCGGTGGCGTAAAGCGACGAGGTGATCTTGGCGCGGGTGCGGAAATGCGGTGCATCGGCGACCTGGCTCGCAGGCTTGGCCTGCTTGCCGTCAATCATCGCCATGTAGCGGCCGTCATCGTCTGATTCGACGATTACTTCCTCGCCGCCCGGCGGGGTGAAGGACACGCGAACCGGCGCGATCACTTCATTGCCGTAGAAATCCTGTTCCTTGTCCAGCGTCACGGTGTAGTTCTGCCCGACCCGGACAAGACGGCCCGGGTAAACAGGCTCAATGGCCGCAGCCACGGCGCGGGCGCTGGCCAGGGTCACGCCGAGTTCCACAAGGCGCTGGATCAGGGTTTCACCAGACTTGAGGACAATCACCTCGTCGACGGGTTCCGGGGGCAGGGTCTTGGTGACGCTGGTGAAATTGCCCGAGTTGGACGCCAGCGCCGCAAGATCGATCGAGCTTTCCAGCACCGTGGGCTGGTTGTAGGCGAGTGCGTCGCTGGAGGGAGCGGGATAATTGACTTCGCCGCTGCCGACCGGGCTACCGCCCAGGCTGGCGGTTTGCAGATACGCGACGGATACCGATTGCATCGGGCTGGCCGATACGACCTTGGCAATCTCCCCGTTGAAGTCGCCCTTGGTGGAGGACACCGGTGAGAGGCTCGCCGTCTTCAGGCCGGGTTCGCCAGCTGCAGCCGGGGCGCCGGCCGGAACCGCTTCACTTCCTGTGCTGCCCGGCCCGGCGGCTACGCCGGCCATGTCGCTGCGCATGCTGGAAATCGTGACGCCAATGGCCGCTGAGCCGGCGATCAGCGCAAGTGCAGCGAAGGAGACGACGCGGAAATTGAGCCTGGAAGGCTGGGCAACCGCGAAGAAGTCAGTGTCGGCAATCTCGCCGGCATTGAAACGGCGGGCCGACTCGGTGAGCGATTCAGGGCGTTTGGCGCCAAACGAAAAGGCGCGTCCCCCCAGAATGTCCGAGATCGATTTCACCCGCAAAACCTCTTCCACGTCGAGTTTGCCTCAGCCAGCGCACGGCGCGCGAACGAGGCATTCACAGACGCATGGCGCCAGAATTTACCTGGACACTGCCTGCCTGCACAGACAACCCGAAACCGGTTGTGGACTACCCTGTCCGACCGGTCCTTGACCCACCACCTGCATGGGGACAGCGAAGCATGTTCCCTGCGTTGCGGACATTGCCCGCCATGAACAACCATGTCAACCATTTAGCGCCTGACAAGCCACGAAATTCCGTTCCGCCACAAGGGGTTGCAAGCGATTCGATCCGGCCAGAAATTGCCACGATCCTTGAGCGAATAGTGGCAAGAGACTGGCCGATTATGGTTTATCACCGGTTAATTCCGGCGTTTCGCGAAGCATTTTGCACTGAGGCCACAATCCTGCCTTTGAGCGGTCTGTAATTCGCCACATTTGCGTCACGTTTCGCCTCCGAATTGCAAAGTCGCGACATGCGCCTAAAGTCTAACGCGGACGGATTCTGGCGGCAATTTTCCGGAAGAAGCCTCCCGCCGCCGGGTGAACCTCCGCTCCATGTCAGGTCAATGCAGACATGGCCCGTAAAACTGGCCAGCATCTGAGCGGCAGCTCACAGGCAATGACCGTTTTGGCGCGGCTGAAACAGACCTCCTTATGGGGTCGCCTCCATCTGCCCTGTATTATAATGTAGCTGACCAGTAATTGGGGCGTGGGGCGGACCGTGGCGGCCCAGGCGGCACTCGCAGGCCCCAAGGCGGCATCCCGGCGCGCAAGTTTTGCAGAACCGCGCGGTACGCCTCGAAAAAAATCTTGGTTTTCCCAAAGCGTCTGGCGCCTCGCGACCAGTGGCCGAGCCTGGGGTTGGTGGTGAAACATCCAAAAACAGGCTGTTTGAGCCGGTTTTTCCATGGGTTCGAAGAGTCGAAAAACTTTTGCGAATTTTTTGCGACAATGCGCTTGACAGTCAGGTGGGAAGGCTCATATAACCCCGATCACTGAAGGGCGCGCACCACTGGTTGGTGAGCGACTCCTCACGTCTCCTGAGACTGAAGGCAGCCGAAGCGGCTTATACACAAGCCGCCCAAACTTGCCGCCGGTTGCAGGGATCGGAAGCCTCCCAGGTTTCCCGGCTCTTTGACATTGTTGAACAGAGAAAGAGAAACGCAGGCGGCGCGTGTCCTGGCGGTTTCGCGGTGAAGCTACTCGTCCTGATCAAAGGCGGGTTGTGGAGCGGAACACAATGGAACGCAAATGCCTTGCGTTTAGAGAAGCCAAGCTTTGATCGGCCAAGCAATTGGCCGTGATAAAACATGGTAACTCGTCAATTACGCAAACGCAGAAAATGAACAGTCGACGAGCAATCGTTGTCTGAGCAAAACGTTTCAAACTTGAGAGTTTGATCCTGGCTCAGAACGAACGCTGGCGGCAGGCCTAACACATGCAAGTCGAACGATCCTTCGGGATAGTGGCAGACGGGTGAGTAACGCGTGGGAAACTACCTTTCGGTACGGAATAGCCTCGGGAAACTGGGATTAATACCGTATACGTCCTTCGGGAGAAAGATTTATCGCCGATTGAGGTGCCCGCGTTGGATTAGCTTGTTGGTGAGGTAATGGCTCACCAAGGCGACGATCCATAGCTGGTCTGAGAGGATGATCAGCCACACTGGGACTGAGACACGGCCCAGACTCCTACGGGAGGCAGCAGTGGGGAATATTGGACAATGGGCGAAAGCCTGATCCAGCCATGCCGCGTGAGTGATGACGGCCTTAGGGTTGTAAAGCTCTTTCAGTGGGGAAGATAATGACGGTACCCACAGAAGAAGCCCCGGCTAACTCCGTGCCAGCAGCCGCGGTAATACGGAGGGGGCTAGCGTTGTTCGGAATTACTGGGCGTAAAGCGCGCGTAGGCGGATCTTTAAGTCAGGGGTGAAATCCTGGGGCTCAACCTCAGAACTGCCCTTGATACTGAAGATCTTGAGTCCGGAAGAGGTTAGTGGAATTCCCAGTGTAGAGGTGAAATTCGTAGATATTGGGAAGAACACCAGTGGCGAAGGCGGCTAACTGGTCCGGTACTGACGCTGAGGTGCGAAAGCGTGGGGAGCAAACAGGATTAGATACCCTGGTAGTCCACGCCGTAAACGATGGATGCTAGCCGTCGGACAGTATACTGTTCGGTGGCGCAGCTAACGCATTAAGCTTCCCGCCTGGGGAGTACGGTCGCAAGATTAAAACTCAAAGGAATTGACGGGGGCCCG
>CAZYKZ010000131.1:0-7017 GCA_964648175.1 uncultured Anderseniella sp.
ACGATGAAGCAACTGCCCAGGCATTGACCCCAGACGGCTGGCTGCGCACCGGCGATCTCGGCCGGATGGACGACGATGGCTATGTCTTCATCACCGGGAGGCTGAAGGAGCTGATCATCAAGGGTGGCGAGAACATTGCCCCGCGCGAGGTGGACGAGGCGCTATATGCCCATCCCGACGTGATCGAGGCTGCAGCCTTCGCCTGTGACTGCCGCAACTATGGCCAGCGGGTGGAAGCGGGCGTTGCCGTGCGCGACGGTGCGAACGTGACCGCACAGGAACTGATCGATCTTTGCCAGCAGAAGATTGGCAAGTTCAAGTCGCCTGACCGCATCCATTTCCTGGCCGAACTGCCGAAGGGGCCGTCCGGCAAGATACAGCGTCGCAAGCTGCAGGAACTGTTCGGCGCCTAGTGAAACGCATTCGTCCGGTTGCCGCAGCAGGGCGAAAGGGCAGCCCGGGCGCTGTTCAGATTGCCAGGTAGTTGTGACGCAATTGTTCGTCGTCGAGCACCTGCTTCGCCGTTCCGGTGAACGCCACTTCGCCGGTATCAAGGATGATTGCCCTGTCAGCCAGCTTCAGCGCCGCCACGGCGTTCTGTTCGACGATGATGGTGGTGATGCCGGACTTGCGAACCTCGATCAGCGCCTTTTCGATGTCATGGCGCACCACAGGTGCGAGACCTTCATAGGGCTCATCCAGCAGCAGCAACTTCAGCTTGCGCACCAGTGCGCGGGCAATGGCCAGCATCTGCTGCTCGCCGCCCGACATGGTGGTGCCTTCCTGCTTGCGCCGTTCCTTCAGCCTCGGAAACAGCTCATAGACCTGCTCGTAGCTCCAGCCCGGCTCACCCGTGATGCGGGCCAGGTCGAGGTTTTCCTCCACCGTCATGCCGGGGATGATGCGGCGGTCTTCCGGTACCAGCTGGATGCCGAGGTTGGCCGCCTGATAGGCTTCCATCTCGTGCAGCGGGGAGCCCTGCAGCCAGATCTCGCCGGAGCGCAGGTCGGGTGAACCGGCTCGAGCAATCGTACGCAGCGTCGATGTCTTGCCGGCGCCGTTGCGGCCCAGCAGCGCCACGATCTCGCCTTCGGCAACATCGAACGAAACGTCCTGAACGATGTAGCTGTCGCCATAATAGGCCTGCAGGTTGCGGGCGGAAAAATAGAGCTGCCTGGGGTCGGATGCCTGAGCAGCGGGGCGTTCTGCGGTCATGGTCGTCATACTTCTTCCTCGCCGAGATAGGCTTCCTTGACCTTCGGGTTGTTCTTGATCTGATCCGGCGTGCCCTGGGCGATGATGCGCCCGCCCGCCAGCACGCTGATCCGGTCGGCCAGCGAGAACACCACGTGCATGTCGTGTTCGATGATGACCTTGGTCATGCCGCCTTCCTTGATCTTCTTGAGCAGATCGATGGTGGCGTTGGTGTCGGCCCGCGCCATCCCGGCGGTCGGCTCGTCGAGCAGCAGCAGCTTGGGATGCTGGATCAGGCACATGGCAAGCTCCAGCCGCCGCTTGTCGCCGCGCGACATGGATGACGCCAGCCGGTTTACCTGTTGGCCAAGACCCACGCTTTCCAGCACGCTGACCGCTTCGTCGCGAATCCGCTTCTCGCCGTTGAAGGCCCGGAAGATGTTGAGCCGGAACTTGCCGTCCCGTTTGGACAGGGCAGGCACCATCACGTTCTGCAGCACCGTCAGGTCGAGAAACACTTCCGGCGTCTGGAACACGCGGGCCACGCCGAGCTGGTTGATCTCGTGCGGGGCGCGTCCGGTTAGCGTGGTGCCGTCGAACACCACCGATCCGCGGTCCGGTGCCAGCCTGCCGACGCAGACATTGAGCAGCGTCGACTTGCCTGCGCCGTTGGGACCGATGATGGCGTGGGTCTCGCCCTTTCGCACGTCCAGGTCAACGTCGGACAGGGCGTGCAGGCCGGAAAAGCTCTTGTGCACGTCGTTGATGTGGAGAACCTTGTCCGGCAGGCCGGGTTGAAAATCGCCGTAATGATCGTCGGCGGGAACGCCTTGGGTTTTCGCCATGTCCTTACTCCTTGCCCGCTGCCGGCGCCGGCTCGTGAACTTTCGCAGCCTGGCGTGCCTTGCGGCTGCCGGTGACCCGCGCAATCAGCCTGTTGACGCCCTGCATCAGGCCACCCGGCAGGAAGATCACGATCAGCATGAAGAGCAGGCCGAGCGTCATGTGCCAGCCTTCGCCCACGAAGATCGAGGAGAACTCCACCACATAGTGGCGCAGTCCTTCGGGCAGGAAGCTCCAGAAGTCGTTGAGGATGCCCTCGTTCCACGACGACACCTTCTGTTCGGCGAACTTGATGGCGCCCGCGCCCAGAACCGGGCCGATCAGCGTGCCTGCACCGCCCAGAATGGTCATCAGCACCACCTCGCCCGAAGCCGTCCACTGCATCCGCTCGGCCCCGGCGATCGGGTCTGTGACCGCCAGCAGCGAGCCGGCAAGGCCGGCATACATGCCCGAAATCACGAATGCCGCGATCAGGTAGGGGCGCGTGTGAATGCCCGTATAGTTGAGGCGGTTCTGGTTCGACTTGATGGCGCGCAGCATCGTGCCGAAATTCGACTTGAAGATGCACATGGTGATGAAGAAGCAGACGATCAGGATCACTGCGCAGAAATAGAAGCCTTCATAGCCGCTCATCTTCATGCCGAACAGGTTGGTGATCGGCACGCCGACCTCCTGGATGCCGAGCGCCTGGTCGATCACCCGGACGTCACCGTCCAGCAGCGACGTTTCTGCACTGTCGCGCAAGGCGCGCACCTGCAGTCCGGTTTCGCCATTCGTGATCGGGGTCAGCACTGAATAGGCCAGGTTGTAGCTCATCTGGGCAAAGGCCAGCGTCAGGATCGAAAAATAGATGCCCGAGCGGCGCAGGCTGACATAACCGATCAGCAGCGCGAACAGGCCCGCCACGATGACCGATAACACCACCGCCGGGACCACGTTCATGGTCAGCAGCTTGAAGCACCAGACGCTGACATAGGAGCCGACGCCGATGAAGGCGGCATGGCCGAACGAGAGATAGCCGGTCAGGCCGAACAGGATGTTGAAGCCGATGGCGAAGATGCCGAAAATGGCGAATTTCTGCAGGATGTCCGGATAGGCTGCGCCAAACGGCTCCAGCGTCCACGGCGATACCAGCACGAGCAGCGAGAAGCCGATCAGCAGTAGCCAGTCGTTGCGGGTGAATGAACTCAACATGGCTTCAGTCCTCCATCACGCCCTTGCGGCCCATGAGGCCACGCGGCAGCGTGAGCAGCACGATCACTGCAACGAGATAGATGATGATCTGGTCGATGCCGGGCACGATATCCTTGACCCACGTCATCGAGGCGAAGCTCTGCAGGATGCCGAGCAGGAAGCCGGCCAGCACCGCGCCGCCGAGCGACCCCATGCCGCCTACCACCACCACGACGAACGAGAGCACCAGGAAGTCCATTCCCATGTGATAGTCGGGCGGCAGAATGGGCGTATACATCGCCCCTGCCACGCCGGCGACCACGGCGGCAAGGCCGAACACGATGGTGAAGCGGCGCTGGATGTTGATGCCCAGCAGGCCGACCGTCTCGCGATCCTGCATGCCTGCGCGCACCACCATGCCAAAGGTCGTGAACTGGAGGAAGGCGAACACCCCGCCGATGACCACGGCGGAGAACAGGAAGTAGATGAGCCGCCACCAGGGATAGACGATGTTGGCGCCCAGGCCGACCCATTCGCCCACGTTTGCCGCGCCATTGAACGCTTCAGGCGCTGCCTGCGGGATCGGGTTGGCGCCGTAATAGTGTTTGATGATCTCCTGCAACACGATGGCCAGGCCGAAAGTGACGAGGATCTGGTCGGCATGCACGCGCTTGTAGAAGTATTTGATGAGGCCGCGCTCCATGATGATGCCGATGAGCGCCATCACCACCACGGCCACCAGCACCGACAGCGGCACCGACCAGTTGATCAGGAAGGCGGCCACGTCCGGGCCGAACCAGTCCTGGATGTAGGGAACCTGCACCTTTAGCGGATTACCGAGGAAGTCCTTTTCGGTCTCGCTCACGGTGACATAGGAAAGGTTCAGCACAGCGCGCAGCGTTACCGCACAAAACGCACCGAGCATGAACAAGGCCCCGTGCGCGAAGTTGACGACACCGAGGGTGCCGAACACCAGCGTCAGCCCAAGCGCGATCAGCGCGTAGGCCCCGCCCTTGTCCAGGCCGTTCAGTATTTGAAGAAATATCGCGTCCATCTGTTTTTTTACCGCCTACAGCCAGGCAACGTGCTCATGCCGCTGCTGGAAAGCCTGTTGCCCCAAGTCTTGCCAGGTGAAGGCGCCGCCGCCAGGCGCATCGCAGGGCTCTTGCAAATTGCAGCCCGGCAGATACTGCCCTGGCAACGGCAGCTTGTTGATTTGCCGGCGCCGGCGCAGAAGCGACATTCCGCGCCGGCTGGCATTCTTCAGCGGCCTAGCACTTGTCGTTGTACGGGCCCAGCTCACCGCCGAGCATGGAGGCTTCATACTCCACCTGTGCTCGCGGCGTGACCTCGACCACTTCGAGCAGGTCGAACTTGGACGACGGGTTTTCCTTGCCCTTCACGACCAGCACGTCCTTGAAGCACTGGTGGTCGGCCGCGCGGTACTCGGTGGGACCGTTGCCAAGGCCGTCGAACGTGAAGCCTTCCAGTGCCTTGCCGACGGCGGACGGCTGGAACGTGCCCGCGCGCTGGGCAGCGTCGGCGTACAGGATGGTCTGGCAATAGCAGGTGTGCGCGGCCTGGGACGGCGGGAAGCCATACTTCTCGCCGAACGCCTTGACGAACGCCTTGGTGCCTTCGTCCTGCAGAGACCAGTGCCAGTTGGTGGAGCCAAAGATGCCCTTGATGGCATCGCCGGCGCCCTGCGCCATCAGGCGCGAGAACAGCGGCACGACGATCTCGAACTTCTTGCCGTTCACGGTCTTGTCGCGCATGCCGAACTGCACGGCCTGGGTCAGCGAGTTCACCATGTCCTTGCCGTAGTGGTTCAGCACCAGCACGTCTGCGCCCGAGTTCAGCACCGGCGTCAGGTACTGGGAGAAGTCGCCTGCGCCCAGCGGGGTGCGGACAGCTTCAGCCGTCTTCCAGCCGATGGCTTCGGTGTACTTCTTGATCGAGCCTTCCTGCGACCAGCCCCAGGTGTAGTCCGCGGTCAGGTGATAGGCCACGCGGTCGGAGCCCATGGCGTTCTTGAGCACGGGGGCGAGCGCTGCACCTGTCATTTCGGTGTTGAAGAAGTGACGGAAACCGTTGGCGCGCTTGTCCTTGCCGGTGGTGTCGTTGGAGTGGGTCAGGCCGGCCATGAAGATCACGCCGGCTTCCTGGCAAAGGCCCTGAACCGCAATGGCCACGCCGGACGATGAACCGCCGGTGATCATGATGGCGCCGTCGTTCTCGATCATGCGCTTGGCAGACGCACGCGCTGCGTCGGATTTGGTCTGGGTGTCGCCAGTCACGAAGGCGACCTTCTTGCCGTTGATGCCGCCGGTCAGCACCTTCGAGGAGAAGGTATCGATCATGCCGCCGCCACCGGCATTGATGTGCTCCACGGCCAGTTCGTAGGCGCGCAGCTCATCGGCGCCTTCGTCTGCGTAGGCGCCGGTTTGCGGCACGTTGAAGCCGAGGGTAACGGTGTCGCCCTTGGGCGCATTGCAATAGTCATTGCTTTGGGCAAAGGCACCGCGGCTAAAGAAATATGGTGTGCTAAGCGCAGCGCCAGCTGCGCCAACAGCCTTGAGTGCTGTACGGCGGCTAACGATCAGTTTCTTCATGAGAACCTCCCTAGATGATTAGCCTGCGCTGGACCAACGTCCGGCTTTCAGGCTTGGTTAGTATTCCGGAAGCGAGCGCCAGTGTATGTACGTCGTTGGTATAATTGATGGCAGCTATGCCATGTAAGTATGTTTACCAAGCTGGAGATTTGGCGCAATCTCGACCGGCATCATAGGGCGTGCAAGATAAAGATAGAATTTTTTATTATTTCAATAGCAATATTATCGAATGATATTTTTGAGAAAACTGATTTTTTTAATTAAACTAATTTTGTATAATTTGTGCAAAAATAAGAAATTATGTCTTTTAAGAAGAATTCTTTATATCAAATTTCCTTGTTTAAGGTATAATAAAGAGAAATAATTTCAGTAAATGAAGTTTCATAAGTATTTTATTGGAAAGTCGATTTATCCGCCGATTTTTTGAAAGGTGAAAGAGTGTATATCGCGCGTTCTTTGGCAAGCAGCGAGATGGTATTGGCCAAAGACATTGGATAGAGTGCCGGCCTGGCGAGACAGTGCAGGCATCCCGTTGTTTTCGAACCCGGATTTCAGTTGAAAGCGTTCGGCAAATTTCGGCGCAAAAAGCCGTTACGGCCCGGGCTTTTCGAGATGTGCAATTCAAGCATCTGATATTGTAGTTCTTTTTGCGTCCGACACTGTTTGCCACGCAGTCTGCACTAACCGTCGTTAATGCAGGCCAGCGTCTGGCTTGATGATCTGATCCCTGTTTTCGAAAACCGGAACGAGCTTGGCGGCGCGTCAGATCAAATGGTCCATTCAACTGCTGAAGTTCCTGCTGGCAACGGCGGGGCAGTCTCCATGGCCGGCAATATGGCGCCGTCCCGGTTTGCAATCCTGCACCTGCCATGTCCGTCGGTATGCGTACAGATTGTTCGGGCTTCAACGAGGAGTGACCAATGAAAACCGGCCTGCTGCCAGGCCTGTCAGACGCCGCAATCACCTCCTTCGGCTTCTTCTGGAAGTCAGGCTGGGCGTTCGTCATGGGCTATGCCATCAGCGCCCTCATCCAGGCGTTCGTCCCGAAGAAGTGGCTCACGCGGCAATTGGGTGAGGCCAATCTCACCAGTGTTTCGCTGGCCACCATCTTCGGCGCCAATAGCGTGCTGTTTGCCGGCATCGGACACGGGCTGGAAGCCTGACAAGGTGGCATATGTCGCCGGGGCCGTGCGGC
>CAZYKZ010000132.1:0-6922 GCA_964648175.1 uncultured Anderseniella sp.
GACGGCGGGTTGATCGGCGACGGCATCTCGCCCTTCAGCACGATGCGCTGCTTCTGGCGGGACGGGTCTGGCACTGGCGTGGCCGACAGCAGAGCCTGCGTGTACGGGTGGCGCGGGTTGGCAAACAATTCTTCCCGGCTTGCATGCTCCACCGGCTTGCCGAGGTACATCACCATCACCTCGTTGGCGATGTGCTTCACCACTGACAGGTCATGCGAGATGAACAGGTAGGCGAGGTTCAGCCGCTCCTGCAGATCGGCCAGCAGGTTGAGCACCTGCGCCTGGATCGACACGTCCAGCGCCGACACCGGCTCGTCCAGAACCAGGATGTCCGGATCCAGCATCAGCGCCCGCGCAATGGCGATACGCTGGCGCTGGCCGCCGGAAAACATGTGCGGATAACGGTCGTGGTGCTCAGGGCGCAGGCCGACCGATTTCATCATGTCGAGCGCACGCGCCCGCCTTTCGGCCTTTGACAGCGAGGTGTTCATCTCCAGTGGCTCTTCCAGTGCCGCGCCGATTTTCTGACGCGGATTGAGCGAGCCGTACGGGTTCTGGAAAACGATCTGCACCTTGGGCCGCAGCGCCTTGCGCGTTTCGGCGCTCGCGTTGGCAAGCTCCTTGCCCGCGATCTGCAATGAGCCATCCGTCGGCTCCTCGATCATGGTGACGAGCCGGGCCAGCGTGGACTTGCCGCAACCGGACTCCCCCACGATGGCCAGCGTTTGCCTGCGGGACAGTTCGAAGCTTACGCCATCAAGCGCCTTCACGGTTGCGGGCTTGCCGAACAGGCCGCCCGGGAGCTGGTAATGCTTCTTCAGGCCGCGGGCGCGCAGCACGACATCGGCGTTGCTCATGCCGGCACCTCCTGCTTCTCGGGATGGCCGCTGGGCACCCCCTTCACCAGTGGGTAGTGACACAGCGCAGACCCTAGCCGGGCCGGCTGGCGCGGCGGCGGCGTGGTGCGGCAGGTGTCGGTGGCAAACGTGCAGCGGGGTGAGAACAGGCACCCGGCCGGCCGGTCGAACTGCCCGGGCACGACGCCGGGAATGGATGGCAGATGACGCGTCGCGGCGCGTTCCGGCAGGGCGGCCAGCAGGGCTGCGGTATAGGGATGGTGCGGTTCGGCGAACAGCGCCTTGACCGGCTGCTCCTCCACCTTCTGACCGGCGTATTGCACGCTCACGCGTTGCGCCGTTTCCGCCACCACGCCCATGTCGTGGGTGATCAGCACCAGCGCCATGTCGGTCTCGGACTGCAGCTTCACCAGCAGGTCGAGAATCTGCGCCTGGATGGTCACGTCCAGCGCCGTCGTCGGCTCGTCGGCGATCAGCAACTTCGGATTGCACGAGATCGCCATCGCGATCATCACCCGCTGGCTCATGCCGCCGGACAGCTGGTGCGGAAACGCGCCGAGCCGCTTCTCGGGCGCGGGAATGCCCACCAGGTCCAGCAGCTCGATGCTGCGCGCCCGCCGCGCCGCCCGGTCCAGCCCCATGTGCACCTTGAGCGCCTCGCCAAGCTGGAAGCCCACCGTGAAGCACGGGTTGAGGCTCGACATCGGCTCCTGGAAGATCATCGCGATGTCCTTGCCGATCACCTGGCGGCGCGCCCTGGGCGTGAGCGACAAAAGGTCTGCACCGTCAAACGTCATCCGGTCCGCCGTCACCTTCGCGGTCCACGGCAGCAGCCCCATCATCGCCAGCATGGCGACCGACTTGCCCGAACCGCTCTCGCCCACGACGGCCAGCACATCACCGGCATCGACGCTCAGCGACAGGCCGTCAACCGCACGGAAGGCGCCGCCGGCAGTGGCAAACTCGACTGTCAGGTTCTCGATCTCGAGCAGTGCCATCACGACCTCTTCAGCTTCGGGTCGAGCGCATCGCGCAGGCCGTCACCCATCAGGTTGATGGCCAGCACCGTAACGAGGATGGCAAGGCCGGGCAGCGTCACCACCCACCAGGCGCGCAGGATGAACTCGCGCGCCTCGGCCAGCATGGTGCCCCACTCAGGCGTTGGCGGCTGTGCGCCCATGCCGAGGAAGCCAAGCGCGGCGGCATCGAGAATGGCGCTGGAGAACGAAAGTGCCGCCTGCACGATGAGCGGCGCCATGCAGTTGGGCAGGATGGTACGGAACATCAGCCGCATCGGTCCGACCCCGGCGACGCGGGCCGCCGTCACATAGTCCTTGTTCTTTTCGCCCAGCACGGCAGCCCGCGTCAGGCGCACGTAATGCGGCTGCTGCACGATGGCGATGGCAATCATCGCATTGGTCAGGCTGGGGCCGAGAACGGCCACCAGCGCCAGCGCCAGAAGCAGGCTCGGAAACGCCAGGATGATGTCCATCGCCCGCATCACCAGCGTGTCGACTGCCCCGCCGACGAACCCGGCGACCAGCCCCGCCGTGACGCCGACAAGCATCGCACCGGTGACCACAATGCAGCCAACGAACAGCGAATAGCGCGATCCGTGAATGAGCCGGGAGAGCATGTCGCGGCCCACCGCATCGGTACCCAGCAGGAAGCGCCAGTCGCCGCCCTCCTGCCACACCGGCGGCACCAGCAACGCATCGCGGTACTGGGTATTGGGCATGTGGGGCGCGATGACGTCTGCAAACAAGGCGATCAGGCACACGGCCACGAACACCCACAACCCGATGACCGCGCCACGGTTTTCGCTGAAATAGTGCCAGAACTCGCCAAGCGCCGCCCGCCAGCCGCCAGCCCTGGTATCGCGTGCATCTAGGATGGTGTTTTCGCTCATCGCCTCACCTCGTGTGCCGGATGCGCGGATTGACCAGGCCATAGAGCAGGTCGACGATCAGGTTCACCACCATCACGATGGCGGCGATCATCAGCAGGCCTCCCTGCACGGCCGGATAGTCGCGGCGGAAAATGGAATCGACCATCCACTTGCCGATGCCGGGCCATGAGAAGATGGTTTCAGTGAGGATGGCGCCGGCCAGCAGAACCCCCACCTGCAGGCCGATTGTGGTGATCACCGGGATCATCGCGTTCCTGAGTGCATGAATGCCGATGACCCGGGTCGGCGCAAGCCCCTTGGCGCGGGCAGTGCGCACATAGTCCTCGCCCAGAACCTCGAGCATGGCGGAACGGGTCTGCCGGGCGACGACGGCCAGCGGAATCGTGCCGAGCACGATGGTCGGCAGGATGAGATGCGCAACTGCAGAACTGAAGGCGCCCTTCTGGCCTGACAGCAGGCTGTCGATCAGCATGAAGCCGGTCACCGGCGGAAAGAAGTACATCAGCGAGATGCGCCCTGACACCGGGGTCCAGCCGAGCATGCCGGAAAACAGGATGATCAGCAGCAGGCCCCACCAGAAGATCGGCATGGAATAGCCGACGAGTGCGGTGCCCATTATGGACTGGTCGAACCATGAGCCCCGCTTGACCGCGGCGAAGATGCCGGCCGGAATGCCCAGCAGGACGGCAAACAGAATGGCGCAGAACGACAGTTCCATGGTCGCCGGAAACAGCGTGAAGAACTCGTCCCATACCGGTTTCTTGGTGACGAGCGAATTGCCGAGATCGCCCTGCAGGGCGGAGAACAGGTAGTCGAGATACTGTTCCCACAGCGGGCGGTCGAAGCCGAACTGCTTCATCAGTTCGGCATGGCGCTCGGGCGAGGTGCCGCGCTCCCCGGCCATCAGCAGCACCGGGTCACCGGGCAGGATGCGGATGAACGCGAACGCGGCGATGGTCACCCCGATGAAGGTCGGAATGATGAGACCGATGCGCCTGAGCAGGAATGCCAGCATGGAGTGTTGCCCGCCCGCTGCGGCCGCCATTGGGGGCAGCCGCAGCAGGCTATTGTCGTTGTTGCCGGAAGGAGTGGATTACTCGGCTATGTCCACGCCGTCGAAACGGTGCGAGCCGAGCGGGTCCATCTTGTAGCCGGTGACCTTCTTGGACATCGGCATGAACACCACCGAATGCGCGATGGTTGCCCACGGTGCTTCACGCTTGAAGACCACCTGGGCGTCCCGGTAAAGCGGTTCGCGCGCATCGTTGTTCGGCAGCGTCTTGGCCTTCTGGATCAGGTCCTCGAACTCCTGGTTGCACCACTGGGCGCGGTTCGAGCCACCCACGGCCGAACAGCCGAGCAGCACGGCCAGGAAGTTGTCCGGATCGCCATTGTCGCCGGTCCAGCCGAGCAGCACCGCGCCATCGCGGTCCTTCTCCTTGGACAGCTTCAGGTACTCGCCCCACTCGTACGAGACGATCTCGACCTCGACGCCAACCTTGGCGAAGTCGGCCTGGATAAGCTCGGCCATGCGGCGCGCATTGGGGTTGTACGGACGCTGCACCGGCATCGCCCAGATCTTCATCTTGAGATCCTTCACGCCCGCTTCGTCGAGCATCTTCTTGGCGGCTTCCGGATCATAGGGATCGTCCTGGATGTCGTCATTGTAGGACCACATCGTCGGCGGGATCGGGTTCTTGGCGATCTTGCCCGAGCCCTGGAACACGGCATCAAGGATGGCCTGCTTGTTGATGGCCATGTTGAGCGCCTTGCGAACGTTCACGTTGTCGAACGGCGCCTGCGTGGTGTTGTAGGCCAGGTAGCCCACGTTGAGGCCTTCCTGCTCCAGCACCTGCAGGTTCGGGTCGGCCTTCAGGTCAGCCAGGTCTGCCGGGTTCGGGTAAGGCGCCACGTGGCACTCGCCCGCCTTCAGCTTCTGCTGGCGCACCGAGGCATCCGTGGTGATGGCGAATACCAGGTCGTCGATCGGCTGCTTGCCGTTCCAGAAACCGTCGTGCGCTGCATAGCGGATCACGGCGTCCTTCTGGTAGGCCACGAACTTGAACGGACCGGTGCCGACCGGCTGCTGGTTCAGCATTTCCTTCTTGCCTTCGGCTTCGAGCTTGGCGGCGTACTCGGCCGACATGATCGAGGCGAAGTCCATCGCCAGGTTGGCGATCATCGGCGCTTCCGGCCGGGTCAGGTTGAACTTGACCGTGTAGTCGTCAACCTTCTCGATGCTCTTGATGAGGGCCGGCATGTCCATGCCGTCGAAATATTCCCACGCGATGCCAGCGGTGTACTGGTTCCAGGGATGGTCCTTCTTGAGCTGGCGCTCGAAGGTGAACAGCACGTCATCGGCATTGAAGTCGCGGGTCGGGGTGAAGAAGTCGGTGGTGTGGAACTTCACGCCCTTGCGCAGCTTGAAGGTGTAGGTGAGGCTGTCGTCCGACACTTCCCAGCTCTCGGCGAGGCCAGGGATGATGTTGGTGGTGCCGCGCTCGAACTCTACCAGGCGGTTGTAAAGCGGGCGCGATGAAGCGTTGAATGTGGTGCCGGCGGTGTAGGGCGCCGGGTCGAAACCTTCGGGCGAACCTTCCGAGCAATAGATCAGCGTCTTGGCGCTTGCCGAACCGGCAGCAAGCATGGTGGTCGCCAGCATGGTGGCGAGGAACAGTCTGGTCCGTTTCATGAGTACCCTCCCAGGGCAACTTGCAACTGTTGTACTTTGCGTCCGTCCGCAGGTGGTTCAATGCCGCCTGCCGTGCCCGGACACCGCCATCAAAGCACCTTTCCCGGCGCTTGCCTACACACTATCGGCACGAATGTCGTTAACGCGCGGCGCAGGCGTCACTGGCTCGCCGGGGATGAACCATGCGCAACCCGGGCCGCAATCTGGGCCGCCTGCCTTACGTAGTTGGGCGCACGCTGGCTGTCGAACCTGGCCTGGAACACCAGCGCATCCGGCCGCCAGCCGAACAGCAGACGGGTCAGTTTGCCCGCCGCGACCAGCTCGCTGATCATGGCTTCCGGCAGGCACGCCACGCCCAATCCTTCCAGTGTCATCTTCAGGCTTGCCGACAGGTTGGTCGACGGAACCAGCCGGACCCGCACGTTTCCGGCCTTCCTGAAATACTGCTCCATCTGCCGGTACGGCTGGGTGTGGGTGGCGTAGGTCAGGACCGGAAACCGCGCCAGTTCCGCCGTTGTCAGCTCGCGCTCTTCAAGTCCCAGCACGGGCGAGGCGACCCACACCAGCGGATACGCGCCGAGATCTATTGCGCCGGAAGTCTGCGTCTCGAACGGACCACTTTGCAGGGCGAGATCGATGGTGCGGTGGCTCAAGGCCTCGGAGAGGTTGGCCGAGAAATCCACCAGCAGTTCGGTGTCGACATTGGGAAAACGTGCGTTGAACTCGGCCAGGAAATCGGCAAGCCACGAGTGAACGATCAGCTCGGTGACGCCGAGCCTAAGCCGGCCGTGGAACAGTTCAGGTTCGTTCGCCGCGACCAGCAGGTCGTCAACCGCCGACAGGACCGCACGCGCCTTTCCCAGCAACGCGCTCCCCGCCGGCGTCAGGGTGACGGAACCGGCATCGCGGTCCAGCAGCTTGCGGTTCAACAGGCCTTCAAGCGTGGCAATGCGCGCCGAAATGTTGGGCTGCGTCGTGTTCAGCAGGTCCCCTGCCCGGCGGAAACTGCCCAACTCCGCGGCCAGCACGAAGGCTTCCACCTGCTTGATATTGATCGCTCGCATGGACTGGCCCTCATAAGGTTTCGTGATCGTCTCTATCAGACAAAATAATTAGATCAAATCCTGAGGCCGGGCTAGTTTACCGCGCAACTGAGCAGGAGTTTCCCATGAGTTCGTCCCGCACGCGCCTCGGCGTCGATATCGGCGGCACCTTCACCGACGTGGTGCTGGAAGCTGGCGGCAAGCTGCACTCCACCAAGGTGCTGACCACCTATTCAGCGCCGGAGGACGCCATCATCGAAGGCCTGCACCGGGTGTGCGAGAAGGCCGGGATTGCCGCGAGCGCCATCGGCCAGGTCATCCACGGCACCACGCTGGCGACAAATGCGCTGATCGAGCGGCGTGGCGCGAAGACCGCCTTCATCACCACGAAGGGGTTCCGCGATGTCATCGAGATGCGCAC
>CAZYKZ010000133.1:0-6897 GCA_964648175.1 uncultured Anderseniella sp.
ATCGGCTGCATTCTGGCGGGCGGCCTTGCCCGGCGCATGGGCGGCGGCGACAAGGGGCTGATCCGGCTTGGCGGCAGGCTGGTGCTCGATCATGTGCTCGACCGGCTGAAGCCGCAGGTCAGCCAGGTCATGCTCAATGCCAATGGCGACCCGGCGCGGTTTGCGGACTATGGGCTGCCGGTGGTGCCGGACAGCGTCGAGGGGTTTGCCGGGCCGCTGGCGGGCGTGCTGGCGGGGCTCGAATGGGCGCGGGACAATACACAGGCCGAATGGGTGGCGACGGCGGCGACGGATACGCCGTTCTTTCCGGTTGATTTCGTGACGCGGATGCTTGCGGCGATAGAGGCAGCTGGCGCCGACATGGCGTGCGCGGCGTCAGATGGCCGGCATCATCCGGTATTCGGCCTGTGGCCGGTTCGGCTTGCTGCCGACTTGCGGCATGCCCTGGTGGAAGAAGACATTCGCAAGGTCGACATCTGGACCGCGCGGCACAAGCTGGTGGCCGTGGAGTTCGCCACACAACCGCATGACCCGTTCTTCAACGTCAACCGGCCGGAAGATGTTGAAGAGGCCGAGCGCATTGCGCAGGAACTGGCTGCATGAGCAGGCAACGCGTCATCGGCGTGGCCGGCTTCAAGAATGCCGGCAAGACGACACTGGTCGAACGCCTCGTCACCGAGCTGACGGACCGTGGCTACCGGGTGTCGACGGTCAAGCATGCGCACCATTCGTTCGATATCGACCACGAGGGCCGCGACAGCTTCCGTCATCGCAAGGCGGGTGCGGCGCAGGTGGCCGTCGTCTCCGGTGCGCGCTGGGCGATCGTCAGCGAGTTGCGTGGCGATCCGGAGCCGTCGCTGGACGAGATTCTTGCGAAGCTGGAGCCATGCGATCTCGTCATCGTCGAAGGCTACAAGCGCGACGGTCACGACAAGATCGAGGTGCGCAACGTGGCCGACAACAAGCCGCGGCTTTACGAAGACGATCACACCATTGTCGCGGTGGCCGCCAACGGTCCGGTAGAGGATTGCCCGGTGCCCGTCTACAGCCGCGATGACGTGTACGCGCTGGCCGATTTCATTTGCGGGCGCATGAAGCTGGTCGAGGTGCCGAGCCTGATATGACACGCAAGCTGCTCGACGACTGCTTCCTGCACGACAAGGACCGGCTGCGCCACGACGATGCGGTGGCCATGATCCTTGAACGATTGTCGCCGGTTGCTGGCGTGGAAACGGTGCCGTTGGCGCAGGCGCATGGGCGCGTGCTGGCGCAAACCATCACCTCGCCGCGCAACATTCCGGCGTTCAACAATGCTGCCGTGGACGGCTATGCCTTTGCAGGACGTGACCTGGGTCCTGATGCCGAAACGAGGCTCGACGTGGTCATGCGAATAGCAGCAGGCCACACACCAGACGGCGTACTCAAGCCGGGGCAGGCGGCGCGCATCTTCACCGGTGCGGTGATGCCGGAGGGCGCCGATACCTGCGTGATGCAGGAAGACACCACGCTGGACGGTAATGCGGTCGTCATCCCGAGGGGTCTGAAGCCTGGCGCCAACACGCGCAAGGCGGGCGAGGACGTGAAGGCCGGCGAGGTCATGCTTCAGCCCGGCGAGCGCTTGCGGCCGCAGGACATCGCCGCCATTGCCTCGACGGGAAGCGATACGGTGCAGGTTTTCGAGCCGTTGAAGGTGGCGCTGATTTCCACGGGCGATGAAATCGTCCGGCCGGGCAATCCGCTGGGCGACGGGCAGGTCTACGATTCCAATCACCACCTTTTGCGTGGGCTGCTGGCCACCGCCGGGGCGCAGGCCACGGACTACGGCGTCATCGCCGACCGGCGCGAGGACGTGGAGGCGGCGGTCGGACGCGCAGCCAAGGAATGCAACGTCATCCTGACCACCGGCGGGGCGAGCCGGGGCGAAGCGGACTTCATCGTCGAGACCATCCAGAAACTGGGCTCACTTCACGCATGGCAGCTTGCGGTGAAGCCGGGCCGCCCGCTGGCCATGGGGCAGGTAGGCGATTGCGTGTTCTTTGGCCTGCCCGGCAATCCGGTGGCGGCGTTCGTGACCTTCCTGCTCTATGCGCAGCCGATGTTTGCCCGCCTGCAAGGGGCAAGCTGGCAGCCGCCACAGCGCTATCCGCTGCCCGCCGGTTTCGTGATCCCCAAGAAAAAGACCGATCGTCGCGAATTCTGGCGCGGCTGGATCGAAAACACGGTGGCTGGCCCGGTCTTGCGCAAGTTCGAGCGGGACGGTTCTGGCCTGATTTCGGGCCTGAGGCAGGCGACCGGGCTCATCGAGGTGCCGGAAGAGGCGTCATCAGTGGCTGAAGGCGACCTGCTGGGCTTCATTCCGTTCAGCGAGTTCGGCATCAACTGACCGTTCTCATGTCGCAATTCTGATGTGCCAAGTCGTTTGACTTCACACGTGTTGAAACCAGTTCACTATGGTGCTGGGCAGTCATTTGCTGTCGAGCCCGGAGGATTGGGTCATGAAATCGCATGCGCGCGTTGTGGTGATTGGTGGCGGTGTGGTCGGCGTCGGTACGCTGTACGCACTGACGAAGAAGGGCTGGACCGATGTCGTCCTGCTGGAGCGCAACGAGCTGACCTCGGGCTCCACCTGGCATGCCGCGGGCCTGTTGCCCCTGTTCAACATGTCCTACTCGGTCGGCAAGGTGCACCAGTACTCGCTCGACCTTTATTCGAAGCTCGAGGAAGAGACCGGCCAGCACGTCGGCCTGCGGCAGGTGTCGAACATCCGCCTCGCCCAGACGAAGGACCGCTGGGACGAGTTCATGTATTATGCCGGCATTGCCGAGACGATCGGCGTGCACGTCAACATCCTGACGCCGAAGCAGGTCAAGGAAATCTGGCCGCTGTGCAACACTGACGGCATCATCGGCGCAATCCAGCACCCCAATGACGGCTACGTCCAGCCCGCCGACCTGACCCAGGCGATGGCCAAGGGCGCGCGCGACAAGGGTGCGCAGATCTATCGCCAGACCCGCGTGATCGCCATCGAGCAGAAGGCCAATGACGAGTGGCTGGTGAAGACGGACAAGGGCGACATCACCTGCGAACACCTGGTCACCGCAACCGGCAACTTCGTACGCCAGACCGGCGACATGCTGGGCCTCGACATTCCGGTCATTCCGGTCGAGCACCAGTACATCGTGACCGAGCCGCACCCGGAAATCCAGCAGCGCCACAAGGACGGCCTGCCGGAAATGGGCGTGCTGCGCGACGCCGACTCGGCGTGGTACATGCGCGAGGAAGCCGGTGGCCTGATCCTCGGGCCCTACGAGCCCGGCGCGCCGGTTTGCTATGTCGACGGCCCGGCAGAAGACGCCGAATACGAGCTGTTCCAGGAAGACCTGGAGCGCATCGCGCCGCACATCGAGAGTGCCTTCGAGCGCGTACCGGCGTTTGGCGAGGTTGGCATCAAGAAGGTCTACAACGGCGCCATCTGCTATACGCCGGACGGCTCGCCGATCATCGGCCCGGCCTGGGGCAAGCGCAACCTGTGGCTCAATGAAGGCCATTCGTTCGGCGTGACCGCGGCCGGCGGCGCCGGCTGGCAGCTGGCCGAATGGATCGTCGAGGGCGAAAGCTCCATCGACATGCTGGGCGTCGACCCGCGCCGGTTCGGCCCCTATGCCTCGCGCGGCTATCTGAAGGTGAAGAACGAGGAAGCCTATCGCAACGTGTTCACGCCGCACTATCCGGACGAGGAACGCTGGGATGCGCGCCCGCTCAAGCAGTCGCCCTGCTATGACCGGATGAAGGCGCTGGGCGCGGTGTTCGGCTCGGTCTATGGCTGGGAGCGGCCGAACTGGTTCGCCCCGTCCGCCGACTATGGCTGGGATCCGGAAGAGATCGAGCGCCCCGACATCATCACCAGGGAAAACTTCGCTCCCCCGGCGCCGGGTGAGAAGGTCAAGGAGCTTTGGTCGTTCCGCCGCTCGAACTATTTCGAGCATGTCGGCAACGAGGTGAAGAACGTCACCGAGAACTGTGGCGTGCTGGATATGTCGGCCTTCGCCAAGTACGAGGTGACCGGTCCGAAGGCTGCCGAATGGCTCGACTCGATCCTCGCCAACCGGGTGCCGAAGGGCATCGGTCGCGTCGGCCTGTGCCACCTGCTGACCAAGAACGGCGGCGTGCGCTCCGAGTTCACCGTGTACAAGCGGGGCGAGAACGACTTCTACCTCGTCGGCCCCGGCGCATGGGAGCGTCACGACTGGGATTACCTGACCAAGCTGGCGCCTGAAAGCGGCGTCAACCTGCAGAAGATCACCACGCAGATGGGCGTGCTGGTGCTGGCAGGGCCGAAGTCGCGCCACGTGCTGCAGAAGCTGACCGACACCGACCTGTCGAACGACAACTTCAAGTGGCTGACCGGCAAGTTCATCAATGTCGGCATCGCCCAGGCCCATGCACTGCGCGTCAACTTCGTCGGCGAGCTTGGCTGGGAACTGCACCACCCGATCGAGATGCAGAACGTCATCTTCGACCTGCTGATGGAAGCGGGCAAGGAATTCGGCATCAAGCCGTTCGGCATCCGCGCCATGGGCACCATGGCGGTGGAGAAATCCTACCGGCTGATCGGGCGCGAACTGTCGGTGGAGTATTCGGCCTATGAATCCGGTCTCGACCGCTTCGTGCATCCGAACAAGGGCGACTTCATTGGCCGTGACGAGCTGGTCAAGCGCCACGCCGCGGGTGACAACTGGACCTTCGTGACCATGGAAGTGCACGGCATCAAGGACTGCGATGCGCGTGGCTCGGAAGCCATCTATGCCGCCGACGGCAAGACGCTGGTGGGCCGCGTGACTACCGGTTCCTATGGCTGGCGTGTGGGCAAGTCGCTGGCGCTGGCCATGGTCAAGCCGGACCAGGCGGCGGAAGGCAACAAGCTCAAGGTCAGGATCCTCGGCGAGCTGTTCGACGCCACGATCATTCCGGAAAGCCCGTTCGACGCGGACAACGAGCGGCTGCGCGCCTAGAATCCAAACCAGCAATTATGCAGGGCCGGAGTGCAGAAATTGCATTCCGGCCCTTTGCTTTTTGTGCGCATAGTCTCGCCATCGACATATCATCGCACGGCAGGTGGCGCTTGGCTCAGGAGCAGTCTTACTCGACAGGCGTCATGCTTGCCGCCATGGCCACGGTAGGCTGGAGCCTGTCCGGCGCATTCGTGCGGCACTTGCCCGGTCTGACCGGCTGGCAGATCAACTGCTGGCGCGGCCTGTTCATGGCGCTGGCGCTGCTTTTGTGGCTGACTGTCCGTTACCGGTCCCAGCTTCCGGCCCGAGTGGCCGAAGTCCCCAAGCTTGCACTCATTGCTGCCGGCTCGTTCTTTGCGCTCGGATCTACCCTGTACGTTACGGCGCTCACCATGGCATCGACGGCGAACGTCGCCTGCCTTACTGCCACGGCGCCCATCTTCACCGCCATGCTGAGCCGCGCCTTCAATGGCGAGAACCCTTCGAAGGCCACATGGCTTGCCTCCTTCATGGCGCTCGGCGGTGTTGCCTTCATCGTGCGTGACGGCATGCAGGCCGGCAACCTTGCCGGTAACCTGGTGGCGCTTTCCTGTGCCATGTGCTGGGCGCTGCAGGTGAACACGTTGCGGCGATATCGCAATGTCGACATGGTGCCAGCCATGGTGCTGGGCGGCATCGGGGTGTTTCTGGTGGCCGGGTTCTGGGGTGGCGGATTTGATGTCACCAGCCGCGAGATGGCAATCCTCGCCATCATGGGCGTGGTGCAGCTGGCCGTGCCCATCGTGCTGTTCGCCCGTTCTGCCCGATCGGTCCCTGCAGTCGTCGCCAGCCTGATCGTGCTGCTCGACACGGTGCTCAATCCGATGTGGAGTTATCTGACGGCCGGCGAGAAGGCCGCGCCGCAGGACTTCATCGGTGGAGCGATCATCGTGGCGGCGGTGATGATCTCCGTCGTGCTCGGCCAGCGCTCGGCCCAGGTGAATGCACAAGCCCGGGCGAAGCACGGCGCTGTCTGATTGCTCATCTTCAAATGAAAAGGGCGCGGAAGCTGTTGCCTCCGCGCCCTGTAATTCCCCTTGCGGGGGAAGTCCTAGAACAGACCTTCGATCTGGCCCTGGCTGTTGAGGCAGATGGTTTCTGCCGCAGGCTTCTTGGGCAGGCCCGGCATGGTCATGATCTCACCGCAGATGACGACCACGAAACCGGCGCCGGCAGACAGGCGGACCTCACGCACCGGAATGGTGAACCCGGTTGGTGCGCCGCGCTTGTTCGGGTCGGTGGTGAAGGAGTACTGGGTCTTGGCCATGCACACCGGCAGGTTGCCGTAACCGGCTTCTTCCCACTGCTTCAGCTGTTCCTTGATCTTGCTGTCGGCCACCACCGCATCGGCGCGGTAGATGGTCTTGGCAATCTTCTCGACCTTCTCGAACAGGCCAAGGCTGTCTTCGTACAGCGGCTTGTAGGACGCTGCACCGCTTTCGACCACCTTGACCACTTCGTTGGCCAGGTCCTTGATGCCTTCGGAGCCCTTTGCCCAGTGCTTGCACAGCACGGCCGTGGCGCCCTGGCTTGCGCAGAAGTCCTTCACGGCCTGGATTTCGGCGTCGGTGTCGGTGATGAAGTGGTTGATCGCGACGACTGCCGGCACACCGTAGTTCTTCATGTTCTCGATGTGACGGCCGAGGTTGGCGCAACCATCGGAAACTGCCTTGACGTTCTCCGCACCCAGGTCAGCACGGGCGACGCCGCCACCCATCTTGAGCGCGCGCACGGTGGCGACGATCACGACGGCTTTTGGCGAAAGACCGGCCTTGCGGCACTTGATGTTCATGAACTTCTCGGCGCCGAGGTCAGCCCCGAAGCCTGCTTCCGTCACCACGTAGTC
>CAZYKZ010000134.1:0-6888 GCA_964648175.1 uncultured Anderseniella sp.
GAAGCGCCCGCCAGCTGATTTCTCAGCACATGCGGGCGCCTCTCAGGGAGTTTCGTGTGATGCCGGCTTGCAGGCCGGCGTGGCCTTAGCGGAAGGAGGCCAGGTAAGCAGCCGTCCGGGCACCTTCGGCTGCAGCGCGCGACTTCGCAGTCGCAGCATTGCCGCGCGGAGTGTTGCCACCGAACAGGGCGGCGCTGTAAACATTTGCGTAAGCTTCAAAAATCCAGCTCATGTCCGTTCTCCTCGATGACTGGTTGGTGTTTGATGACGCCAATATGTGGATTTCGATGCTGCAGCGCAAACGGCAAATACTGACCTGACATGTAAGGAAATATCACATATATTGTGTGATGAATCGTAACAGTTTCGTCACAATGCAGGTTTTCCGCCAATGCGCCGCCGCCTTCCATCCCTGAACCAGCTTCGCGCCTTCGAGGCCGCAGCCCGCCCGCAAAGTTTCTCCAAGGCGGCGGAAGAGCTGTTCGTCACCCACGCCGCCATTTCGCGCCACGTCCGCGAGCTGGAGGAGTGGCTGGGCACCGAACTGTTCGTGCGCACCGGGCGCGGCGTGGTGCTGACCGACGCCGGCAGGCGTTACGCTGCCCGCCTCACCCCCATCTTCGACGCCATCGCCGAGGCGACGCGGGACGCCATGATCGAGGGCGACAGTTCCAACCTGACCGTGGCGCCCGACGGCGCATTCGCCTCGCGCTGGCTGGTGCCGCGCCTGGGCAAGTTCAACGCCGCCCATCCGGAGATCGAACTTTCCGTCAGCCCCGGCGAATACATTTCCGATTTCTATCGCGGCGAGGACGACATCGCCATTCGGTACGGCGCCGGCGGCTGGCCGGAAGTGGAGGCGGAACTGCTGTGCAAGGCAAAAATCTTTCCCGTCTGCGCGCCGGGATTGATTGCCGGCAACCCGCCGAAGAAACCCGATGATCTCACCAGTTACACCCTGCTGCACGAAAATTCCCGCCAGTGGTGGGCAGACTGGCTGCGCAAGGCCGGCGGCAAGGATCCCGACATGGCGTGGTCCGGCCCGCTGTTCCAGAACTACCTCGCCATACAGGCGGCAGAGGCCGGTCAGGGCTTCGCGCTGGCCGATCAGTTGAACGCCACCGACGCGCTGCTTGACGGCAGGCTCGTCAGGCCGTTCGATTATGTACAGGAAGAGGATGAGGGGTACTGGCTGGTCTGGGGCAAGGGGCTGAAGCTGAACGCGGCGGGGCTTGCCTTCCGCCAGTGGCTCATCGCAGAAATCCGCAAGACGCAGAACCAGTTCGACAAGCTCAAGGCGGGCGGCGGCAAATAAGATGGGCAAACCGAAATATGATTGCAGCAAGTGCCCCGGCTACTGCTGCTCCTATCCAGTGATACAGGTCACCAAGCGCGATGCCGAGCGCATCGCGAAGCATTTCGGCATAACGCTGGCCCAGGCCGAACGCCGCTTCTTCCATGCCGATCACGGCTACAAGCGGCTGATGAAGCGCCAACCCGACGAACACTTTGGCCGGATCTGCCAGTTCTTCGACACGGACGAGCGCAACTGCACCATCTACGAGGTGCGGCCGTCTACCTGCCGGACGTTTCCGGGCAATACATGTGGCTACTGGGACTTCCTGACCTTCGAGCGCGCGGGCCAGAAGAGTTCAAGCTACGTGTCGACCACCTGGCACAACGAGGACTGAGATTGATCTGGCGCACAGCCTTTTGCTGCTGACGAGATTTATGCTGGTCACAGAATTTACCGGAGAAATCGCTCATGTTCCGCTCAGCCACCCGCATCCTGCCTGCTGTCGCCGCCCTTGCGGTGGCCCTGATGGGCCAACCCGCCAACGCAGCTGACCTCGCCGGCAACATCATCGCCGAAGCCCGCCAGACGTGCGAAGGCTTCGAGAACGGCAAGTTCGATGCCGGTGATGCCGTCCAGCAGGTTGACCTCGACGGGGATGGCAATCCCGACACCGTGATAGACGAGAGCAAGTTCTCCTGTTCGTCCGGCGCGTCCATGTACTGCGGCAGCGGCGGCTGCATGCTGCACACCATCGTCGGCGACAAGAAAAACACGTTCCAGGTCGAGGGTTGGCGGATGATCGACTGGGACGGCCGGCCCATCCTGCTGCTTGCCCGAGATGGGGGATGGTGCGGCGGCGCCGGTTCGCAACTGTGCTTCCAGGCCATATACTGGAGCATGGGCGACATGCTCACCATGGGCGACAAGGGCGAATAGCAGGAGATCTCCATCGCATGACCGACGTTTACGTCGACCCGGACCGGGAACGCTTTGGCGGGTTCAAGGCGCTGCCGCGCGACGGCGTCATTCACATGCTCAATCTCGTCAAGCTGAACGAAGTGGCAACCTACGAGGACGGCACGACCACGACCGGCGCAGAGGCCTACGCCGCCTATGGCCGCGAGAGCCTGCCGATCTTCGAAGGGCTGGGCGGACGCGTCGTCTGGTCAGGCATCTTCGACTTTACCCTGATTGGTCCGCAGGACGAGGACTGGGACATCTGCTTTATTGCCGAGTATCCCAGTCCAGAAGCCTTCATCGGCATGATCCGCAACCCGGACTACCAGAAGGCGGTAAAGCACCGTCAGGCGGCGGTGAAGACTTCGCGCCTGATCCGGACAAGGCCCCGCGATCCCGGCAAGGGCTTTGGCTGACCCAGCTGCTTTCTCAATCCAGGTAGGCGTCCGCCCGCATGCCGGCGCGCTCGTAGTGGATCGGCAGAACGCGGCCATAGAGCTGCTTGCAGCGTTCCGGCGTGGCGACCATGCCCGGCTCCTCGACGTAGGAGATGATGGCGACATAGCGCGGCCGCGCGCCCTTCAGCGGCGCCACACGGTGCAGCGAATAGCGCCCGCGGAACAGCTGCAGGTCACCGGGCTCCAGCTTGAGCACCTTCACCTTGTCCGAGGTGCCGTTGAGCACCGCCGCGACTTCCTCGAAATTCTCCCCGCCCCGGCGGATCATCGGCGCGTACTCGAACTCGCCGCCGCCTTCGGCGTTCTGCAGCGCGATGGTTACGGTGAAGTTGTTGGTGTCGAAGTGCCACGGGAAGCCGTTGCCTTCCTCCGCCATGTTGACGATCACGTCGGCCAGCGGGTCGGCATAGCGGAAGAACTTCTCCTCCTGCAGGCAGTCGCGGATGAACGGGTCGAAGGCCGGAAAGTCGTGCACCGTGCGCAGCGGGCCGGACTTTGAAAAGTTGTCGGCCGGGATGAAGCTGTTGGATCGATCGAAGAACTGCCGCTTCGGGTGATCGGCCGGCAAAGACGGGTCGTCGGCGGTGAAGTAGACGTTGGTCCGGTTGAACGAGCGGTGGCCGTGGGCCGACACGCCATCTGCCTCTTGCGTGAGCGCGGCGATGCCGGCGGGCGTCAGGAAACCCTTGATCACGGCACATCCGTCTTCGGCCAGCTGCGCGCGGACGCGGGCCAGCAGCGCCTCTCGCGCAGGGCCGTCTTCGTGGATGGGATAGCGGGCAAGATCGATCAGGTCTTCAGCGGCGTGAGGCATGTGCGGCGAGGCTCCGGACAGGGTTGGCGCTGAAGGTGTATTGGTGGAAAGATTGCGCGGTTTGGCAATGGGGAAAGTGAAGGGGTGGAGAGCGTAATGCGTTCCATCAACCATTCTCATTTTTGTCATCACCGGGCCTGCCCCGGTGATCCAGTTTGAGGCGAGGTTGCTGGATCCCCGGCACAAGGCCGGGGATGACAGTTGAGAGTAAAGCCCGGACTGACCGCGGCGCTTCGCTTGCCTGCCTCCACCGAGTTGTTGTGTCCCGGCCTTGTGCCGGGACCCAGCCTGGGCCCCGGAATAAATCCGGGGCACAAGCAAGGTCGCTTTACCCCATCGCTGCCAGGCGGCCCAGCGCGTCCTTGACCTGGCCCGCGCGGGCTGTCAGTTCCTCGCGGCGTTCCTTGGCTTCCTCGATCACCTCCGGCGGGGCCTTGGCCACGAAGCCGGGGTTGTTCAGCCGGCCCTCGATGGCCGCGATGTCCTTGGCCGTCTTGTCGAGTTCCTTGTTGAGGCGCGCCTTTTCCGCCGCGAAGTCGATGACGCCGGCCAGCGGCAGCGCCACCACCGTCTCATCCAGAACGATCTGGGCCGAGCCTTCCGGCACGGTGTCCGCCACGGTCAGGCTTTCAAGCCGCGCGAGCCGGGAAATCTCGGCCTCCCAACGCTTGGCGCGGGCCGCGGACTCGTCCGACGGATGCGCCAGCACGCAGGCGATCTTGGCGCCGGCGGGCACGTTCATCTCTGCCCGCACCGAGCGGATTTCGGTGATCAGGCGAATGACCCAGCCCATCTCGGCATCCGCGCCTGCATCGCCCAGGCCCTCATAGGATGGCCAAGATGCAGTCACCAGCATGGTGTCCCTGCCCTCGTCTCCGGCGGTCTTCTGCCAGAGTTCCTCGGTGATGTAGGGCATGAACGGATGCAGCAGCTTGAGGATCTGGTCGAGCGTCCACGCGGTCATGGCGCGGGTTTCGGCGAGGGCCGCCTCGTCCGTGCCGTTCAGGATCGGCTTCGACAGCTCCACGTACCAGTCGCAGAAGGTGTGCCAGATGAAGCTGTAGAGCGCGCCGGCAGCCTCGTTGTAGCGGTGCTCCTCGATGGCCTTCGTAACGGCGTCGCGTGTGCGCGCTGCCTCGCCCGCGATCCAGCGGTTGAGCGTGACCTTGGCCGAGGCCGGGTCAAAACCGGCAACGCGCGCCGCCCCGTTCATCTCGGCAAAACGGGCGGCGTTCCACAGCTTGGTGCCGAAATTGCGATAGCCCTCGACGCGGCTGGTGGCGAGCTTGATGTCGCGCCCCTGCGCCGCCATGGCGGCAAGGGTGAAGCGCAGCGCATCGGCGCCGAACTGGTCGATCAGTTCCAGCGGGTCGATGACGTTGCCCTTCGACTTGGACATCTTCTGCCCCTTCTCGTCGCGGACAAGGGCGTGGATGTACACGGTGTCGAACGGCACCTGCGGCGAGCCGTCAGGCTTCTTCATGAAGTGCAGGCCCATCATCATCATGCGGGCGACCCAGAAGAAGATGATGTCGAAGCCCGTCACCAGCACGTTGGTGGGGTAATAGCGCTTGAGCTCCGGCGTCTGTTCCGGCCAGCCGAGCGTGGAGAACGGCCACAGGGCGGAGGAGAACCAGGTGTCGAGCACGTCCTCGTCGCGGGTCAGCATGACGCGCGAGCCATAGTGGCTCTCGGCCTCTTCCAGCGCCAGGTTCTCGGTTTCGGCGACGAACACTCGGCCGTCCGGGCCGTACCAGGCCGGGATCTGGTGGCCCCACCACAGCTGGCGCGAAATGCACCAGGGCTGGATGTTGCGCATCCACTCGTAATAGGTCTTTTCCCACTGCTTCGGCACGAACACCGTGTCGCCGTTCTCGACCGCGGCGATGGCGGGCTTTGCCAGTGTTGCGGCATCGACGTACCACTGGTCGGTGAGGAACGGTTCTATCGGCACGCCGCCGCGGTCACCGTGCGGCACCATGTGCTTGTGCGGCTCGATCTTCTCCAGAAGCCCACGCTCTTCCATCATGGCGACGACGAGTTTGCGAGCCTCGAAGCGGTCCTTGCCGTGGATGGCGGCAATGGTGGCCCTGAGCTCGTCCGACGCGGGCACGCCGGCGAGGAAGTCCTCGTTGCCGTCCAGCACGATGGAGGCATCGCGCTCCATGATGTTGATCTGGGCAAGGTCATTGCGCTTGCCGACCTCGAAGTCGTTGAAGTCGTGCGCGGGCGTGATCTTGACCGCGCCTGAGCCTGCCTCGGGGTCGGCATAGTCGTCGGCGACGATGGGAATGCGCCGGCCAACCAGCGGCAGGATGACGTTCTTGCCGATCAGGTCCTTGTAGCGTTCGTCGTCCGGATGTACGGCAACGCCGGTGTCGCCGAGCATGGTCTCGGGGCGCGTGGTCGCGACAGTGATGAAACGGCTTTCCTCGCCCTCTATGGGGTATTTGAAGTGCCACAGGTTGCCCTGCGTCTCGACCTGCACGACCTCGAGGTCGGAAATGGCGGTCAGCAGCTTCGGGTCCCAGTTGACCAGCCGCTTGTCCTTGTAGATCAGGCCTTCGCGGTACAGCTGCACGAACACCTTCAGAACGGCGGCCGACAGGCCCTCGTCCATGGTGAAGCGTTCGCGCGACCAGTCGCATGACGCGCCAAGGCGGCGCAGCTGGCCGACGATGGTGCCGCCGGATTCCGCCTTCCAGGTCCAAACCTTCTCGAGGAACGCCTCGCGGCCAATGTCGCGGCGGCCCGGCTCCTGGCGTTCGGCCATCTGGCGCTCCACCACCATCTGGGTGGCGATGCCGGCATGGTCGAGTCCCGGCTGCCAAAGCACGTCCCTGCCCCGCATCCGCTCGAACCGGCACAGTATATCCTGGATGGTGTTGTTGAGCGCGTGGCCCATGTGCAGCGAGCCGGTGACGTTCGGCGGCGGAATGACGATGCAGAACGGGTCGCCCTCGGGGCGCTGGTTCGCCTTGAACGCGCCGGACGCCTCCCAGGCGTCGTACAGGCGGGTTTCGATGTCAGCTGGGTTGTAATGCTTGTCGAGCATGGTTTGTCACGGAATCTGCAAGGAAAGGAATGAATTGCGGTGGGTTAAACACCACTGCACGCGCCGTTGCAACCGGCGAAACCGCGAATTTGGCCGGTCAGCGCTTCAGGCCGGTAATGCGGGCGATCTCGTCCTTGACCGCCTGCTCGACGATGGGGGCCAGATTGTCGGCCAGCCAGTCCTCGATCAGCGGGCGGATCATGGCGATGAACGCTTCCTCGTCCGGCATGGCGCGGGCCACGTGGTCCGGCAGGTGCTCGTCGAACCAGTTGGCGAGCTCCGGCTCGATGATGCCGCGGATCATCGC
>CAZYKZ010000135.1:0-6879 GCA_964648175.1 uncultured Anderseniella sp.
GCGCTGGCAGCTCGTGTCGGCAATTGATGAAGGGATGAGTGGCTGCGCTGCTGCTGCCCGGTTTGGCGTTGTGCCGTCTATTGCCATTCGCTGGCATACGCGGCGTCGTGAAGCTGGCGTTGCAAGCCGACGACCCAAGGCCGCGACATGCGTTCGCACCGGGTGGAAGTATGCCGAGCGGATATCCCGTCGCTGTGGGAAGCCAAACGTAGCGTTACGCTTGAGTAACTGCGCGTCGCGTTGATACAGAGAGACTGGACGTTATCGATCGCGGCGCTGTATCTTTTCTTCAGGCGAACCGAACGTCTCCTGCCTCTGGGGCCTGAACGGCAAGCTTGTCGATAACTTCGAGCCCGGAGGATACGCCAACTACTTCAGATCGTGTGGATATGAGCCGAATTGATCGAAAATCGCTCTAACGTCCCAAAGCACAAGGATCGAAGATCCCGTGTCATCCGCACTGTGCATGGGGTTGAATTGCACTTTTCGAGCATCGCCCCCAAACTGGATGAGCAGAGCCTCGAATGTTGACTGTTTTAACAAGCACTTCAGGGAACGGTGGAGAGCTCGCTTTTTGCGTTTGATGCTCAGTGTTGCTAGCTGGCCTGCTTGATCTGCTGCCAGGTGTTTTCCTGGTTCAGCATCTTCTTCAGGAAGGCGAGGTTCTGTTCCACCTGCTCCGGCGGCAGGTCGCGGCTGGCTATGTCGCGGGCCTCGTCGAACCGGCCCTGCAGGCCGACCGCGAGCGCCAGGTTCTGGCGCAGCGTCTGGTTGAATTCGCCTTCTGGCAGTTTCTGGGCTGCACGCAGCGAACTCTCCGCCATCGGCAGGTTGCCCTCGAGGATGTACGACATGCCGATATTGTTGTGGATGGCCACTTCTTGCGGGTTCAGTGCCAGCGCCTTGTTGTAGGCGTCGCGCGCCTGTGCGTGCTGTCCCATCTGGTCGTAGCCCGATCCGAGCGCCGAATAGTTCTTCCAGTTGGTCTCGCCGGCGCCAATCGCCTTGTTGAGCTGTTCCACGCCCGCCCTGGAGCGGCCCGACAGGATCAGTTCCTTGCCCAGATAGGCGACCAGCTTCGGGTCGTCCGGATTGTGCGTAATGGTTGTTTCGAGAACCCGGATGAGCTGGTCCTTCTGGCCCGCTTCATCGAGAAGGCGGGCATAGGTGACGGCGCGCCGCACACTGCCAGGCTTTTCCTGCCAGGCTTGCGCAGCCTCGGCCAGGGCACGGATCGACGGTGCGCCCGTGGTCGAACCGGTGACGACCGGATCGGCTTCCTTGCTGGCCATCAGGCTTGGACCGCCATTGGCGCACCCCGCAACCGCCAGCAGGCTGGCTAGACAAAGGCTCATGGTCAGTCTGCCCTTGAGGGCAAATCCGGAAACAGTCTGGCGCATCTCAAACCCCTATCGATGGAATCACCGATTGGCCCATGTGGAATCTCCGGCAATTCTGGATCGCCAACCCTCAATAAACTGTTAACCATGATTGACGGCCCGTTGCCGTCCCGCCATCTTGTGGGACACCTGAAGATCCATCCCGCCTGAACCCCTGACCAGGAATGCTCCAGACATGACCGACGCCAGCAAGCTTTTGCTCGCCGCCAGCGCGGCGCGCACCGCCACGCCCATCCATGCCGTTGATGCTGACGGCCTCAAGGCGATCACCGGGAAGCTGTCAGGCGTTCAGCAGACCTGGGTCAAACAGAACGGCTTCACCGCGTCTTCGGGCAAATGGCTCGCTGTGCCCGACGACACCGGTGGGGTCGCCATGGTGCTTTTCGGCAAGCCGGGCGCCGATGCCGACCCTTTTGAGGCGGCAAGCCTCGCAAGCAGCCTGCCGGGAGGCTCATATGCTCTTGCGGACGGGTTCGACAATCCAGAACTGGTTGCATTGGGGTGGCTGCTGGCGTCGTACCGGTTCAGCCGTTACCTGCCGGCGAAAGCAAACGGCAACAGGCCTGCCGGGATGGCGCGCCTTGCCTGTCCCGCAGGCGTTGACCGCGACCGGGTGATTTCCATCGCGAGCGCCGTGTGCATGGGCCGCGACATGATCAACACGCCAGCGGAAGACATGGGGCCGAGCCAGCTGGAGGCAGCTGCCCGGTCGCTCGCCAAGACCCACAAGGCGAAGGTGTCGGTGACAAAGGGTGCGGCCCTCCAGAAGGGGTTCCCGATGATCCACGCGGTCGGTCGCGCCTCCGATGACGCGCCGCGGCTGATTGACATGACCTGGGGCAGGGCATCCGCGCCAAAGGTTACGCTCGTGGGCAAGGGGGTGTGTTTCGATACCGGCGGCCTCGACCTCAAGCCGTCTTCGGGCATGGCCTTGATGAAGAAGGACATGGGCGGCGCCGCTGCCGTTCTGTCGCTTGCCCGCATGGTCATGGAGGCGGGCCTTGACGTGCGCCTGCGCGTTCTCGTTCCGGCAGTGGAGAATGCAGTGTCCGGCAACTCTTTCCGCCCCGGCGACATTCTCACCAGCCGCAAGGGCCTGACCGTCGAGATCGGCAATACCGACGCCGAAGGCCGTCTGGTGCTCGGCGACGCACTGCACCTCGCCGATAGCGAAAAGCCCGACCTGCTGATCGACATGGCCACGCTGACCGGTGCCGCACGTGTGGCGCTCGGACCCGACCTGCCGCCGTTCTATACCGATGACAGTGCCCTTGCCGCCGAGATCGATCGCCATGCCACCGCCGTTGCCGACCCGGTGTGGCGCATGCCGTTCTGGGGCAGGTACAACGAGATGTTCTCCTCCAAGGTGGCCGACATCAACAACGCCGGCACCGGCGGCTTTGCCGGTTCGATCACCGCCGCCCTGTTCCTGAAGCGCTTCGTGGAGAACACAAAGGCCTACGTGCACTTCGATATCTATGGCTGGGTGCCCTCAGCGCGTCCGGCGCGGCCGCTGGGCGGCGAGCCGCAGGCTGCCCGCGCGCTGTTCTCGCTGCTGTCCAGCCGCTATCCGGCGCGCAAATAGACCTTGCGGCAATCCGTTTTCCACGCTTAAATGGAACGGCTCCGTAACGAGTTTCGGTCGGAGCGCAGCAAGTGAGTGTAGCGTAACCGGGAACCGTTCGATGGGCCTGGAACTTTCGACGGCAGCAGTTCTCAATCTGTGGCACGACGTGCACCTCACCTTGGTGCGCGACGACGAGCCCGATCTTTCGGCTCGCCAGATCAGCATCCTGCTGACCATCTATCTCGAAGCTCCGCCCCATACGGTCCGCGACCTCGCTGCCCGCCTGAACGTGTCGAAGCCGGTCATCACCCGCGCGCTGGACTCGATGGGCAAGCTGGGGCTGGTCACGAGACGGCGCGACGAGAAGGACCGGCGCAACGTGCTCATCCAGCGAACGGTCACTGGTGCGCTTTATGTCGAGCGTTTGGCTGATACCATTGCCAGCCGCGCCAGCGCCCTGAGAGACGAGACATGACGCTTGACCGCCGCCTGTTTGCCTACAAGGACGACGTTGCCGACTTCAGGCTGCGTGGCAAGGTGCGCAGCCTGCGCTTCGTCACGCCCGAACTGCGCCAGGTGTCGGTGTCTGTGGCGCCGGTGCTGCGCGAGCCGCGTTTCGATGCGCCGACCGATACCCAGGCGTTGCTCGGAGAGCCGGTGCACGTGTTCCAGATCAAGGATGGATGGGCGTTCGCCCAACTGGTCATCGACAACTATGTAGGTTACATCCCGGCCCGCTGCCTGACCGCGCAGGTGCTTGATCCGACCCACCGCATCGCCGTGCCGCAAACGCTGCTCTACACAAAGCCCGACATCAAGTCGAACCCGGTTCAGCCAGCCTACATGAACTCGTTGGTGTCGGTTGTCTCCGTCGAAGGCGACATGGCGCGGCTGCGCGATCATCGTTTTGTCTGGGCGCGTCACCTGAGACCCATCGATGAGCACTGGAAAGACCCGGCCACCGTCGCGGAGGCCTTCGTCAACACGCCTTATCTGTGGGGTGGAAAGACGTGGGCGGGGCTGGACTGTTCAGGCCTCGTGCAGACCGCCTTCCAGGCCTGCGGCTTCGACTGCCCGCGCGATACCGACATGCTGCAGGCGGGCTTTGGCCAGCCGCTCAAGCAGGACCGCTCTCTGAAGCTTCAGCGCAATGATCTCGTGTTCTGGAAAGGGCACGTCGGCATCATGCTGGACGGTTCGCAGCTGCTACATGCCAATGGCTATCACATGCAGACCGTCATCGAGCCGCTTGCAGAGGCGATCAAGCGGATCGCAGCACTCTACGGCAACGTCACCGGCGTATCACGGATCAGCGGAGTGTCGGGTGCAGAGCCCGAGCCTGAAACCGCTGAGTCGGCGGCTCAGTAACCGGCCTTCTTGTCGACGACATTCTCCAGCGCGCCGCCAGACTCGTAAGCCTTGATCTGGCGCAGGATGTACTTGCACAGCGCTTCCGGCTCCGAGTCGGCGGCGTTGTGCGGCGTCACCGTCACTTTGGGATGGGTCCACAGCGGGCTCGAAGCGGGCAGCGGCTCGGTCTCGAACACGTCCAGCGTGGCAGCGCCCAGTTCGCCGGCGTCGAGGCTGGCGATGATGTCCGCTTCCACCTGCAGCTTGCCGCGGCCGGCATTGATGATCACCGGCGCGCCCAGCGGTCCGTCGCTTGCCAGCTTGCGGAACAGCGCGCGGTTCAGGATGCCTTCGGTTGCCGGCGTGTGCGGCAGCAGGCAGACGAGAATGTCGGTGGCGGCGAGGAATGCATCAAGCTCGCCTTGCCCGGCATAGCTGGTGACGCCGTCAACCGCTTTGCGCGAATTGCTCCATCCGTTCACCTGGAAACCAAGGTGCACGAGCTTTTCCGCCGCGTCCCGGCCAAGCTCGCCCATGCCCATGACCCCGACGCGCAGCGCGGATGCCGCCCATTGCTTGCGGCCGGACCAGACGCCCTTGCGCTGCGCCTCATCGAAATGGCGCTGCTGGCGATGATGCATCAGTACGTGCAGGCACACATACTCGCTCATGCGCATGGTGAGGTTCGGGTCGACGATGCGCACCAGCGGCACGTCCGGCAGCTTCGGTTCGCTGAGAATGTGATCGACGCCCGCCCCCAGCGAAAACACCGCCTTGAGGTTGGGGAAACCTGCCAGCACGCCTTCCGGCGGCAGCCATGCCAGCGCGTAATCGACGCTGGCAGGGTCCACGCCTTCCGCCGGCCACACGAACACGTTGAGTTCGGGCGCATAGGTCTTGAACCGGTCGACCCAGGGCTTCGGGTCCCACCGCTGTATGACGAGTGCAAGGTTGGTCATGGCGCCCCTATTGTGAAACCGCGCCGCCCGCAGCCACCTTCAGGTCGAAGGCCGCGGCCAGCAGTGCTTTGGTGTAATCGGTTTTCGGGTTCTCGAATATCTCGTCCGCCGGGCCCTGCTCCACCACCACGCCATTGCGCATCACCACCACGTCGTTGGCCAGCGCGCGCACCACCTTCAGGTCGTGGCTGATGAACAGGTAGGCCAGGTCGTGCGTCTTCTGCAGCTTGCGCAACAGCTCCACGATCTGCGCCTGCACCGACATGTCCAGCGCGCTGGTGGGCTCGTCCAGCATGACGAACTTGGGCTCCAGCACCATGGCGCGCGCAATGGCGATGCGCTGGCGCTGGCCGCCGGAGAATTCATGCGGGTAACGCTCCATCGCATCGGCCGGCACGGCCACTTCCTCCAGCGCCTTCGCTACCCGATCCGTTCGCTGGTCATAGGTCAGCTCCGGCTGCTGGATCAGCAGGCCCTCCTCGACGATCTGGCGGATCGAGAGGCGAGGGCTGAGCGAGCCGTACGGGTCCTGGAACACCACCTGCATCTCGCGCCTGAGCGGACGCATCTGCTTCTCGCTGTTGCCGTCCAGCCGGTTGCCCATGTAGACGATCTGGCCCTGAGAACTGATCAGCCGCAGGATGGCGAGACCCAGCGTGGTCTTGCCCGAGCCGGACTCGCCCACCACGCCCAGCGTCTGCCCGGCGCGCACGGAAATCGACACGTCATTGCATGCCTTTACGTGGCCGACGGTCTTGCGGAAGAAGCCGCGCTTGATCGGGAACCAGACCTTCAGATTGTCGGTCTGCACGACGACGGGAGCCTGCAGGTCGGCCTTCGGCGGGCGGCCCTTGGGCTCGGCTGCCAGCAGCATCTTGGTGTACTCGTGCTGCGGCTTGGCGAACAAAGTCTTCGCCGGTCCCTGCTCGACGATCTCGCCATGCTTCATGACGCAGACATGGTCGGCAACGTGACGTACCACGCCGAGGTCGTGGGTGATCAGGATGATCGCCATGCCGAACTCCTTCTGGAGTTGCGCGAGCAGTTCCAGGATCTGCGCCTGCACGGTCACGTCGAGCGCAGTGGTCGGCTCGTCGGCGATCAGCAATTCCGGATTGTTGGCCAGCGCCATGGCGATCATTACGCGCTGGCGCTGCCCGCCTGACAGCTGGTGCGGGTAGGCGCCGAGCCGGCTTTCGGCGTCGCGGATGCCGACCTTTTCCAGCAGTTCCAGCGTGCGTGCCCGTGCAGCGTTTTCCCGCAAGCCCTGGTGAACCTCGAGGATCTCGCCAATTTGCCGCTCCACCGTGTGCAGCGGGTTGAGCGATGTCATCGGCTCCTGGAAGATCATGGTGATGTCGTTGCCGCGCACCCGCATCAGGTCGCGCTCGTCATTGTCGAGCAGGTCCTCGCCCTTGAACATGATCTTGCCGGACGGGTGGCTGGCGGCTGGGTAGGGCAACAGCTTCAGGATCGACAACGCGGTGACGGACTTGCCCGAACCGGACTCGCCCACCAGCGCCAGCGTCTCGCCGCGCTTCACCGAGAAAGAGACGCCCTTGACCGCATGGCTCACCTGGCCGCCCTGCCGGAAGTCCACGGC
>CAZYKZ010000136.1:0-6799 GCA_964648175.1 uncultured Anderseniella sp.
GCCCCGCTGCGCAAGATCAACGAGGCGTGCAGCAACTACGACACGGTGATGATCCAGCAGATCTACCATGTCGGCCAGCATGGCGACGGCGCCAACTCCTATCACGCCAACTGGTCGGCCTCGGGCCTTCCCTCGTTGCATGACAGTGATGGCGGCCACAAGGTGAATGAGGTCGAAATCGAGGAACTGATCCAGAGTTTCGCCGCCGCTGCCGACCGGGCGAAGCAGGCCGGTTTCGACGGGGTGGAGATATTCGCGGCGTACCACTCGCTGATCGACCAGTTCTGGACGCCCTGGTCCAACCGGCGCGACGACCGCTGGGGCGGCAGCCTCGAGAATCGCGTCCGTTTCTCGTCGGAAATTCTCTCGCGAATCCGGCAGGTCTGCGGGCAGGACTTCATCGTGGGGCTTGCCGTGTCGGTGGACCAGAAGGCGCCGGCCGCACTGTCGCTCGAAGCCCTGACCGAGATTGCCGAATGGCACGACGAGCGCGGGCTGATGGACTACCTCACCTGCGGTACCGGCAGCTATTTCCGCAACCAGCCGATCATCCCCACCCATCTGCACGAGGGGTTGGAGGGCGCGCAGCTTGCCGACCACATCAAGACCCACCTGCGCCATGCGCGGGTGCAGGCCGAGGCCGGCATACATTCGCCCGCGCGCGCGGAAGAGATCATCTCGACCGGGCAGGCCGACATGTGCTCCATGGTGCGCGCCCAGATCGCCGATCCGTGGCTCGCCTCGAAGGCGGAGAAGGGCGAGGCCGACACCATCCGCCCATGCATCCACTGCAACCAGCAATGCATCGCGCGGCGATACCGGGACTACTGGATTTCCTGTCTGGTCAACCCATCGGTGGGTCGTGAGTGGGAGTGGCGCGGCGACAGGATCGCCCGCATCGAGCGCCGCCGAACGGTGCTTGTGGTCGGGGGTGGTCCGGGCGGTCTGGAGGCCGCCCGCGTGGCGGCTGAACAGGGCCACAAGGTGACGCTGGTCGAAAAGCAAAAGGAGCTTGGCGGCCAATGGCGTCTGGCAGCGCGCCAGCCGACCCGCCAGCGCATTGCCCTGCACATAGACTGGTACCGCCACGAACTGGCCCGGCTGGGTGTGGAGGTCCGTCTTGGCGAGGAGGCAACACCGCTCTTCGTGCGCCGCCTGCACCCCGATCACGTGATTGCCGCGACCGGCATCAAGCCGGTCACTTCAGGTTTCCAGCGGGCCCTGCCGATGAATGACGTGCTTCCCGGCCATGACCACGACAACGTGGCGAGCTACCACGCCATACTGGAGGGTGGGCACTTGCCCGGCGAACGGGTGCTGCTGCTTGACGACCTGCATTCCTGGCGCGGCATCGGTACGGCGCTCTACCTTACCGGCAAGGGTCACCAGGTCACCATCGTTACAGCAAAACCGGCCGTGGGCATGGAACTGTCCGGTACCGGGGCTGATGGCCTTGCCCGCGCCCGCTTTGCGCAGGAAGGCGGCAAGGTCATCACCGAGGCAGCGCTGCAGGCCTGGGGCGCACCCGGCAATGACGGCTCGGCGGCAAGTCTTGTCAGCCTGCTGACAGGCGAAACCTTCGAGCGCCGCTTCGACACGCTGGTCCTGGCGACAGTGGCCGAACCCGATACGACGTTCGTGGACGGCATCACCGCACTGGGCGACTGCCCGCCCTACCACGTGGTGGGCGATTGCAATGCGCCGCGCAAGGCGCACATGGCGATCTATGAAGGCCGCAAGGCGGCGCTGGAGATCGTGTAGGAGTTCAGGCAGCCGGCGCCGGCATCACGAGTTCTGTAAGGTTGCTGGCGGACGGTGCCTGCCACATGCCGAGGCAGGCGTCGTGCAAGGCATCGGCGCGCGTCTTGCCGAGCACGGGACCGGCGAGGCCGTTGAACTTCGCCGTCAGTTCCGCATCGCTCAGCGGAACGTCCGGATCGCCGACGGCACGGGTCATGCCGCTCTTGAGCGTGCGCCCGTCTCTTAGAGTGATGCTGACACGCGCCAGCCGGTCGGCGGGGAAGGCCGCATTGGCCTCGTCGTCCTCCACCACTTCGATCATCCGGGCAAGCCGGAGGGTAGCGGGATCCCTCAGACCGTCACCGGCAACTTCCTCCACGCCGATGCGGCCGCGAGCGAGGGCCGCCGCCACCGGGAACTTGATCGAGTACTGCGCCTCTTCGGAGTTGGCAGGCTCTGCCAGCGGCAACCGCTTGGCCTCATGGAACGTCTCGATACGAATGCCGGTCACATCCTCGATGGAGAACTGGCTGGCAAGCGAGAGCGCCGCGGCAATCGCGGGCTGCGCCCAACGGCAGACAGGATAGAGCTTGATGTACTGGTCGGCCACGTACCAACGGCTGCCAAGGTCGGCCCACAGGTGCTCCACCTCCGGCGCTTCCATGGTGATGGCGGGCGCGCCGGTATGGCCCATCCTGGCCAGCAGGGCTGCCGAGATACCGGTGAAGCCGCCCCATGTCGCGCCATCCTTGAGCATGGTCGGATGATCGATGCAGCGCATCATCTGCGAACGCGGGCCGTTGTATTCGGCGATGCCGAGCGCATGGCGCGTCCATTGCTGATCCAGCCCCAGCGCACGAGCACCGATTGCCGCTGCGGCCAATGCATTCCAGGCACCCGACGTGTGGTAGTCGCAGGCCGTGGCATGGAGCGCGATGCCGGCGCGCGTGGCGATCTCGTAGCCCAGCACCAACTGCGTCATGAACTCCTTGCCGGTCACCGGGCCGCCGGCGCCGGCGAAGGCGAACATCGCGGGCACCACCACCACGCCCATGTGGCCCTTGGTGAGCTTCTGTCCGTCATGAGCATCAAGCGAGTCGATGGATCCGGCATTGCCGAAACCGGCGCCGGGCAGGGTGACCGGGCGGCCGTCAAACATCAGCCGGGTGGAGCCATCGCCCGCGCCGGGAAACACCGTGGCGGCAAAGTCCCGCACGATCCGGGAGTTCTCCGTCAACGTGGCCGCAGCAGCGACGCCCAGTGTATCCAGCAGCGCCCTTGTGGCGGCATGACGGACCTCTGCGGGAATGGCGTTGGCCGTCAGGCCGTGAATGAAGTCGATGGCGGTCATGGGCGCGCATTTCTCCGGCAGCATAATTCTGCGGGAAATCATGCGCCGGTCATCCGGGCGTCACCATCCTCGAAGCGACAGGCAACAATCCCGCCAAGCCGTTCGCTCACTCCGCCGGCTGGGGTGCTGGCGCATGTATGGGAGCCGGCTTGTCAACCAGGCGGTCGGTGATGGCAGCTGCCGCCCACATGGCAGACAGCGTGGCCCAAGCCGTCAGCGCGAAGATCGACGCCCCCGTCACGCCCGCGCCCACCGCACAGCCACCGGCAAGCATGCCGCCGAAACCCATGCAGGCGGCACCCAGCATGTAGCGGCGCATGGCAGGACCACCCTCGAAGCCTTCGAGCTTCAGTTCACGGGTTGCATAGGCCGCCAGGAAGGAGCCGAGGAATACGCCCGGCACGAGGCCAACGTCGAAGTCCAGCATCGAGCCCGGCGGGGTCAGAAACATCATCAGCGAGTCCGCCGAAGGACCGGTGAAAGTGAGGCTCTTGACCGGTACCGGATCGAAAGACTGTACCGACATCTGATAGGTGAACCACCAGGCGATCGCGACGGCAGAGCCCGCCGCAAGCCCGGTCATCCATTGCACCGCCGGCACCTTGTTGCGGCGGACGAAGAACACCGCGGCGGCGAACCACACCAGGCCGAACAGGGCGCCCATGCCGTGGCTTGCACCCGCCGATGCCAACAGGTTGAGGCCTTCTGCCGGACCGATGGTCCAAAGTCCCGCCAGCCAGTTGCGCGCGGGCGACAGAAACCCGTGCAGGCTTGCCTGCGCCGTCACCGCGAAGATCAGGCCCGACAGAAGCGCGCGCAGGTTGCCTGTGGCCGACAGCACCAGCAGGCGCGACGCGCACCCGCGCGCCAGCACCATGCCTATGCCGAACAGTGCGCCCCCGATGATCGCACCGGAAAGCGAACCGCTCGTTGCAATCTGGCGGGCTTCATCGAGGTTGGCCGTCTCGGTGACGTACAGCAGCTGCGTTGCGACCAGGGCGCCGGAGAACACCAGAAGCCAGATGGCCAGGCGCGTATCGAACAGTCCGCGGGAGAAGCTGATGATGGCCGCGCGCAGGCAGAACCGGCTTTGCTGGGCCGCCGCGCCGAATATCAGACCGATGGCCAGCCCGCCAAGGGCGGCCGTCTGCGGTTCGCCCAGCTTTTCCATGATCTCTACAAGCGTCATTGCCCGCTTCCCCTGCGGCATTCGTCTGGCAGTACCGTGCCATATTTGCAGCGAGGAGCGTTGATCTGAATCAAACATTCTTATTTTTGAATGTGTATGAATGCTTCCTGTAGAAACTGGATCAAGCAACGGAGAGTGACCATGGTCCTGAACTGGAAAACGGGCGGCGTGCTGCTGGGACTTGTGTTCCTGATGGCCGTTGTCATGGTGAAACCGATCGGCGTCTCAACGCAGTTCGTGATCTTCGACGGCATCGTCTGGGATACCGTGAACCCGGACGTGGTGGTGGAGCAGCCGGAGGCCAAGTCTGGCTATGCCAGCCCGAACGCCTACCTCAACAAGTCTGGCGGCAAGTACGCCAAGAACGTCGCAAATCCCCTGAACTACAGCTTCATCTTCGTGCTGGCGATGATCGCGGGCGCCGGCCTGTCGGCCTTCCTGCGCGGCGGCGTTGACCGGGCAGAGCGCACCATGCCCGCCATCTGGAGGGCCAATTTCGGCGAAAGCCCGTGGAAGCGCTACGCGATGGCATTCGCAGGCGGCTTCATCGTGCTCTATGGCGCGCGTCTCGCCGGTGGCTGCACCAGCGGTCACATGATGAGCGGCATGATGCAAACCGCGCTGTCCGGTTACATCTTCGCCGCTGGCGCCTTCGCCGCGGGCATCCCCGTCGCCATGTATCTCTACAGCAAGGAGGCCTGAGCCATGAGCCACATCATTCTCGCAATCGTCATCGGCGCTGCTTTCGGCTTCGTGCTCGACCGGGTCGGCGCAACCAATCCCGGCTACATCATCTCGATGCTGCGTCTGGGCAACCTACACCTGATGAAGACCATCCTCCTGGCTATCGGCGTATCGTCCGTCATCATGTTTGCAGGGCTCATGGCAGGCATCATTGACCCCGGCCACCTGGACATCAAGGCGGCCTATCTGGGCGTCTTCATTGGTGGCGCGCTGCTGGGCGTAGGCTTCGCCGCGGCTGGCTACTGTCCCGGCACCGGCCTCGCCGCCGCCGCCACGGGCCGCAAGGACGCGCTGTTCTTCACCGCCGGCGGCCTGCTGGGTGCGGCGGCCTATATGGGCCACTTCGCCTGGGTCGAGAGCACGGGAGTTCTGGAAAGTATCGCTGGCGGCAAGACCACCCTCGGCAAGATTTCAGGCACCGAGTATCCCGCCCTGTTCGAGGCAGTAAGCGGTGAAACCATCGGCATCATCATGGGCCTTGTGTTCATTGCCGTCGCCTTCGCACTGCCTGCCCGCCTTCGTGGTGAAGGCGCGGCTGAGAGAAATGCGCACTCGCACTCCCGTACAGCGGACGCCGTCAAGCGCTGACATCCCTCCCCAATTGCTCGACGGCCCCTGACTGGCCCCCGGCATTAATCGTGCCGGGGGTTTTTGCTGTGCGGGCGGGCGCTGTCACGGTATCAAAACCGGCAGTGGATGTTTCAAGGGGCAGGGGACAGCATGACAACCCACACGCACGAGGCCGCGCAATGGTTCCTGCGCGCATTTCGCTCGACGCTTGAGGCCAACAATGCCGGCGACGATGGCGTGGCGGACGTGCTGGCCCGTCTCGGCGAGCAGGATGTCTCCGCATCTGCTGCCGTTGCAGTGGAACCCCGGCGGTTGCCGGCATGCCGGTTCCTGCCGGATGTGGTTGCCGCGAGCCTGCTGTCCGCGCCTGACGTGGCTGCTTCCATCGCGGCGCTTGAGGAAGACCTCCAGTGGCGCCAGAACCCCAACTATTCCGACGAGGCCATGGGCCAGCCCGGCTACATGAACAACTACGCCTATGCCGAGATCATCGGCCCGAACGGCGTCTATCCGGGCGATGACTTCCTGCTTGGGCTGTTCCTGCTTGGCCCCGGCCTGAGATATCCCAACCACGCTCACCCCGCGCCGGAACTGTATTGGATACTGGCCGGCGAAAGTGAGTGGCGGGTGCGGGACGAACCGTTCGACCCCCGCGAGCCCGGTGAGACCATCTGGCACGAGCCGTTCGTGCCCCACGCGACAAATGTTGGTCAGACACCGCTTCTGGCTCTGTATGCCTGGACCCGCGACGTTCGCCACGCCGCCGTGCTGGTGTAGCAGTCATCCTTTGGTGTTGTTCCAGGAACCTGGAGGGGATTGGCTCCTTCAGGTGCGGGCAAGTGTTCACCTCCTGGTTATGGAGCTTCCAGCATGCGCTACTTGTGCTCCAGTGGTTAAAAGTTAAGGTTAACAAATGGTTTAGATGGTTTCGCAAATGGGAGTGATTTGACAGAGCGCTGAATATCAGTATACGATTTTTCAAGTTTCCGACGGGCCTGTCGAAAACCGTAATCTATGCAGCACGGACGACCGTTGTGTAGATGCGGCTGCCTCCTGGACCAATGCGTCGCCCTTGCCAGTTAGTAGCAAGGAGTAACGAGAGTGTCTAAGCGCAGTATTGGCTCGGATATCGAGCAGGAAACCCCCGAAGAAAAACGTATGGATCGCCGTGCCGCCCTGGCAAAACTGGGCCTGCTCGGCGTTGG
>CAZYKZ010000137.1:0-6782 GCA_964648175.1 uncultured Anderseniella sp.
CCGAAGACAGCAAGGACGGCCCGCCGGAAACCTGGGCCAAGCCGGAAATCTGGTCGAACATGGACGACTTCAACGCCAAGGCCGACAAGTCCGTTGAGGCCGCAATGGCCATGGCCGCGGTAACCGAAGAGGCGAACTTCATGCCCGCCATGGGCGAGCTTGGCGGCAGCTGCAAGGCTTGCCACGAGAACTATCGCCGTCCCAAGAACTGATCATGAACCGCCAGCCCTGCCGACCCGGCAGGGCTGGACCTCTTTCCTGAATCCGGGCGGGAATGCTTGGCCATGAAGCGCACCATTGCAGCACTGATCTTGCTTACCGGCGGCGCAGCCGCAGCCGGATGGGTGGCGGCCTCGCCAGAGCCCAGAGCAGCAGACAGCATCGCCGCCCATACGCCCGACATCGAGAACGGCAAGCGGCTCTATACCGCCGCCGGCTGCCTGTCCTGTCACCTGCCCGGCAAGGACAACAAGGAAGCCGATCGCTCGCTGCCCTCCGGCGGCACGGCCCTGCACACCCCGGCCGGCACGTTCTACCCGCCCAACATAACGCCTGACCCCGAAACCGGCATCGGCGGCTGGACGGACATCCAGTTCGTCAACGCCGTCAAGCTCGGCATTTCGCCCGGTGGCGGTCACTTCCTGCCAGCCTTCCCCTATACCTCCTACACCCACATGAGCGATGCCGACGTGCTCGACATCAAGGCCTATATCGACACCCTGACGCCGGTGAAGGCGGTCAACAAGGCGCCTGAACTGCCATTGGGATTGCCTGTCGAGCCAATCATGCGGCGCGGCCTCGGCCTGTGGAAGATGGCCGCCTTCGAGCCTGCCGCCTTCCAGCCCGATCCGGCGAAGGACGAGGTCTGGAACCGCGGCGCCTACCTTGTCACCGGACCCGGCCACTGTGGCGAGTGCCATACGCCGCGCAACGCCTTCATGGCCATGGATACAAGCCGCTGGCTGGCCGGCGGCCCGCACCCGGAAGGCAATGGCAGCGTGCCTTCCCTGCGCGGATTGAAGGAGCGCGGGCGCTACAAGGACGCCAACGACCTGGCAACCGCGCTCGAGTTCGGTGAAACGCTTGGCTACGACAAGATGTCGTCAGGCGGCATGGCGGCCGTTCAGACCAACATGTCGAAGCTGCCGGCCGAAGACCGGCTCGCCATCGCAACCTATCTGATGAGCCTCGACTGAAAGCCGTCAGGCTTTGCTGTCCCGCGCACCCTTGAGGTAGTAGTTTGCCTTCCGGCCATAGATCAGCCCGCGCAGCATGTTGCGCACGCCCTCGGACTTGCGCAACGGGTCGAGCACGGCGCGCATGACGTCGTGCCCCAGCACCTTGGCGGCATCTGCCACCGGACGAACGCCGGGACCGGCCTGCGGCAAGCCGAACCGGCGCAGGGTGCCGTTCATCAACCGGATCTTGTTGAGCCGCAGCACTTCAGGCGTTTTCCAGGTCATGGCGATGGAAATGCAGTAGTCGCCACCCGTGCGCACCCAGTGCGGCTGGGTATAGGGAATGTGCACGCCGTCGCCGGCATTCAGCGTGAACACCTGCGCCCGGTCCTCGAACGAAGGCTCATAATGCTGGTTGCGGTGCTTTGACGGCGCAATCTCGCGCGCTTCCTCGGACACGAGCGCCCCATCGGTATTGTCGAACAGGTGCACGAACTTTTCGCCCCGGATGTTCACCAGCACGTTCTCTTCCATGTCGATGTGGAAGGGCGTGGTCGAATTGGCCGATGACACGAAGATGAAACCCTGCAGGTCCGAAAAGCCGTCACGCGGCTGGCCGGAGGCTTCCGACAGGTCGCCGACGAATTGCTCCAGCAGCCTGGCATAGGCCGGGTCGTGCTCGACGTTCTTGATCACCAGCCAGGCATGGGCCGTCTCGATCTGGCGGATGACGTCGTCCACCGCCATCTCGATGCCCGGCACGTCTTCAGGCTTCACACCGGGCGGTACCGCACCCGAATTGTACTCGATGCGATCACGCGGCATCGACTTGGCCAGTTCCACCAGCCGGTCCAGCCGGAACAGCGGGTTGTCCGAGAATGAATGCCGGATATGGAACGGCGCCTTGTACAGCTTCTGGCGGTCGGCAGGAGCAAGCGAGATGGAGAGGGGTGCAGAGGTCATCAGCGTTTTCCCTTGAGCAAATGGCTGCGAAGTTTCTTGGCATAGGTGCGGGCCGATGCGCGGGCCCGCTCAAGCGCATGGATCAGGTGGAAGAGGAGGCGCGGCTTGTGCGGATTGCCGATCAGCACGTCGCGTACCTCGAGCCGGTCCTTCCAAAGGTGGTCGATCATCGGGTGATCCGGAATGGCGCAACTGTCGGCGAACAGGATCTGCTCGTCCTCGAACAGCGTGCGCGTGGCCTCGAGAATCAGCAGCTGGCCCGGCGAGAACCGGTTGAGCGCCTCGTCATGGGCCATCTTCACGATCCAGGCGGAACCGCCCTCGCGCACGCCGAACATCATCGCGACCGGCTTGCCGTCCAGTTCCAGCGACCAGCACATGAGCTTTCCGGCAGCGTCCAGTTCTGCGAGGCTCTTGCGGGCGAACTGCGAAAGGGCGTCCGACTTGCCTATTGCCGTGCCGGCATCGCCCTTCCAGCCCGCCTGTTCCAGCGCAGTGAACCGCTCGATCCATTGGTCAAGGCCGGCCTCGCCGGTCTGCCGCAGATGAAACTCGAGCCTGCCCGTTTCGGCCAGCCGGCTCTTCAGGCGGCGGAACTCCTTGCGGCGCTTGCGCGGAAACGTCTCGTCGAACCAGGCGTCGAAGTCGCCATTGCAACGCAGCGCGGCGCGCTTGCGGTCGTTCATGAACGCAACCGGCGCTCCAATCGCGCCGCACGCATCCACCAGCACGCTTGAAACCACGTGATGGCCGGTGACGTACGGCAGCACCAGGGCAACCGCACCGGTGCGGTCGAAGATTTCCCCGATCAGCGCAGCGCAATTGCCGGCAGGGTCCGACGGATTGAGCAGCGGCGTGCCCGAAATCGGAAACTCGCCCATCCAGCTTTCGGCATGCACCAGCGGCAGGCCCCAGCGCCACCGCTTGCGCTCCACGACGGCAAACCCGCCGGGCCGGCCATCGGCCGCCAGCGTGTGTACCTTTGCCAGGTCATGACCGGCGCCGCATTCGCTGACCAGCGGTTCGATCCATTGCGGCATCAGCGTGAAATTGGGTTCGAGCGCCTGTTCGGCCAGCCATCCGGCATCGCCGGACACTGTCCCTTGCGACAGCGGTTCTGCGATTACTGGCTTTGCGACTGGCATCTGCATGGCGGCTTACCGGTTCCGTAACGGGACACTTGCATCCGGTTACAGCAAGCCGCGTACCATCGACGTAAACAGGCCGGACTGCTTCAGCTTTGTCGTTAACAGAACCTGAATCTGCGCAGGCCTGGCAAACTCAGCCCGAGAACCCGCCCTCGTCGAGAAACTCCTGCTCTTTCTCGGTCATTTCTCGCCCCAGTATGCGGTTGCGATGTGGAAACCGCCCGAATCTGGCAATGATTCCGCGATGCTCGATGGCATGGGGCAGAGTATCCTCAAGCCCCGCCTCACGGCACAGTTCGACGCACCGGTCCTGGTCGGCCAGATCTTCCGAATGCATGAACGGCATCACGTGCCAGCGGTATTCAGCCGGTGTCAGCACGTCGCGGTCGCCTTCGGCAATCGCTCGCTTGGCAATCGCCAACGCCTTGTTATCGTTAGCGAACATGGCAGGTGTGCCGCGCCCCAGATTGCGGCTCATCTGGTCGAGAAGCAGCACCAGCGCCAGCCGCCCGTCCACGGTTTCGAGCCAGTCGTCGAGCCTGCCTGCCGCTGCATCGGCGTGTATTTCTCCGAACTTCTGTTTCAGTTCTGCATCGAATGCCGGATCTACCGAAAACAGCTTCTTGTCCGGCTGGGCCAGCCAGAAGTCTATGATATCTCTGGGTTTCATGCCGAACCGTCCATGCCGAAGGCGACGTCGCGCCGGGCCGAGCGGATCGAGATCGAGTACCCCGCCACCACGTCGATCAGCGAAATGCCCAGCAGCATGAAGAACGGCGCCGTGCCGGCCTGCGGCACCAGCAGGAACTCCACCAGCATGGCGATGAACACGCCCGTCGACATGATGTGGTCGATGATGGTCAGCGAGCCGACGCGGGCGGCCTTCAGCACCTCGACGAACAGCAGGAAAAGTGCCGCGAGGATCAGCACGTCCGCCCACTGCAGCGCCAGCGACGCGCCCGACATCATGTTGACCCGGATGGCCTCGGCCCACAGCGCACCCGGCTCCCAGAACGCCATGACGTTGTAGGCAACCAGCACCAGCAGAAGCAGCGGAAAGGCAACGATGAAGCGCATGGGACCGGCCTCGTGAATCAGTTTCAGCGCGATGATCAAAGACTTAGACCATATTACGCGCCGTCACGAAAGCATGAGGGCCGGCGAAGCCTTGTGCTTCGCCAGCCCTGAAACTCGTCGAACAGGCCAATCGGGCTTAGAAGTCGCCCTTGGGCTCCAGCACCTGGCGGCCCTTGTACATGCCGGTCTTCAGGTCGATGTGGTGCGGACGGTGCAGTTCACCGGTCTGCTTGTTTTCCACGTAGGTCGCTTCCGGCACCTTGTGACCGGAACGGCGCATGCCGCGCTTGGACGGCGTGGTTTTTCGCTTTGGAACAGCCATGACAAACTCCGTATGTGCGTTGGCCGCAACGTCCACGATAACGGCGGCCAGCCGAAAATTCTTGATCGCAAAGACCTGAATGGCGCGGCTTATAACCCGTGAATCCACAAAACACCAGAGCAGAATCGCGTTGAAACGCGCTGCGTCAACCGTCCGCACCAGTTTGCAGGTCCTGCGCCAACCGCTTTCAAGGCCAGGCAAAGCTGACAGTTGGTTGACAGTTCCTGTCAGGAAACCGGCAGGCCGTGTGTGGTTACTTGCGTCCGTCTCAACCGGGAAGCCCCACAACAACTGAAAGGATGCAAGAAATGAACACCCGTACAATCATCGCCATCGCCGCCCTCGCCCTGATGTCCGGTTCCGCACTGGCCTCGTCCGACAAGTGCAACGAACCCAAGGACAAGTGGATGTCCATGGATGACGCCAAGGCGAAGGTCGTCGCCATGGGCTACGAGGTCCGCAAGCTCAAGGTCGAAGATGGCTGCTACGAAGCCTATGCCATCAAGGACAGCAAGAAGTACGAACTGTACATGAACCCTGTCACCGCCGAAGTCGTCGAAATGAAGGAAGACGACTGATGCAACAGGCTGAAGCTTCAACCCTGGCCGGCGGCGATCAGCCGCCGGCCGAGGTCAGGGTCTGGGACCCGTTCGTACGCATCTTCCACTGGTCGCTGGCAGGCCTGTTCATCTTTGCCTTCGCCACCGGCGATGAATGGGACAAGCCGCACGAGATCGCCGGATACATCATCGCAGGCCTGGTCGGGCTTCGCATCGTCTGGGGCTTCGTTGGCCCGCGCCATGCCCGCTTCCGTGATTTTGTCCGCGGCCCCGGCGAAACCATCCGGTTTGTCCTGGACACGCTGCGTTTTCGTGCCCCGCGCCATATCGGCCACAATCCGGCCGGCGGCGCCATGGTGCTCGCCTTGCTGTTCGCCATCTCGGTGATCAGCGCCACAGGCTACATGATGACCACGGACATGTTCTGGGGCGCCGATTGGGTCGAGGAAGTACACGAAGCATCCGTTTACGCCACGCTGGGCCTGATCGGCCTGCACGTGCTTGGCGTGATCGTGGCGAGTTCGGAGCACAGCGAGAACCTGGTCCGGGCCATGTTCACCGGCCGCAAGCGCAGCTCATGAAGGGATCAGGCAGGTACGCCGGATAAAGCCCGTGGCACAGAAATGGGGTGAACGCCTCGCCCCTGTACTGCCACCACCCCCGTTCCACGGGCCCGCCAGCCGGCCGTACCTGCCTGAACTACTCCAGCTTCAGGCAATCGAGATACGGAACCGTCGAGTCGACGCGCCGGCGGATGGTGCGGGCCTTCGCCCGGGTTTGCGGACCTGGCTGGCCGGCATCGCGCACCAGCGGGTTCGGCAGGGCCGCCGCCAGCCGGGCCGCCTGGTCCCGGCTCAGCGATTTCGCCGACTTGCCGAAATGGTGCTGGGCTGCAGCTTCCGCGCCGTAGACCCCCGGCGCCCATTCGGCAATATTGACGTAGACCTCCACGATGCGCCGTTTGCTCCACACCAGGTCAATCCACAAGGCCAGCGGCAACTCCAGCGCCTTGCGCAGATAAGACCGTGAAGGCCACAGGAACAGGTTCTTGGCAACCTGCTGGGTAATGGTCGAGCCGCCGCGGGACGCCCCGCCGTCACGCTCCATCGCTTCCTTCATGACGTCGCGCAGCACGCCCCATTCCACCCCGTTGTGGCGGCAGATGCCGGCGTCTTCGGCGGTGACCACGGAGCGCACCAGGTTCTGCGATGTTTCCGCCAGCGGCCGCCAGCGATAGTCGATGCCGTTACCCTCAAGCTTCTTCCAGACCATGGTGGCGCTGACGGGCGGCGGCACAAGCGCATAGACCAGCGTCAGCACATAGGGCAGCAGCAGCAACACGCCCAGCGCGGCAAGACCCGTCTTCAGCCAGCGGTTTCGCAGGAGATTTCCCATAGCCGTTGCAAGCTTCCCGGTTGCAGTCTCGCGTGGGCGGCCCTAGAAGGATCGCCAGCACAGGATCTGCCCGACCCATAGACACAAGCCGGTTAGCGGATCAAATCGCATTTGTCACAAGGAGAATGGACGCACCATG
>CAZYKZ010000138.1:0-6775 GCA_964648175.1 uncultured Anderseniella sp.
CGTGCCAGCCCTTCAGCGCGGTCTGGATGGTCATCCACAGCAGGTAGAAGTAGCCGAAGTGCAGGATCTTGGTGTCGGCATAGGCGCGCCAGGGCCGGTCGATGCGGGAGGCAAGGAACAGGCCGGAGATCAGGAAGAAGTCAGGCATGCGGAAGGGGCTTGCCCAATGAATGAACTCGTTGAGCCAGCTGGGGTGGCCAAGCGCTGCCTCCACGCCAAGGGTCGAGTGCATCATGACGACGAGGATGATGCAGATGCCTTTTGCGTAATCGACCCAGTCGATGCGGCCATGGGCGGCGAGTGGCGCAGACATGTTCAACTCTCTCCCAACTGTGTGTGCCGTTTTGAGCGGCACTAACGGATGTCGGGAGACGATCTGCACAAAGAGTGCCAAACGCGGTGCGGCAGGGAGGAGGTGGCGAAAAGATTGGCGCACCCGACAGGATTCGAACCTGTGACCTCTGCCTTCGGAGGGCAGCACTCTATCCAGCTGAGCTACGGGTGCCCGCGATGTATCGCGGCCACAGCTATAACCCACAAGCGGGGGGTCGGCAACGGTTCGATTAGGCTGCTGCCGGAGCGCCCGCGGCAGGCGCCTTGCTGCCATCAGACGGTACTGCCTCACCAGCTTCAGGCAGGCAATCCCTAGGCCCGTCACATGTTTACAACCCATTGTAACCTAACACCAATTTCCCCAACTTCGATCACCGGCTTCTGCCCGAGAAAAGGCAGATACGGCACGCACAAGGAGAAAAAGCTGGACGTCCCCGCCACAATCTTCTATTTTGAATGTCCATTCAGAATAATCAGGTGCCACCCATGAACAAGCATATCCGCCCACTGCCGGACTCGATCGCCCTTGAAAAATCGCAAGTGCGCAGCGCCCCGGAAAACTGGGACAGGTCGGGTCTTCCGGCCTGGGCCTACACCAGCGGCGAGTTGCTCGAACTGGAAAAGGAACAGCTGTTCCGGCGCCACTGGCAGATCGCTGGTCATGTCAGCGATGCGCCCGAACCGGGACATTATTTCTGCTTCGACGTGGCCGGTGAACGCGCCCTGATCGTGCGGGACAAGCAGGGTGAAATCCGCGCCTTTCACAATGTCTGCCGCCACCGCGGCTCACGGGTCGCTGTCGACGACAAGGGCAAGTGCGGTTCGGCGCTGGTGTGCCCGTTCCATGGCTGGTCGTTCAATCTCGATGGCACCTTGCGCTCGGTTCCCCAGCCGCGCTCCTTCCCGGAGCTCGATCCGGAAGAACACGGCCTCGTTCCGCTCGAATTCGAGATCTGGCACGGCTTCGTGTTCGTCCGCTTCAAGCCCGGCCCGCAGCCCAGCGTGAAGGAACTGCTGGCGAGGCACGAGCCTGAAGTTGCCCTCTACAACGCTGCAAGCGCGGTCAGCCACGGCGAAGTAAGCTGGTCGCAGACCATCAAGGCCAACTGGAAGTGCGTGCGCGACGTGGACAATGAAGGCTACCACGTGCCGATTGCCCACCCGGCGCTGCAGGACCTCTATGGCTCCACCTATTTCGACGAAGGCTGGCAGGACGGGACCAACCGGTCGTTCGGTGTCTTCAATGCGCGAAAAGGCAGACTGTGGAGCACCCGGCACTATCTGAGCATTCTGCCGGAGATCCCGCACCTGCCGGAAAGCCACCGCCGGGCTTGGCTCTATATCGGCATTTTCCCCAACCAGGTGATGTTCTTCTATCCGGAAGGACTGGGCTACTATCAGGAGTATCCGAAGGGTGTTGTCGAGACGGTCATCCGCGGCGGCTACTATTGCCAGCCTATCGATGACAGCGAAGACAGCGACTATGCCCGCCGCCTGCGCGCTGCCCGCTATCTGGCCGGGCGGATCGATGGCGATACCGGCGATGAAGACGTGCAGCTGACGATCTGGTCCAACGAGGCCATGCATTCCAGCGGCTTCAAGGATTTCGTGCTCTCGGACCTCGAATATGGCGTCAAGGGCCACCATGACCAGTTGCGAAAGGTGATGCCGGTGCTGTCGCTGCCGGAAGCGCCCGCCAGCGGCATGGCCGAAGCGACCAACGCCGCCATGCTGGCCGCCCGTCAGGAGGATGGTGCATGAGCAATCCGGACGCAGCCGCCGGCAGCTTCGATGCGATCATCGTCGGCGGCGGCCACAACGGGCTTGCCACGGCGGCCTATCTCGGCAAGGCCGGATACCGGACGCTGGTTCTGGAAGCACGGCACATCGTTGGCGGAGCAGCCGTCACCGAGGAGTTTCACCCCGGCTTTCGCAACTCCGTGTGTTCCTATGTTGCGGGGCTGCTGAGCCCCGACGTGATCCGCGAACTTGGCCTTGTCGAACGTGGCCTGACAATCGTCAAGCGCCCGTGCGAAGGCTTCTACCTGCACCCCGATGGAAGCTCCATCATCTACACCCATGACCGCGACGAGGTAGCCCGCCAGCTCGATGCGCTGTGCCCCGGCGACGCGGCAGGTTACCAGCGGCTCGACGACGACCTGATGGAGATCGTCGAACCGGTTCGCCAGCTGATGAATTCGACGCCGCCCAATCTGGGTGGCGGCCTGCCCGACCTGCTGGGCCTGCTCAGGACGGGCTGGGGCATGCGTCATCTTTCCGCCAGGGCCCAGGAAACCCTGTCGCGCGCCATGACCATGTCGGTGGCGGACTTCCTCGCCATGTATCTCAAAGGCGAACTGATCTGCGGCGCTCTGGGGTATCTGGCCGCGGTCGGCAACATGCAAAGCCCGCATGCACCGGGCTCGGCCTACGTGCTGCTGCACCACAGCTTTGGCGAGGCCAACGGAAAGGACGGCGCCTGGGGGCACGCCATTGGCGGCATGGGCGCCATCTCGAACGCCATCGCGAAGGCGGCTCAAGACCATGGCGCCACGATTTTGACCAACGCCAGGGTCGCCCGCATAATCACCCGCAACGGAACGGCAACCGGCGTGGAACTGGAAGACGGGCGGAAGTTTCATGCCCCGGTCATCGCCTCCAACATCAACCCCAAGCTGCTCTACGGCAAGTTGCTCGACCCGGCCGACGTGCCGGAGCAGGTTACCCGCTCCATCAACGCCTTCCGTTGCAGGAGCGGCACATTCCGCATGAACGTGGCGCTGTCGGAGCTGCCGGACTTCACGTGCCGGCCCGGCAAGCAGCAGCAACTGCACCACGGCGGATCGATCACCATCGCCCCGTCCATCGATTACCTCGAGCAGGCCTATGACGACGCCAAGGGCGGCGGCTGGGCGCGCAAGCCGGTGGTGGAGATGTGGATTTCCAGCACCATCGACCCCACGCTGGCGCCCGAGGGCAAGCACGTCGCCAGCCTGTTCTGCCAGCACTTCGCGCCGGAACTTTCCGGCGGACGCGACTGGGACGATGTGCGCGAGGAGGTGGCGGACCTGATCATCGACACCGTGACGGATTATGCGCCCAACTTCCGCAAGGCGGTGCTGGGCCGCCAGATCCTGAGCCCCAAGGATCTCGAACGCATCTTCGGCCTGGTCGGCGGCGACATCTTCCACGGCTGCCTGCACCTGGACCAGATATTCTCGAACCGCCCGGTGCCGGGCTTCGCCGACTACCGGTCTCCGGTGAGGGGGCTGTATCTGTGCGGCTCCGGGGCGCATCCGGGCGGCGGCGTGACCGGCATTCCGGGCCGCAACGCATCGCGGGAGATCATCAAGGATTTGCGCCGGCGCAGGATCAAGGCCGCGTGACGCGCGAGTTGCAGCTGAGCGTTTATCCAGTTGTCAGGACCATGATTGCCGGTATCATTTTACTGGAAGTGCCAACAAACAGGGAGAAGTGCAGACATGAAATACCTTTCACGCAGACTAACCCTCATGGCCGGCACCGCTGTCGCAGCGGTCGCCCTGCTGGCTCCGGCCGCGCAGGCCGAAGAAGTCGTCCACGTCTACAACTGGGTGGACTATATCGGCGAGACCACGCTCGAGGACTTCACCAAGGCAACCGGCATCAAGGTTGTCTACGACACCTACGACGCCGCCGAAACGGAAGAAGCCAAGCTGCTGGCGGGATCGTCAGGTTATGACGTGGTGCTGCACTCCGGCAGCCAGTTGCCGAAGTTCATCCAGGCCGGCGCCTTCCAGAAGATCGATCGCTCGAAGCTGCCCAACTGGGACAACCAGGACCCGGGCATTCTCAAGACCGTGGAGAACTGGGACCCCGGCAACGAGTACTCTGTCATCTACATGTGGGGCACGACCGGCATCACCTACAACACGGACATGATCAAGGAACGCCTCGGCGACAATGCTCCGATGGGCACCATGGACATCATCATGAAGCCCGAACTGGCGTCGAAGGTCGCCGACTGCGGTATCTCGGTGCTGGAAAGCCCGCGCGACGTGATCCCGATGGTGCTGTCCTACCTGGGCAAGGATCCGAATTCCGAAGACCCGGCCGACTACGAGGCTGTGGTCGAGGCATTCAAGCCGGTGCGCCAGTACATCAAGACGTTCGACGCCTCGAACTATCTCAACGCCATTCCCAACAAGGAGCTGTGCGTGATCAACAACTGGTCGGGTGACTATGCCACCGCGACCGGCCGCGCCGAAGAGGCCGGTGTAGAGATCAACCTGGAGTACCACGTGCCGGAGACCGGTTCGCCAGCCTGGTTCGACGTATGGGCCATTCCGGCGGACGCCAAGAACGTCGAGAACGCCCACAAGTTCCTGAACTTCATGCTGGATCCGAAGGTGATCGCGGGCGCGACGAACTTCACCTACTACGCCAACGCCAACACCAAGGCGCGCGAGTTCGTCAACCAGGAGATCCTCGATGATCCGGCGATCTATCCCAATGACGAGGTCAAGGCCCGGCTGTGGACATCGAAGTCCCTGTCGCCCAAGGCCCAGCGCGAACTGACCCGCGCCTGGACCAAGATCAAGACCGGCTCGTGAAGCGGCCCTGAATCTGTTTGCGCAAAACGCCCGCAAGGTTTTCTATTGCCTTGCGGGTTTTTTTGTTGATCGACGGGGGCGCCGGACTGATGGCAGAACATTCGGATACCAGACCTGATCCGGCGTTCATCCGGATCGAGAACGTTACCAAGAAGTTCGGCAGCTTCACGGCCGTCGACAACGTCTCGCTCGACATCGGTCGTGGCGAGCTGTTCGCCCTGCTGGGCGGGTCCGGCTGCGGCAAGACCACCCTGCTTCGGATGCTGGCAGGCTTCGAGGCGCCGACGTCCGGCCGCATCATGATCGACGGGCAGGACATGACCGGCGTGGCGCCATTCGACCGGCCGGTCAACATGATGTTCCAGTCCTACGCGCTGTTTCCGCACATGAGCGTGGAGAAGAACGTGGGCTATGGCCTCAAGCACGAGAACATGACCGATGCCCAGCGCAAGGACCGGGTGCGCGAACTTCTCGACCTGGTTCAGCTGACGCAATTCGCAGCCCGCAAGCCGCACCAGCTTTCGGGCGGCCAGCGCCAGCGCGTCGCGCTTGCCCGCGCCCTTGCCAAGAGTCCCAAGGTGCTGCTGCTGGACGAACCGCTGGGCGCGCTCGACAAGAAACTGCGCGAGCAGACGCAGTTCGAACTGATGAACATCCAGAACAAGCTCGGCATCACCTTCATCGTGGTGACGCACGACCAGGAAGAGGCCATGACGCTGGCTGACCGGATCGCCATCATGGACCGCGGCGTGATCCGGCAGGTCGGCACGCCGACCGATATCTACGAGTTTCCCAACTCCCGCTTCACAGCAGACTTCATCGGTTCCATCAACCTGTTCGACGGCAAGGTGGAAGGCATCAAGGCCGGCAAGGCGCGCATCTCTGCGCCGCAAGCCGGTTGCGAACTTGAAGCCGAAGCCCGCAACGGCATTGCTGCCGGAGACAAGGTCGCGGTCGCCATCCGGCCCGAGAAGATCTCCATCAGCCGCAAGAAGCCGAAGTCCACCAGCGTCAACACCGTTCAGGGCGAGGTGCTGGACCTTGGCTATTTCGGCAAGGACTCGCTTTATCGCGTCAAGCTTGCCAGCGGTGCGCTGGTCAGGGTGAGCAAGGTCAATGACCAGCGCCTCAGCGAGGCAGACCGGCAGGTGGACTGGGAAGACAAGGTCTGGCTGAGCTGGGATGCAGGCTCGGCAATCCTGCTGCCGGAGGAGGGCTGATGAGCGAGGCAACCGCGACCAGCCAGCCGGCCAAACCGGCCCAGCCATCAGCCAGGTTTACCCGCTGGCTCAACAAGAACGGCTGGAAGCGGCTGGTCACAGGCGCACCCTATTTGTGGCTGCTGGTCTTCTTCCTGACGCCGTTTTTCATCGTCGCAGTGATCTCGGTATCGGCGGCGGCCTACTCGATCCCGCCTTTCCAGATGCCGGCAAGCTGGGCGGCGCTCAAGGAAAACTTCGCCACCAATTTCGGCTACCTTGTCGATGATGCGCTGTACTACACCGGCTATCTCAACTCGCTGAAGATCGCCGCCATCTCGACAGTGCTGTGCCTGCTTATCGGCTACCCGATGGCCTATGGCATCGCGCGCTCTTCCGGGGCAACCCGCAACATCCTGCTGCTGCTCATCATCCTGCCGTTCTGGACCTCGTTCCTCTTGCGCATCTATGCGTGGATGGGCCTGCTCGGCAACAACGGCACCATCAACAACGTGCTGATATGGCTCGGAGTCATCAGCGAGCCGATCCCGATGATGAACACCGAATTCGCAGTCTATGTCGGCATCGTCTACTCCTACCTGCCGTTCATGATCCTGCCGCTCTACGCCAACCTTGAACGCCTCGACATGA
>CAZYKZ010000139.1:0-6691 GCA_964648175.1 uncultured Anderseniella sp.
TCTGGCCGTCCTGTTGCTGCCTGTTCCAGATCATAAAGGGAATCATGATGGCAAATGTCTGCCATGACAATGTGACAACTGTGTTGGATGACCCGCGGCCCGCACCTGACGAACCCGGCATCGTGGAATTCATGGCGCAGTCGGCTGGGTTCTTTCCGGATGATGCCGTTGACCTGAGCATGGCCGAGATGCGGGCCTGCTACGACAGGCTGTGCCGTCATTTTCACGGCGGCCGCCCGCATGGCATGACGGTGGAGGAGACCAGCGCGCCGGGCGCAGCCGGTCCCATTCCGCTGAGGCGGTACGTTCCCGCTGGTGGCCGCGACGGCGCAGGGCTGATCTATCTGCACGGCGGCGGGTATGTGCTGGGCTCGCTCGACACCCACGACGACATCTGCTGCGGCCTTGCGGAGCTTTCAGGCGCCACGGTGATCGCCGTGGACTACCGGCTGGCGCCGGAGCACCGGTTCCCGGCCGCCTTTGACGACAGCGCGGCTGCAACCCACCACGTTCTGTCAAATGCCGGCACGTTCGGCATCGACCCTTCACGCACCGCGCTTGGCGGAGACTCGGCTGGCGGCAACCTGACGGCTGCGGTGTGCCTGAAGAGGCGTGACGAAGGCCTGCCAATGCCATCGGGCCAGGTGCTGATCTACCCCGCGCTCGGCGGCGACATGAGCAGGGGATCCTATATCAGCCGGGCCAATGCGCCGGGCCTGACCACCGCAGACATGCATGCCTATGACGGCTGGTACGTGGGGCCGGGCAATGAGGCTGCGTGGCAATCGAAGTATCGCGCGCCATTGCTGGAAACGGACTATTCCGGCTTGGCTCCGGCGTTCATGGTGGCGTGCGAATGGGACCCCCTGCGCGACGACTGCTTTGACTATGCGGCCCGGCTGCAGGCCGCAGGCGTCAGCGCCAGCGTGCGGCATGAACAGGAACTAATCCATGCGTCCTTGCGGGCGCGCTACGTTTCACCGGCAGCCGGTGCAATGTTTGCCGCGATAGCGGACGCCGTCAGGAATTTCACATCATGATCGCCGTCATCGACCAATTTCCGCGACAGGTGCGCGAAATCGAAAACGAGTGGATTACCCTGGCTGACGGATGCCGCCTGGCGGCGCGCATCTGGCTGCCCGAAGATGCCGGAACGAACCCGGTACCGGCGATCCTCGAGTACCTGCCCTACCGCAAGCGCGACGGCACCATCGAGCGCGATCACCTGACCCACCCCTATTTTGCGGGTCACGGCTACGCCTGCGTGCGCGTGGACATGCGCGGCTGCGGCGAGGCCGACGGCGTGCTGGAAGACGAGTACAGTGCGCAGGAGCTTGCCGACGGCGTGGAAGTGATCAACTGGATCGCGGCTCAAGCCTGGTGCACCGGCAAGGTCGGCATGATGGGCATCTCCTGGGGCGGCTTCAATGCGTTGCAGATCGCAGCTCTCGATCCCGAACCGCTCAAGGCGATCATCACGCTGTGTTCGACCGATGACCGCTATGCAGACGACATCCACTACAAGGGCGGCTGCCTGCTGAGTGAAAATCTCGGCTGGGGCGCGACCATGCTGGCCTATTCGTCGCGCGCACCCGACCCGCTGCTCTATGGCGACAAGTGGTATGACGCCTGGATGGAGCGGCTGGAGAACGAGCCGTTTCTCGCCGCGCGCTGGCTCAGGCACCAGCGCCGCGACGCCTACTGGAAGCATGGCTCGGTGTGCGAGGACTATTCGCGCATCAAGGCGGCAGTGCTCGCGGTGGGCGGCTGGAACGACGCCTATTCCAACGCGATCCCGCGGATGCTGAAAGGCCTCACGTCGCCGGTGAAGGCGATCATCGGCCCATGGGCGCACAAGTATCCGCATTTTGCCGTGCCTGAGCCGCGTATCGGTTTCCTGCAGGAGGCCCTGCGCTGGTGGGACTTCTGGCTGAAGGGCGAGGCCACGGGCGTGCTGCGCGAACCTGCGGTGCGGGCCTTCATCATGGACAGCTACAGCCCGCAGGGACTGCCGGACCGGCTGCCCGGACGCTGGATTGCCGACGGTGCCTGGCCGGGACCATTGACCGAGCCAAACCGGCTTTACCTGACGCCCGCCGGACTGTCGCCAGAACCGGGCGAGGAAACAACGCTGGACATTTGCTCGCCACAGACCACGGGCCGCGATGGCGGCGAATTCTGCGTGATCTGGCTTGGGCCCGAGTTCGCAGGCGACCAGGCCCGCGACGATGCCGGTTCACTGACGTTCGATACCCCCCGGCTGGGTACGGACCTGGACATCGTGGGTGCGCCGGAACTGGAACTCGAGTTCACCAGCGACAAGCCGGTCGCGCACATCGCTGTCAGACTCAACGACGTGCGGCCGGACGGACAGGTAACCCGCATCACCTATGCGCTGCAGAACCTTACGCACATAGCCAGCCACGAACACCCGGAAGCGCTTGACCCGGGCGAGCGGTACTTTGCCCGCATAAAACTCGATGACATCGCCTGGCATCTGCCGGCTGGCCACCGGCTGCGGCTGTCGATTTCGACCAGCTACTGGCCAATGATGTGGCCCGCACCGGAGCCGGTGGTGCTTTCGGTGCACACGGCGCGCTCATGGCTCACGGTGCCTGCCCGCTCGCCAATGCCCGGCGAGAAAGAGCCGTCGTTCCCGCAAGCCGTCAGTGCGCCTCCTGTGCAACTCGAGGAAATCCGTCCGCCGTTTCACAAGCGCGAGCAATCCGAAGACCCCGACACTGGCGCGGTAAGACTGGAAATCGTCGATGACTTCGGCATGTACCGGGAGATGAACCACGGCCTGGTGGCCGGAGGCGCCGGCCGCGAAACGCACTCGATCCATCCCGATGATCCGCTGTCGGCGAAAATGACCACGCACTGGACAGAGGAGATGATCCGCGATGACGTTCACGTGCGCACGGAAACATATTCATCGATGACGTCGTCAAGAACGCATTTTCATCTGACGGCCCGCATTGAAGCCTGGCTCAATGACGAGATGGTGTTCGAGCGCGACTTCAGTGAAGACGTCGAACGCGACCTGATCTGAGCAGGCTTCGGGTTACTTCGACATCGCCTCGGCAATGAGGGCGTGCAACTTGTCGGGCTCATTCAGCACCAGGCCGCCGCGGGTCTTTTCCACGATGCCCTTGCGCGCAAGGGAGGCCAGTTCGCGCGTTACGACCTCCCGCTGCGTGGAGATGCGGTCTGCCAGTTCGCGCTGCAGCGGCGGCGGCGACACGATGCGCTGGCTCTCCTTGCCCATGCGCGGGCGCGACAGTCGCAGCAGTTCGGCGCACAGCCGCTGCTTGGCGGTCAGGAAGGCATACTCGCTGAGGCGCTGATTGAGCGTCCGCACGCGGCCCGCCAGCATCTTCAGCACCGCCATGTTGACTGTCGGGATCGAGCAGCAGGCATCGCGGAAGATGGCGTCCGGCATGGCGCAGATGCGGGTCTTTTCCAGCGCTGTCACGTTGGCCGAGCGGGGCTGGCCGTCAATGGCGGCCATCTCGCCAAAATACTGGCCGGTGGTCATGTCATCTAGAATGACTTCGCGGCCCGCAGCGGTGCGCAGCAGGACGCGCACCCTTCCCTCGACGACGAAGACCACCTCTGCCGTGTCGTCCTCGTAGTCAATGATGAGCTCGTTCTCCGCCACGCTGCGCCAGACGCAGTGAACCGAGAGCCTGCGTGCATCTCCATCCGACAAGCCGGAGAAAAGCGGTATTTGCCTGAGATCTTCCACGGCGGCGATGATGTGCGGTTACGGAGCGTTTTTCAACTGGAACAATGACGCTGCAGAAGTTTTCTCCGCCATGTGCACTCGCGCACATCAGGGAAATACTGGGAAGGCTACAACAATAGACAACACAGAACGGCAAGAACGCCGCACAGGACATGAAATTGGAAGCAGAGGTACACGCACTGTACATCAGTGGGCGGCTGATGCGACCAATGGGGGATGCAGGGTGTTGTACCCCCGGACCCTGCATCCCCGCCCTTGCCAGGTTTTTGCGGCGTCAACCCGAATGCGCCAGGACGAACGCGGCGATGGCATCTGCTGCGGCAGACCAGTTGCCCTCGGCTGTATGGCCGGAGCGCTTCGGCGGTGCGAGGTCATGATTGCCGGCAGGACACCAGTGAAACCCGATCGATGGCGGCAATGAGAGCCCCGGCACCTCGTCTGCGGTACCAAACGGATCGCGCTCACCCTGTACGATGAGTGCCGGGCAATTCAGGCTGGACAGGTGCGCCGTGCGAAGGTTCTCCGGCTTGCCGGGCGGGTGAAACGGGTATCCCAGACACACCAGTCCGGCGACCGCTGCGGGCATGTCTGGTTCGGCCGCCAGCATTGACGCCGCGCGCCCGCCCATCGACTTGCCGCCGATGAACACCGGTCCGGCGCCGAGCAGGTCCACCACCGCACGATACTCCTGCAGCAGCTGCGGCATGCGCGAGGGCGGCTTGCGGATGCCTGCAGTCCGCCGCGCAGCCATGTATGCGAACTCGAAGCGGATCACGTGGATGCCTCGTGCAGCAAGCAAGTCCGCCATGGCCTGCATGAAACCGGAATCCATCGGCGCGCCTGCACCATGGGCCAGAACCAGTACCGGACCGCTGGAGGGGCCTGAGTGCAGCAGGTCAACATTCGCCGGTCCGGTCATCAGAATACGTGGCCGCTAGTAAGGTGAATCAGGGAAAAAGCGCACATAAACACTCGCGAAGTTTCCGGATGACTGCAGCCGGTCAAGACCATGATCGATGACCTTGCGGATGTCGGCATCGGGTTTGCGCAGCATGAACGACAGGGCTTGCGACATGCCGGTGCCGGGCCCGTATCCGTTGCCCAGGAACTGGCAGCAATCCATCGATGATTGGCCGCTCAACCAGAACATCAGCCGGAAGGAATCGCCGAAAAGGGCATCTATTCGCGCCAGCCGCAAGGCGTCATACAGTTCCTCATCGCTTTCGAAAGTGACGATGGCAGAGCGCGGATAGTAGCCTTCCAGAAACTGCTGCTGCCGGGTACCGGCCCGAACGCCGACACGCTTGCCGGCGAGGTCGCGCTGCGCCGTACTGGCGATGGGGCTGGCTGCGCGTGTGGCAAAGCGGCTGAACGACCTCAGGAACGGCCGGGTAAAGTCATACCTCGACAGGTCTGCGTTGTCCGGGCCAGCCATGCTGAGAACCGCATCCACCTCTCCGGCATCGAGACTGGCGACCGCCTGGTCGCGCGGGCGCGTCAGGAACTCGCAGGCCAGTTTCAGGTCGCGGCACATGGCATCGAGCAGGATCGGGACGAACCCCGTCAGCGCACCATCGGCGTTGCGATAGGCAAATGGCGGCATGGTCTCGTCGACTGCGAAGCGGATACTGCGCACCTTGCGCAGGGAAGCCGAGACGTCCGACTTGCTGACATTGCGGAATTCGGGCACAGCCGCTTGCTGGGCATGTGACGAGACTGGCTGCAATGCTGCAGTCAGCATCACTGCCAGCGCGCAAATGTGTCTCCGCCTAGCTGACATTGCCAAGTTCCTACCCCCGTCTCGAATGCCGCCCGCTGTAGCACGCCCCGGTCAATACAGGAATTGCGCAGTCACAAAAAGGTGTTATAAAATTCCTTTAGGTAAGCTTTAGCGAACCAGTGCGTACCCGGGGGGAGTTGACGTGGGGCAGGAGTGGCAATGGCCATCGAATGCAGGTGGCAGAACGGCGCACCTGCCCCGCCGCGCTCCGGTCAACCGCCCACCTGCCCGACCGCAATACAGACTTTCCCGTAACGAGGCGGCTGTTGCCATCGCGCGGCTGACACCGCGCGAACTGGCGGTAGCGATGCGCGAAGGCTGGTTCCGCATCACCGGCTGGAACCTGCACGGTACCTGTGCAGCCACGGACGCAGAGGCATCGGCAAGATGCCGCCGGTCCGGACTGCGTGCAACCGTCCGTGTAGAACGCCAGGATGTCATCGATGCCATCCTATCCCAACACGGCGAGCAGCTGTCCAGTTTCGCCGCAAACCGGCTGGCCGACCGGCAGCCGCACCTTTCTGCCCGCAGCCTGAGCAGTACCCGAAGGCGTTGCGCAATCGCGGCCATGGCAATCCTGTTGGTTGCCCTTGCAGTGTTCTGGCCGGCCATGGCCAAGGCTGCAGCCCTGGTAGCCTTTCCTGTCCTGTTCCTGGCGGTGAGCGCGCTGAAACTTGCAAGCGCCGTGGCCACCCCGCGGGTCACCATGCCGGCCGGCCCCCGGCTGAGCGATGAGGACTTGCCGGTCTATACGGTGCTGGTGCCGCTATTTGGCGAAACCAGCGTGCTGCCGCAGATCATCGGGTCGCTCAAGGCCTTGAACTATCCGGCAGACAAGCTGGACGTGAAGATCATCGTGGAAGCAGGCGACGGGCCAACGCGGGAGATGGCGCGGCAGCTGGTGCCCGGCACCGGCTTCGACATCATCACCGTTAGCCCCGGCAAACCGCAAACCAAGCCGCGGGCATTGAACCTGGCCCTGATGTTCGCCCGTGGCGACCTGGTGACGATTTACGATGCAGAGGACATTCCGCAACCGATGCAGCTGCGGCTGGCTGCGCAATGCTTTGCCGCCGCACCGCCGGAAGTGGCGTGTCTGCAGGCGCGCCTTGCCTACTACAACAGCAACGAGAACTGGCTGACCCGGCAGTTCACCATCGAGT
>CAZYKZ010000140.1:0-6635 GCA_964648175.1 uncultured Anderseniella sp.
GACTGGCTGTCGGAGCGCGCCGATGTGGTGGTGCGCTTCCAGGGTGGCCACAATGCCGGCCACACACTGGTCATCGACGGTGTGACCTACAAGCTGTCGCTGCTGCCATCCGGCATCGTGCGCCCCGGCAAGCTGTCGGTGATCGGCAATGGCGTGGTGATCGACCCCTGGGCGCTGGCCGACGAGATCGACAGGCTGCAATCCCAGGGCGTCGAGGTGACGCCGGACAATCTGCGCATCGCCGAGAACGCCGTGCTGATCCTGCCCTTGCACCGCGAACTGGACGGCTTGCGCGAAGCGGCGGCCGGGGCCGGCAAGATCGGCACCACGGGCCGCGGCATCGGGCCTGCCTACGAAGACAAGGTCGGCCGGCGTGCCATCCGTGTCTACGATCTGATGAATGCAGACAACCTGGACGCCAAGATCGAGCGGTTGCTGGCGCACCACAACGCGCTGCGCCGCGGGCTTGGCGAAGCCGAAGTCGACGGACGCGCGCTGCGCGAGGAACTCTTGGCCATCGCGCCGCGCATCCTACCCTTCATGGACACGGTCTGGAACCTGCTGCACAACGCCCGCCGCGACGCCAAGCGTATCCTGTTCGAGGGCGCGCAGGGCATCATGCTGGACATCGACTTCGGCACATACCCGTTTGTGACGTCTTCCAATACCATCGCCGCACAGGCCGCCAGCGGGTCGGGCGTAGGGCCGGACATGCTGGGCTATGTGCTGGGCATAGCCAAGGCCTACACCACCCGGGTCGGCTCCGGTCCGTTCCCGACAGAACTGCACGACTCAACCGGCGAACTGATCGGCGAGCGTGGCCGCGAATTCGGCACGGTGACGGGGCGCAAGCGGCGCTGCGGCTGGTTCGATGCGGTGATGGTGCGCCAGGCCATCAAGACCTCCGGCATTTCCGGCATCGCGCTGACCAAGCTGGATGTCTTGGACGGCTTTGACGAGATCAAGGTGTGCACCGGCTACAGGCTGGATGGCGAGGTGGTGGACCGGCTGCCGGCTGGCCAGGGCGCGCAGTCCCGCGTCGAGCCTGTCTATCAGAGCTTCGAAGGCTGGAAGGACACAACTGCCGGCGCTCGCTCGTGGGCAGATCTGCCGGCACAGGCCGTGAAGTACGTGCGCCAGATCGAGGAACTGATCGAGTGTCCGATTGCGTTGCTGTCGACCAGCCCCGAGCGCGACGACACCATTCTCATGCGCGATCCGTTCGAGGATCACATCCGCTGACTGGCTGATCAGGCAGAGGCCGTGCTGCGGGCTTCCTGGGGCTCAACGTCGACGGTAGCAGCGCCGTTGGTCTGGCGGCGGATGTACTCGGCAAACTCGGTGATGACCACGGCGGCCAATGCGGTCTGCGGGATTGCCTTGCCGAACAGGTAGCCTTGCGAGTAGTCGCAACCCAGGTATGCGGCCCGGCTGGCGTGCTCTTCTGTCTCGATGCCCTCGGCGGTGATCTTCATGTTGAAGGTACGGCCCACCTCGACGATCTTGCCCAGCAGGGCGAGAGCCTTCGGTTCGGCGTCGGAGGCGCGGATGAAGGCCTGGTCAATCTTCAGCTTGTCGAAGTTGAACTGCCACAGGTAGCCAAGGCTTGAGTAGCCGGTGCCGAAGTCGTCGAGTGCAATGCGCACGCCCAGCTGCTGAAGCTTGCGAAGCTGTTCCAGCACGGGAGCTGTATCACCGATCATGATGCTCTCGGTCACCTCGAGCTCGAGCCGCTCGGGGCTGACACGGGTTTCCTTGAGGATGCCACGGATGTCGTCGACCAGCGTCTGCGATGCGAACTGCAGCGGCGACAGGTTCACCGCCATGGTGATGTGGCGGGGCAGGCCCGAGACGGTGCGGCATGCCTCGCGCAGTGTCCACAAGCCGATTTCCTCGATGCGACCGATATGTTCCGCGATGGGAATGAACCGGTCGGGGCGGATTGGCTCACCCTCGCGGGAGGTCAGGCGGATGAGCGCTTCGAAACTGGCGAGCTTGCGGGTGCGTGCGTCGACGACGGGCTGATAGTGCAGCTCAAAGCGGCCGTTCTCGCATGCATCCTCGACGATGGCCGCAATACGGTCGGTCTCGCGGAACTCGTTTACAGTCTCGCTGTCGTAGGTCACCAGCCGCTGGCCGCCATTGGACTTGGCTGCGCGCAGTGCGAGCTCGGCCTGCTGCTGCAGCTCTTCCATGCTCAGTTCGCCGTCTTCCGACCGGGCAGCGCCGACACTGGCCGACAGGCGGATTTGCGCGCCGTCGACCTCGAAGGGCTGGGCGAAGATGGACTGCACCTGCTGTTCGATCTGGACGCGGGATTCATCGCTCGACACCAGACAGAACGTATCCCCGGTGAGCCGCGCGCAGATGACGCCATCGCTACAGGCCGTACGCAGACGCTCGGCCAGCCGGCGCAGCAGTGCGTCTCCATTGGCGCGGCCCAACCGCTCGTTGATGCCGGAGAACCGGTCGAGATTCAGCAGCATAAGCGTGGTAGTGCCGTGGTTGACCTGTTCCTGCTGCTTGACGGCGCGGAGAATTTCGGAGAACGCCAACTGGTTTGGCAGTCCGGTGACCGTGTCGACCTGCATCAGCCGGCGCAGGTTGCGCTGTGCCTCCGAGCGCGCACTGGCACGAACCATCAGGCTGATCAGGATGATGAACCCGATAGCCGATGCCAGGATGAGGCCGATCTTCGAGGCACCCTGCATGAACATGGCGTGGGTGTCAGCAGAATCGACGTTGGCCACCAGCGTACCCAGTTTCTCGCTTCCGGACAGGAGCGGCAGGGTCACGCGGGAAATCCGCTGGTTCTTGAGCCGTCCTTCTTCTGGACCGACGTACACGCGCAGGCGGCCATCCCGGTCGTAAATACTGTAGCTGACAATGGACCCGGCCGGGCTGTGATCACTCACGACGCGCTGGACGGATCCGTCGTGAGGCTGGCGAAGACGTTCAATGATGCCGGGATCGTTCGAGGTGAGGTGGGTTGCCCACTTGTGCGCCGTGAGGCTTGCTTCTTCGCGCACCAGCGCGCCGATTTCCTTTTGCGCGAAGCTTACGCCCACGACGACCAGCAGCGCACTCACGCAAATGAGCAACGCATTTGCGATCGTGTTCGCAGAAGTCTTGAAGCCGAAGCGTTTCGTCACACCAGTTCCCCAGCCGACGGCCTGTGTTGCCATTGGCGCTGTCGAGCCATTGGAGAAGCATACTGTAGCGAGGTTATGGAAACGTAACCGCCGCAACCGCAGGGCGGTTACGGCGGCATTGATGTTGCCCGCCGGGCGAACAGCTGGCGAAAGGTCAGCCGAGCAGTTCGGCGGAAGCCTTGCGAACGGCCTTTTCGACCTTTTCGTAGGCCTTCACCTCGATCTGCCGGATGCGCTCGCGCGACACGTTGAACTCCTGGGAGAGGTCTTCAAGCGTCATCGGATCGTCGCTCATCCGCCGTGCCTCGAAGATGCGGCGCTCGCGCTCATTCAGGCCGTTCATAGCCTGATGCAGCAGCTTGGAGCGCATTTCCTGCTCTTCCGATTGCTCGTAGGCCACGTCAGGCGTGTCTTCCTCGTCGACCAGCCAGTCCTGCCATTCACCACCACCGTCGGTGTCACGCGACAAGGGCGCATTCAGCGAACTGTCGCCGCCGAGCCGGCGGTTCATGGAGATCACGTCTTCTTCCGGCACGCCAAGCCGGGTGGCGATCTCGGTTACCTGGTCGGGGCGCAGGTCGCCGTCTTCAAGAGCCTGGATCTGGCCCTTGATCTTGCGCAGGTTGAAGAACAGCTTCTTCTGGCTGGCGGTGGTGCCCATCTTGACCAGCGACCATGAGCGCAGGATGTATTCCTGGATGGATGCCTTGATCCACCACATGGCATAGGTGGCCAGGCGGAAGCCGCGCTCGGGCTCGAACCGCTTGACGGCCTGCATCAGGCCGACATTGCCTTCGGAGATCACTTCGGAGATCGGCAGGCCATAGCCGCGGTATCCCATGGCGATCTTCGCCACGAGCCGCAAGTGGCTGGTGACCAGCTTGTGGGCAGCCTCGCGGTTGCCGTGCTCGCGCCAGTCGCGCGCAAGCTGGTATTCCTCGTCCGGCTGCAACATCGGAAACTGGCGGATTTCCGCCATGTAGCGCTGCAGGCCATTGTCGCCGGAAAGAGCCGGCAGATTGCCAGTCTTGGTTGTCATTTCTGTACCTTTCTGCCCTCCAGAGGAGGGGGTGCCCATAAGTTGGGGCTGATATGGGTATAATCGCCAGCAGTTTAAAGAGTTCCGGCCTGGGGGGCAGGTTACAGTTTAGTCATCCAGATATTGACGTTTGCGTCAACTATTCAGCGTGTCGAGCAACTGCTGCATGTCCTCTGGCACGGGGGCCTCGAACAGCATCTGTTCGCCGCTTTCGGGGTGCTCGAAGCCCAGCAGTTGCGCATGCAGCGCCTGACGGGCAAGCCTCGCGAGCGCGTCGCGGGCAGCAGGGGGCAGGCGGTTGGCGGAGGCGGCATGGGAAGCACCGTAAACCGTGTCACCCAGCAGCGGATGGCCGATGTGGGCCATGTGCACCCTGATCTGATGGGTTCTGCCGGTTTCGAGCTCGCACGCCACAAGCGCGGCCAGCGGCTTGCCACCGTCAGGGGCCTCGAAGACTTCAAGCGTCTCGTAATGGGTTATGGCGTGTCGCCCGCCCCGGTCCGGCTTGAGAACAGCCATCTTGAGCCGGTTGTTGACCGACCGGCCGATGTGGGTGTCCACGGTGCCGCGTGCAGGCCACGGTGCGCCCCAGACCAGAGCCAGGTAGCGCCGTTGCAACCGTCCGTCGCGGCCATGGGCGGCGAACTGCGCGGACAGAGCCTTGTGGGCCCGGTCGTCCTTGGCGACCACCAGCAGGCCGGACGTATCCTTGTCGAGCCGGTGCACGATGCCCGGCCGTTTGACGCCGCCAATGCCGGACAGGCTGTCGCCGCAATGGGCCAGCAGCGCGTTGACCAGCGTGCCTTCCGGGTTGCCGGCGCCGGGGTGGACGACCATGCCGGCGGGCTTGTTGATGACGATGAGGCTGTCATCCTCGTAAACGATGTCGAGGCCGATGGCCTGCGCCTTCGGTTCGGCGGGTTCCGGGTCGGGCATGCTTGCGGTGACGGTCGAACCGGGTTTGACCCTGAATGAGGCGTCCACTATCTTGCGCCCGTCCACCGCCACATGGCCGTCGCCGATGAGCGACTGGAAGCGTGCCCGGGAGTGACCCGGAAAGCCGGCGGCAAGCACCTTGTCCAGCCGTTCAGGCGCTTCGGCTTCGTGGATCAGTGACAGGGTTTCGGCAGGGTTCGACATGGCGCAGGACAAATCACCGGACAGTACGGGGGCCGGACGGGGCATCGACGGTGACGACGCGCCACTGCCGCCAGCCGTTGTGGCGCTCAAGACAGCCGTCTACCTCATGGGCATGGTTCTTGTGGCAGGCTTTGCGTTCCTCGTCTACACGCTGGTGAGCCGGGCCTACCTGCAGCCGGCGGCGGAACTGGACGCCAAGGCCGCCACCCAGCAGGTAAGCCTTGCGCCCGGCGAGACGATCCAGTCGATCTCGCTCGACCGCAACCTGCTGGCGCTGCAAGTAAGGCGGGCGGACGGCGCAACCTACATCGTCGTCCACGACATCAATCTGGGCGAGACGGTGCGCCGGATCGAGGTCACGGCCGAGTAAGCCGGAACAGGCTGCCTCAAGGCTTCTTGCCGCCGAGGTCGTTCTGCAGGGCCCTTATGCGCTGGGCCAACGAGATCACGTTGTCTTCAGGCGTGCGCTTGGTCTGGCCGGTCTGAGACGCTTCTGACGGCTTCGCGGACTTGCTGCGGGTCTGGCGCGAACCAGCGGCCTTTGTGGCGGCTGCAGTTTCCTGCTTCTTCCCTTTTGCAGGTTTCTTCGGTTCAGGCGACTTCGCTGTTCCTGCCGCGGCCTTCACCGTCTCTGCCTTCTTCCGGCGAGTCTTGCCGCCGGTGGCTTTTGCCCTGGTTCTGGCAGCAGGCCGCTTGCCCGCAACGTTAGTAGCGGCCGGTTCTGCCGTGGTGTCTGCTTCCGGTGGGCGCTTGCCGATTTCCTGCAGCTTTTCGTTCCAGAGTTCATCGAGCCGTGACAGTTCAGCGGTCAGGCTTTCCGTCTCGCGTTCGGCATCAAGAATCTGCTGTTCGAGTTTCTGTCCGGCGGACTCGATATCGATCAGGGAAATGGTCGGCGGATCGGTTTCTATCCGGTCCGACTTGCCGTTGAGCACCTGGTTCACGCCGTCGTCGGTCTCGCGTGAGCGGTCAAGCTGTTCGCGTAGCGAGCTGAGTTCGCTGTGCTGGAACGTCAGATCGCGGCGCTGCTCGTCGATTTGCCGGGTCAGCTCGTTGAGCTGGGCAATCTTCTGGCGCAGCCGGCTTTCAACGGTGTCATCGCTGACCCCCGCAACAGATACTGCGGCTGTGGATCTGCCAGCCGAGCCGGACGCGGATGCGATCGATACGGCAGGCGACTGGATCGACTCCAGCATGTAGGTCTGCTCGGCAAGCCGGGCGTCGGCAACGGCCAGCCGCTCGTGCAGGGAGGCAATTTCCTCCTCGCGCCGGCGCAGGTCGTCACGCGCCTGCTGGGTAATGCC
>CAZYKZ010000141.1:0-6629 GCA_964648175.1 uncultured Anderseniella sp.
TGGCGGCCGGGTACCGTGAACGTCTATGGCGTTGAGGAGCTTTACGATTTCGAGGCGCTGCTCGACGAGATCCAGCAGGTCTGCAAGGAACAGGGCCTGCCGGCGGAGACCTTCGTCAAGGAATATGCGACCGGCCAGTACGAGATCAACCTGCACCACATCGACGATGCGCTGAAGGCGTGCGACCAGGCAATCCTGCTGGAGCGCTGCATCAAGTCGGTGGCGCGCAAGCACGGCGTCATCGCCAGCTTCATGGCCAAGCCGTTCTCGGACCAGGCTGGTTGCGGCCTGCACATTCACTGCAGCCTGCTGGACAAGGACGGCAACAACGTCATGACCGGGCCGATGGACGAGGTGACCGGGCGGCCGATCTCCGAAACCATGCGCCATGCGGTTGCTGGGCTGCTGACCACCATGCGCGAGGGCATGGCGATCTTTGCGCCCAATGCCAACTCCTACCGCCGGCTGCGGCCCGGCACCTATGCGCCGGTGCGTGGCCTGTGGGGCGGCGACAACCGCACGGTTCCATTGCGCATTCCCGGCGGCAGCGAAAAGGCGGTGCGCATCGAACACCGCGTTGCAGGAGCCGACGCCAACCCCTACCTGGTCATGGCGACAGTCCTGGCGGGCATCCACTACGGCATCGTCAACAAGCTGACGCCGCAGCCTCCGGTCGCTGGTGACGGCTATGCCAGCGAAGGCGGCATCGAGCTGCCGATCCGCTGGCCGGTGGCGCTGGCGGCGTTCGACGAGAGCAACTTCCTTGATGATTACCTGGGCGCCGAATGGTGCGACGCATTCCTTGCCGCACGCCGTTTCGAGGCCGAGAACCACCACTTCACCATTCACCAGCTCGACTATGACTGGTACCTGAGGACGGCATGAGCGAGGCAGTTCTCGACTCCACGACTTACTACCGGGCTACGGCCAACCGTGTCTTCAAGGGTGCGGACGCAGCCCAGCTTCCGGCACGCGTCGATGTCTGCGTCATAGGTGCGGGCTTCACCGGGCTGTCCGCCGCTCTGGAACTTGCGGCCGCCGGCAGAAGCGTTGCGGTGTTCGACACGGGTCCGGTCGGCTGGGGTGCCTCGGGGCGCAATGGCGGCCAGGTATGCACCGGATTTTCGCCCGGCATGGCAGGCTTCGAGAAGCAGCTCGGCGCAGCTGACGCCAGACTGTGCTTCGATGTGTCGGAAGAAGCCAAGCGGCTGGTGACGGACCGCATCGGCAAGTACGGGATCGAGTGCGACCTGACGTGGGGGTTCCTGCATGCTGCTGCGCGGCCCAGTCACGTCGCGCATCTGCAAGAGCATGCAGAGGAGCTTGAGCGTTATGGCGTGAGCGGCCTTTCCATGCTGAGCCGCGATGAACTTGCCGCCAAGGTTGGCTCGCAGGCCTATCACGGGGCGCTACGCGAGGCGAACGCCGGCCATATCCACACGCTGAACTACTGTCTGGGCCTTGCCGGCGCCGTGCAGCAGGAAGGCGGGCTCATCTTCGAAAACATGGCGGTGACGGGGGTCCAGGACGGCACCCCGGTACGGCTTACGCTGGCCGGCGGGCGCGAGATTGCGTGCGATCAGGTGATCGTCGGGTGCAATGCCTATCTGGGCTCACTGATACCGGGGCTCAATCACCGGGTCATGCCGGTGGCAAGCTACGTCATCACCACCAAAGTTCTTGGCGCCGAGCGCGCCCGCAGCCTGATCCGCGACCGGGAAGCGGTGACCGACAGCAATTTCGTGGTCGACTACATGCGGCTTACCGCAGACAACCGGCTACTGTTCGGCGGGCGGTGCAGCTATTCCGGCATTCACCCCAAGGATCTGGCCGCCAACATGCGCCCGCGAATGCTGCGCATCTTTCCGCAGCTTGAGGATGTTGCCATCGAGTATGCATGGGGCGGGCACATAGGCATCACCTACAACCGGCTGCCGGACGTGGGCCGTCAGGGCCGTTCGATCTACTATGCGCACGGGTATTCGGGTCAGGGCGTGATCCTGGCCGGCATGCTTGGAAAACTGCTGGCTGAGGCCGTGCTCGGCGACCAGTCGCGCTTTGACGTGTTCGCCCGCATCCGCCACCTGCCCTTCCCGGGCGGCTTGCTGAGGCGGCCCGCCCTGACGCTGGGCATGCTGTACTACAGGCTGCGCGACCTGCTGTCATGAATGGACGATCCTTGCGCTGACCGGCCTGATATTTAAAATTTTAGTATCCTTTTTCACGGTTACCTAAAGACAGTTGGCAGGCGCGCCGTCGCGTTAAGGTTTCGTACACATGTGTGGCCGAAGATTGCGTTCAACCGGGGCAAACAATCAACCTGCTGTTGCAGCAACAAGGATTTGCGGCTCATGACTTTCGGCATTGGGAGAGACAACGAAATGCTCAAAAACCTCGCCCGCCTGGCCACGGACGAAAGCGGCGCAACCGCCATCGAATATGGCCTTATCGCAGCCGCTACCGGACTGAGCATTGCCGCAGTGCTGCCGTCGATCAGTTCGAATCTCGAGGATTCCTTCACCAGCATTGCCTCGACCATCGCCGGCAACTGACCGGCTGACCGTTTGGTCAGGCAAGCCCCCTGCGGACCAGGTTCAATGCCATCAGAAAGAGTGCCGCCAGCAGCACTTTCCTGAACGTGTCCGGGTGCATGGCGTTTTGCAGGCGCATGCCGATCCACATACCCATATAGGCGGGAATGCAAGCCACCGCCGATAACGCGGCGATTTGCGGCGTCAGCAGGCCGTTGGCGATATATCCGGCCAGCAATGGCAGACCTCCCACGCCAAACGTCATTCCAACCGACGAAGACCACTTGTGCTTCGGCACCCCGACCGCGATCAGGTACATGGTCAGCGGCGGGCCGTAGGCAGAGGTCGCCCCGCCCACCAGGCCGGATGCTATGCCGGCGAGAACGCCGGCAGGACGCTCCCATCTTGGCGACACGTGGGGCTTCCACCGGCTTACATTCATGGCCACGAAGAACAGGACGACAAAGCCCAACATCAGCAGGATGGTTTCGGCTGGCCAGTTGGCAGCGAACAGCGAAACAGTGAAAATGCTGACAATGCAGGTCAGCATGAGTGGCCAGAAGCGCGAGGCAGCCTCTACGAGCCCCTGCGTGCCTCCCGAAAGGGCCAGCTGGATGTTGGTCACGAGAATCGGGATGACCATGGTGGCAACCGCAAGCTTGGGCGGCAGCGCCAGCAGCATCACGCTAAGCCCCACAAGCGGCAGGGCTATGCCGACGATGCCCTTGCAGATCCCACCCAGCAGCATCGCAAGCAGCACGGCGCCAACCTGGATCCACGAAAAGCCCAGGATCGTTGCATCAAGGCTCACGCGGTCATCTCTTGCGGGCGGGCGCCGCGGGCCCACGCCTTAAGGCACAGAAGCTCGCTGGCGATCGTCGCGGCGGCATTGGCCGTCAACTCGGCATGGTCATAGGGTGGCGACACCTCGACCACATCCATGCCGGCAAAGTCGATGCCCTTGAGTTCACGCAGTATGGCAAGCGCCTGGTAGCTGGTGAACCCGCCCGGAACCGGCGTACCGGTGCCTGGAGCGGTTGCGGGATCGAGGAAGTCGATATCGAAGGTGAGATAGGACGGACCATCGCCCAACCGCTTGCGGATGGCGTCTGCAACGCCGGTTGCGCTCATGGCGTGGACCTCATCGGCGTACATGACCTGCATGCCCATCGAGTCCTCGCCGGTGAAGCACGTGCGGATGCCGACCTGGATGGAACGGGCCGGGTCGATCAGCCCTTCCTGCAGCGCCAGTGAGAACATGGTGCCGTGATCGATGCGATCCCTTGAGGCGTTCGGCTCCACGTCGCGATGTGCATCGAACTGGACCACGCCGAGTGGTCCGTGCACCTTGGCCACGGCCTTGAGGACGGGATATGTGATGTAATGATCGCCGCCGAAGGTCAGCGGGCAAACGCCCTTCGAGACGATGCCCGAGATGTGCTTCTCGACAACTTTCGGAACGTCCTGCTTGCGGCCCCAGTCGAAAAAGCAGTCGCCATAATCGACTACGGCGAGCGTCTCGAAGGGGTCGAACCGCCAGGGCCAGACCGGTCCCCAGGAATGCTGGGCCGAGGCGGCCCGGATGGCCTGTGGGCCGAAGCGGGTGCCGGGCCGGTTGGTGACGGCCTGGTCGAACGGGATGCCGGTGACCGCGACATCCACCCCCTTGAGGTTGCGGGTGTACTTGCGGCGCAGGAATGACAGGGCCCCGGCATAGCTTGCCTCGATTGAAGAGCCCATCAGATCGGTGCGCCGGAAGGCGGCATCGCCCAGCGATGACTTGGGACTGACCATGGCGGATGTTCCTATTCGGACAGAACGAGGGTGTCTTCCGGATGCCAGCTCAGCCAGACGGACTTGCCCTTTTCCAGCAGCCCTTCCACCGCGCGGTCGTTCTGGACATTGACCTGCAGTTCAAGCCCTTCCGGGCAAGACACGAAGACATTGGATACGTCGCCATAATAGGCCACGTCGCGAATATCGCCCTTGACCGAAATGTTTGTCTTCGAGGTGGGCGCCTTGGGCAGAAGATCCAGCTTCTCAGGCCGCACCGCCAGCGAGACCTTGCCGGACGCCTTGCCATCGTAGGGAACGGTGACCTTGCCGAGACCCTTGGCCGAGCAGGTCAGCCCACCCTTTGCCGCGCCGCTTACGTCTGCCTCGATCAGGTTGATCTTGCCGATGAAGTCGGCGACGAAGCGCGACTTCGGCTTTTCGTACAGCTCTTCCGGACCGGCGATCTGCTTCACTTGCCCCTTTTCCATGACGGCGATGCGGTCCGCCATGGACAACGCCTCGTCCTGGTCGTGGGTGACGATGATGAAGGTGATGCCAATGGCCTGCTGCAGGCGGGCGAGCTCAAGCTGCATGTGTTCGCGCAGCTTCGCATCCAGCGCCGACAGGGGTTCGTCCAGCAGCAGCACCTTGGGCCGCTTGACCAGTGCGCGCGCCAGGGCCACGCGCTGGCGCTGGCCGCCGGACAGCTGGTCGGGCTTGCGGTCGGCCATCTGTCCCATTTGCACCATTTCCAGCGCTTCCTCGACCCGCGGGCCGATCTCGGCGGACGGCGTGCCGGTGACCTTGAGGCCATAGGCGACGTTGTCGCGCACGGTCATGTGCGGGAACACGGCATATGACTGGAACACCATGTTGACGGGGCGCTTGTTGGCCGGAACGCCAACCATGTCCTGTCCGTCGATCAGGATGCCGCCTTCGCCGCCGGTTTCCAGCCCGGCAATCATGCGCAGGAGCGTGGTCTTGCCGCAACCGGACGGCCCCAGCAGCGCGAAGAACTCGTTCGGCATGATGTCGAACGAGACATTGTCCACCGCAATCACGCCGGGATAGCGCTTGGTGACATTCTGAATTGAGACGATGGGCTTCATGAAGACGTCCCTAGCCTTTGGACTTGTCGGGTTGCTGCTGGAGCCGCATGGCGATGACGGTGGCAACCAGCGTGATGACAATGAGCGCGGTCGAGGCAGCATTGATGTCGGGCGACACGCCACGGCGCACCAGCGAGTAGACCTTGACCGGGAAGGTGTTGGTCTCAGGACCAGCCGTGAAGAAGGTGATCACGAAGTCGTCCAGCGACAGTGTGAAGGCCAGCAGTGCGCCCGCAATGATGCCCGGCTTCATAAAGGGTAGCACGACGTTGACGAAGGTCTGCCATTCGCTGGCGCCAAGGTCCTTCGAGGCTTCTTCCAGTTCACGGTTGAAGCCCGCAAGGCGTGCCCGTACCACCACCGCCACGAACGGGAAGCAGAAGGCGATATGGGCCGCCGTGATGGCGCCGAGGTTGAGCGGCCATATCGACCACAGCTCGTTCCACCAGGCAACCGGACCGCTGTCGAACGAGCGCAGCCAGTTGCCGACGCGGGAAAACATCACCAGCACCGCCACGCCCATGCAGATTTCAGGGATGACGATCGGCAGCGCCATGAAGCCTTCCACGGCCGGCTTGCCGGGGAAGCGGAACCGCCACAGCCAGAGGGCGACGGCGGTGCCGATCATGGTGGCCACAACCGTGCACATCAGGGCGATGGTGATGGAGTTGATGAACGCCTCGAACAGGGCGACATCGTTCCAGGCCTTGACGTAGTAGTCGGTGGTAAAGCCGCGCCAGACCACGTTGCGCTTGCTGTCATTGAAGCTGAAGACGATCAGCTGGGCGATTGGGATGTAGAGCAGGATGAAGACGAAGATGCCGAAGCCGATCAGCCATGGCGACTTGCCGTAATCGAGCGGTCCACGCGAGCTGTTGTTGCGTTTGGCCATGGCCTCAGACCCCTACCCTGCCCTTGGAGCGCGAACCGATGAAGGCGCGCAGCGCCAGCGCCAGGAACGTGATGTACATCAGCAGGAATGACAGCGCCGCGCCGAACGGCCAGTCATTGGCAGCCTTGAACTGGTCGGTGATGACGTTGCCGATCATGATGGCGTTGGTGCCGCCAAGCAGGTCAGGCACCAGGAACATGCCGAGCATGGGGATGAAGACAAGGATGATGCCAGACACAATGCCGGGCATGGTCAATGGTACCGTTACCTTCCAGAAGGTGGTCCACTGGCTGGCGCCGAGGTCGAGACTGGCCTCGAGAT
>CAZYKZ010000142.1:0-6571 GCA_964648175.1 uncultured Anderseniella sp.
CCTTCGCCGGCCCGGGTGAGCTTCAGGCACAGGGCCGCGGTCAGGTGCTCCAGCATGGCCAGCACGCCGTCATGGCTCATCAGCGGCTCCATCACCGAATGGCGAACGGCAAACTCCACCGGCGGCGACAGGGGCGACAGGGGCGTGCGGGTGAGGCCAAGCGCGGCGTCGAGCCGTTCCATCAGCCGGGCATGCCTCTCCCTTGCCCGGAAGCGGCGGGCAAGGCTGGCACGCGGCACGTCATAGAGCTGGCCGATGCGCTTGAGCCCGGCACGCCTGAGCGTTGTCACCGTGTCAGCATCAAGGTCGAGCGCCTCCACCGGCAGCGTGGCCAGTGCGGTTCGCTCTGCACCTTCGGCCACGATGGGGCTGCCGAGCTGGCCGAAGCGGGCAATGGCCCGGGCGGCGGGCACGGTGCCGGCAAGGCCTGCGCGGGCGGTCATGTTGAGCTTGCCGAAACGGCCGGTCATGTCGGCCACCAGCATTGCCTCGCCGCCGAACAGGTGCGCCACGCCGGTCACGTCGAGCAGCAGGCCGTCAGGTGCGTCCACCGCCACCCAGGGGCTCCAGCGCTCGGCCCAGCGTGCCATGCGCAACAGGCTGGCGGCGTCCTCGACGGGTTCATGCACGGCGGAGGCGAGGTCCGGCACTTTCGCCCGTGCATCGGCCAGACGTTCGCCGGGCTGGAGGCCGCGGGCGCGCGCCTCGTCATTGCAGGCAGCAAGCCTAAGCCCCCTCGCGCCGGGGGTGACCAGCACGAACGGCACGTGCGCCGACAAGAGCGGGCTCGACAGCCCCTTCGCCGTCAGCGCCCGTTTCAGCCGTTCGACCGGCAGGTGGGGAAACCAGAGAGAAACGATGCGTTGCATGATGCCAGTCCACGGTCCAGGCGCCGGGTCTGCCGCCCCGGCTGCGGGTGAGGATGAGGTTCCAGGCGGGGTTGCCGGGTGCGGTTTCGTCGTAAGGGGGCGGGATGGACGGGGCAGGGGAGACCATCCAGCGGGTGCGCGCCGCGGTGGCGCCGTCTCGCGCGCCGGTGAACACCATCACGCATGGCGTCTCGCCCTCATGGCCTGCCAGCATGGCGCGCCGCGTGGCGGTCAAATCGAAGCGGTTGTGGTCGCCGTCGCACACCACCATGGACACCGCGCGCGACCTGAGCGCCTCCTCGATGGTCCACAACACGGCGGCGGGTTTCCTGAGCGAGACAGTCAGCAGCCGGTCATGGCTGAGGCCGAAGCGGGCAAGGCCATGGCCGTACAGCCGGCCGTATTCCGACACCTCGCCTAGCGCGCGCACCCACAGCACCGGGCGGCGGTCTTCCGGCTTCAGGCCGAGCAGGCGGCGGGCGGCAAGGGCCGCAGCAAAGCCCAGGGCAGCCGGGGCGTCGCCACAAGAGCGCGCGACCACCTCGTGGGCTGCGTGCGGTTCCAGCCCGCCCGCCGGCAGCCGTGCGTCGATGTCCGGCACTCCGGTGCGCCAACCTGTTGCAGCCGTGGCGGGCAAGGGGCCGGCTTCCAGCGACGGGCCGTCGCCGGCAATGCGGTCGATGTGGCCCTTGAGGCGGCCGATCAGCCGGGCACGCGCGTCTGCATCCAGCCGGTTGGTCGGCTGAAGCGTGCTCCCGTACACCTGATATGCCTGACTCCGGCCTGTCATGGCGGCCTTTCGTTCCCGATTTGTGTTCTTGTTTTGTTCTAAATCGGAGTCTGTGCCGGAGTCAAGCAACCAAGGAGTTAATTCATAGACCAGATGGTGAAATTCAGTACCGCGGCAAAGCTGACCCAGGCGAGGTAGGGCACGAACAAGAGTCCGGCGATACGGTCAATCCGCCAGAACAGCCAGGCCGTCACGGCGATGGACAACCAGAACGGCACCATCTCGATCAGGCCGAGCAGCGGCGATTGCGCGCCGAAGAAGCAGAAGGTCCAGGCGAAATTGAAGGCCAGCTGGATGAAGAACCAGGTCAAGGCCGGGCGCGCATGTCCGTTCCAGCCGCCGCCAGCCTGCCAGACCCGCGCTGCAGCCACGCCCATGGCGACGTAGAGCACAGTCCAGACCGGGCCGAACACCCAGTCGGGCGGGTTCCAGGAAGGCTTGGCGATGGTCCGGTACCAGCCGTCGATGGCGCCTGAAGTTGCCCAGCTGGCAATGCTGCCCACGGCAAGGCAAAGAGCGACGAATGCGGCAGTAACGCGCCAGCCGGTCAATCTCATTCGGCCACCGGACCGACCGTGTTGCGCAACAGGCCCACGCCTTCCACCAGCACCTCGACCACATCGCCTTCCTTGAGCGGCTGGGTGATGCCCGGCGTGCCGGTATAGATCACGTCGCCCGGCTCCAGCGTCATGTACTTCGACACGGTGGCGATGATCTTCGCAGCCGAATGGATCATCTGCTTCGTCGAGCCTTGCTGAACGGTCTTGCCGTTGACGTGCGTTTCCAGCTTCAGGTTGTCGACGGTCAGACCGGGCACGATCCAGGGGCCGAGGGGGGCGAAGGTGTCCGATCCCTTGGCCCTCAGCACGTCGAACCCGCCGGAGCCGAAGCTGCGCTCGGTGACGTCGTTTCCGGCGGTCACGCCGAACACGTACTCAAGCGCTTGCGCTTCCGGCACGTTCTTCGCGGTTGCACCCATGACGATGACGACCTCGCCTTCATAGTGAAGGTTCTTCGAGCCCTTCGGCGGCAAGATGGTGCCTTCGTGGGCGATCACCGATGATGGCATCTTGGCGAAGAACTGCGGCTCGTCCGTTTTCTCGCCGCCGTGGCTCTTGTAGTTGAGCGCGATGCCGATGACCTTGCCCGGCAGCACGGGGGCGAGCACCTTCACTTCCTCCAGCGGAATCACCCGGCCGGTGATCACCGTTTCCTTGTCGAAGAAGCCGCCAGACAGTTCATGGATGCCGCCGACCGACAGGTAGCCATGGATGACCTTGCCATCATGCTCGAAGCGGCCGAACCGTAGTGGTGCGTCGTCGCCTTCCGTTACTTGTGCCTGAGCAGGAAGACCGGCCACACACGCCAGCAGGGCGATGCCGCACAGGGCGGATTTCAGCACAGACAGCATCGGCAGGCTCCGTATCAGATCAGCGGCTGGGTGTTGGTCACCGTTGCCCAGAACAGTAGACCGCCGACACTGGCAATGAAAAGACCGGCCGCCAGCTTCAGGCCAAAGGTTGTGCGGTCGAGCCACACCGAATCACGGCCGGCGAATTTCAGCGCAATGTCGCGCGATTTCACCGCGAGTACCGCGATGGTGGATACGGTTATCGCAGTGCCCAGCGCCATCACCAGCGTGGCCGCGACCCCTGCCCAGTACAGACCCAGCGCGGATGAGAACAGCAGCACAAGAATGCCGCCGGTGCAGGGCCGGATGCCGACCGCAAAGGCAATGGTGGCGGCCTTCCAGAGGGACACAGGCTCGTTCAGTTCCGCGGCAGACGGCATGTGCGCATGGCCGCAACCGCAGTCCGGTCCATGCTCATGATCGTGGTGATCATGGTTGTGATCATGATGGTGATGATGATCGTGATGGGCGTGGCCGTGATCGTGATGATGGGCATGGCCGGCCAGCGCCGGAGCGGGCGCCAGCCGAGGGCGCACGGCTTGCCAGATCAGCCACAGGCCGGTCAGCCCGATCAGGGCAAAGCTTGCTGCCTCCAGGCCGAGCGCCATGGACTTTGCCGTTCCGGCAGCCGCCTTCACGGTCAGCAGCAGCACCGACACCAGCACGATTGCCGTCATCGCCTGAACGCCTGCCGCCATGAACGAGATCAGCACCCCGCGCCTGAGCTGGCGCTCATTGGCCAGCAGCCATGCAGATACCACCGCCTTGCCGTGGCCGGGACCTGCGGCGTGCAGCACGCCGTAGATGAAGCTCAGCAGCATCAGCGTCCAGGCGGCGGTCCAGGCGGAGCCGCGCTTCATGGCGGTCAACGCCGCCGACATCTTTCCATAGAAATTGCGCTGCTTTGCCTGGACCCAGGCCTTCGGATCTTCGGTGAAGGACGGACCGGCATCATCGGTTGCGGCCTTGCGGCGCTGCAGCAGCAACTGACCCGGCTTGACCTTCGAGGTTTCGGCCTGTTCCCCCTGCTGGTTCTGTTGTGCAAGGGCGCGATGGGCCGGTGCTGAGTACAGCACGGCCAAAGCCAGCATCGCCACTGCGATCATCTGAATGACGGACCTGATCACGGGTCAGCTTGCCGGTGGCTTGCAGGTCACGCTGACGGGCTGGGCGAACATGGCGCCGAAGTCGGTGGGCTGTTCGGGTTGCCAGTCGACCGGCTTGTCAGCCAGCATGTTCTTGGTCTGCTCGACCTGTTCGTCAAACGCCACCGTGCCGACGGAGATGGTGCAGCCCTTGGGCAGGTCGCCGATGGCGGCAACCGGGTTTTCCTTGACGAACTCGTAGGCGATGAAGAAGTCGGGATCGTAGATGCTGTAGTTGAACTGGGTGGCGGTGAGATCGACGGGGCTTGCGAACGGCACCACGAAGATCATGTGCAGCCGGCCCTGGTCGTTGATGCGCTGGCCATACTCGGTCACGTCTGCGTAGGGCACGTCCTTGCCATTGGCCTGCGCCTGCACGAAATAGCGGAATTCCTTCAGCGCGTTGATGTTCTCTGTGGCGACCGGGTGCAACTCGGCAGGGGTGTAGATGCCGTCGCCGTCGGCATCCATGCCCTCGATGGCGGCCTGGGTGTAGCCCTCGTCGAAAATCCACTCGACGTTGATTGCCACCGCACGGCCCTGATCATCCAGCACCAGGTCCGATCGCATGTCGGACCAGACGTGGGGGTGGGCCTGGGCGGCACCGCTCCAAAGCAGGCCGGCGGCACAAACAGCCATCGTCGAGGCAACGGGTTTGGCAAGCAGTTTCATCATCGCTCTGATCTGGTTGAATCGACCCCGGAATTCACGCAAGAGATAATGCTCAAATCGAGCAATAACATGGAATCGCATCGATTCAGCCTTACCAAATTGACATGTTGTACCTGTTGCCGGCTGACGTACATGTGACACTGTGTGAAGCTTCAACGTCTTGAGTTGGCGGGCGCGAAAGCGCACCTTGCCGTCGCTCAACCGGTTGTCACCTCCCAACCTGACGGAATTCATGGGTCTCGACGTTTCCATATGGGCCGCGTTCACGGCCGGATTGCTGAGTTTCCTCAGCCCCTGCGTGCTGCCGCTGGTGCCGCCCTATCTGTGCTTCATTGCCGGCACCTCGCTTGAGGAACTGACCGGCAAGGAGGGCGCAAACCCGGCCATTCAACGCAAGGCCGTCATCTCTTCGTTGCTGTTCGTGGCCGGTTTTTCAACGGTGTTCATCGCTCTTGGCGCGTCGGCCAGCCTGATCGGCCAGTGGATGCGTGAGGCGACGGCGTGGGAGGTCACCATCGGCGGGGTCAGCTTCCCCGTCCTCACCTCCGTTGCCGGCATCATCATCATCGTCATGGGGCTGCATTTTCTCGGCGCGTTCCGCATCGGGTTCCTGTCGCGCGAGGTGCGCTACCATCAGGAAACCCGCCCGGTCGGCCTCATCGGCGCCTATGCAATCGGTCTGGCGTTCGCGCTGGGCTGGACGCCGTGCATCGGCCCGGTTCTGGCCGCCATCCTGTCGGTGGCTTCGCTGGAGGACAGCGTGCAGAAGGGGGCAGGGCTGCTGGCGGTCTATTCCGCAGGTCTTGGCGTGCCGTTCCTGCTGGCGGCGGTGGCAATGCCGCAGTTCCTCAGGTTCATGTCCGGCTTCCGCAAGCATCTCGGCACGGTCGAGAAGGTGATGGGCGGGCTGCTCGTCGTTACCGGCGTCATGTTCCTGTCCGGCACGTTTACCACCTTGTCCTACTGGATGCTGGAAACCTTTCCGGGTCTCGCCACCTTGGGCTAGACTGTCCGGCAACGGAGAGGACCTGCCCACATGAAAATCAAGATCAACATCGACTGCACCCCCGAGGAAGCCCGTACTTTCTTCGGCCTGCCGGACGTTCAACCCATGCAGCGCGCCATGATGGACCGCATGCAGGCGCAGATGGAAAAGCAGATGGAGCAGTTCGACCCTGCCGAACTGATGAAGATGTGGCTGACGCCCGGCATGGAAGGCTTCAGCCAGTTCCAGAAGGCCATGTGGAACGCCGCCACCGGTGGCGGCAGTTCCGGCGGCAAGGACGACTGAGCGGATCTATTCCGCAGCGATCGCCTGCCGGGTGAATGTGAACGCGGTTCCGTCGAGACCCAGCGGCTTGCCCGTCGCGATGCGTTCCACGTCAGGCAGGATGTCCAGCGAGGGCCACAGGCCGGTTTCAAGCCCGTCCGCATAACCGGCGGGCAGGCCGTCGCGCCGTATCGCTGCCGCAGCGGTTGCAGCGTCAAACGTCAGAGCTTGGTGCGTGATGGCGATGCCGCCATCTGTCGGCGACAAGACGGACACCCATACGCGCTGCGTGCCGTCATTGGCCGGCATGCCGAGCGCGCCAGAATTGTGCCAGCACCGCTCACCGATGAAGCGGGTGAAGGGAATGCCGGTGTGGCCTGCGATGACAAGGTCCGCGGCGGATGCATCCAGTTC
>CAZYKZ010000143.1:0-6557 GCA_964648175.1 uncultured Anderseniella sp.
CCGATCCTGTCGAGGCCGATCTATGGCGACAAGCCGCTGACCTATCTGGACAACGCAGCCTCTGCCCAGAAGCCGCAGGCGGTGATCGACCGCATTACCAAGGCGTATTCGGAAGAATATGCCAACGTTCATCGCGGGCTGCATTACCTGTCGAACACCGCGACGCAGGCCTTCGAGGACGCGCGCGAGAGCGTACGCCGCTTCCTGAATGCGCCGTCGCACGAGCAGATCATCTTCACCCGCAACGCCACCGACGCCATCAACCTGGTGGCGCAAAGCTTCGGCGGCATGGTGGTGGGCGAGGGCGACGACATCGTCATCTCCATCCTCGAGCACCACTCCAACATCGTGCCGTGGCACTTCCACCGCGAACGGCGCGGAGCGAACCTGCGCTGGGTGCCGGTGGACGATGAAGGCACGCTGCACGTCGAGGACTTCATCAAGACGCTGACGCCGCGCACGAAGATGGTGGCGATCACCCACATGTCCAACGCGCTCGGCACCGTGGTGCCGGTGAAGGAGATCATCAGGATTGCCCACGAGCGTGGCATTCCGGTGCTGGTCGATGGCTCTCAGGCCGCTGTCCACATGCCGGTCGACGTGCAGGACCTGGACGCCGATTTCTACGTCATGACCGGTCACAAGCTGTACGGGCCTTCAGGGATAGGCGTGCTGTACGGCAAGAAGGAACTTCTGGCCAAGATGCCGCCGTACCAGGGCGGCGGCGAGATGATCTTCGAGGTGACGCAGGACAACGTTACCTACAACGACCCGCCGCACCGGTTCGAGGCCGGCACCCCGGCCATCGTGCAGGCCATCGGCCTTGGCGCGGCGCTCGACTACATGGAGGGCGTTGGCCGCGAGGCTATTGCGGCCCATGAAGCATCGCTGCTGGAGTATGCCAACGAGCGGCTCAAGGGCATCAACTCGCTGAAGATCTACGGCACGTCGCCCACCAAGGGTGCGATCATTTCATTCGCCATGGAGGGCGCTCACGCACACGACATCTCGACGGTGATCGACCGCTATGGCGTGGCGGTGAGGGCAGGGACCCACTGCACCATGCCGCTTCTGCAACGCTTCGGGGTGACCGCAACGTGCCGCGCCTCGATGGCCATGTACAACACGACGGACGACATTGACCGGCTTGCAGACGCCCTTGCCTCTGCACACAAGCTGTTCATGTGATAAGGTGACCCCCATGGACAATACAAACACATCCTGCGCACCCGCCCCGGTTCCCGAGACCGTGGAGGCTGACCACCACAATCCGGAGGTTACGTCTGCCATCCCGAAGGAAGAACTGGACCGGATGACCGACGACATGATCGCCGCGCTCAAGACCGTGTACGACCCTGAAATCCCGGTCGACATCTTCGAGCTTGGCCTGATCTACAAGATCGACGTGGAAGACGACCGCACGGTGAAGATCGACATGACGCTCACCGCACCCGGCTGCCCTGTCGCGGGCGACATGCCGGGCTGGGTGGCCGATGCCGTGCGCACCGTCGAAGGCGTCATGGACGTGGACGTGAACCTGACTTTCGACCCGCCCTGGGACCCGTCGCGCATGTCGGACGAGGCCCGTGTTGCATTGAACATGTGGTGACCCCAAATGAGTTCCATGCAGATGAACACAAACAACGCGCGGCCCCGCCCGCAGGTGCTGACGCTCACTGACGCCGCGGTAAACCGCATCCGCGAACTGATGGCCAAATCCGGCAAGGATGGCTCGGGCCTTCGCATCGGCGTCAAGAACGGCGGCTGCGCCGGCATGGAATACACCATGAACTTCGTGGACGAGCCGGACCGGTTCGACGAGGTCATCGAGCAGGATGGTGCCCGCGTCATCATCGAGGCCAAGGCGGTGCTGTTCCTCTTCGGTACGAAGATGGACTATGAGGTGACCAAGCTGCGCTCTGGCTTCACCTTCAACAACCCCAACCAGACCTCGGCCTGCGGCTGCGGCGAGTCCGTTGAACTCAAGGCTGCCGACGCCTCGCTCCTGGGCCGCGACTGACGCCGCCGCACCATGCAACAGGGCACAGCAGGTCGCCCGCATTCAGTCTTTGCTAAGCACTGCCCGCTAGTGTGACCCGATTCACTGGCTGCCATGGATGCGGCCTGAGGGGGTCTGGAACCGTGGGGTTCGTGCGCATAGCAGGACTGTTGCTGTCGGCTGTCGGCGTAAGGCTGGCAGGCGCGGTGCTGGGGCTTGTTCTGCAGATCCTGCTGGCGCGCTGGCTCACGCCCGATGAAATGGGCGGATGGTTTCTTGTCGTTTCACTGGCCTCGTTCGTGGGCCTGCTCATCGGGGCGGGATATCCCACCCTCGGACTGACGGCGCTTGCGCGCTATCACGCGCGCGGCAAGCCGGGCATGGCCGACCAGTTCATGAACAAGGCCGCCTATGATATCGGCAAGTACGCGCTGCTGCTGTCGCTGGCGGGCATCGCGTTCATGCTGCTCGCGCCGGTCGATAGCGTGACCCGGCTCGCGGTCATCGCAGGTCTTGCAGTGTCGCCGGCGACGGCGATCATCCGCCTCAACGGATCGGCGGCAAACGCGGTTCGCCGCTACATGCTCACCATCATCCCCGACTTCGTGATGAAGACGCTGCTGTTGCTGGTGTTCGTTGGCGGCTGGGTGTTCTTCACCGGTGGATTGTCGCTCGGCGTTGTCGCCGGCGCCTTCCTGGTGCTCAGCTATCTGACCGCCTGGACGACGGGCAGGGTGCTCGACGGACACGGCATCACGGGGCTGGGACGCGACACAACTTCGGTGCGGCTCGGCAAGACCTGGGCGTCGCGCGCAGCCCCGCTGATCATCGTGGCCATGGCGCTGATGGCCATGGCGGACTATCTCACGCTCGTTGCCACCATGCTGCTGCCCAAGGCCGACGTGGCGCTGGTCGGCATCGCCATCCGGCTCACCGCGCTCGTCGGTTTCTTCACGCAAGCCTCGCAGCAGTTCGTGCTGCGTGACCTGACCGGCGCGCTGCACGAGCGCGATGCCGCCCAGGCCCGCACACTGCTCATGCGCACCAACCTGGCCTGCGTCGGTGTGATTGCCGCCGCACTGGCCGGATTTTCGGTGCTGGGCCACTGGTTCCTGGGCCTGTTCGGGCCTGCATACGTGGCGGCGTTGCCGGTGCTGATGCTGCTGCTGGTCGCGCAAGGCATTCGCGCCATGGGCGGCATCAACGTGCACCTGTTGTCGCTCGGCGGCGGGCAGGCGGCGCTGGGCCGAACCTGCCTTGCCTCGGCCGTCATCATTCTGGCGCTGGCCAGCCTGCTTGTGCCGTCGATGGGCATCATGGGCATCGGCATCGCGGCGATTGCCGGAGAACTCGTGTGGATCGGCGCCGTCGCCATGCAGACGCGTGAACGCATCGGCTGGCGCGGCGATTTCCTCGCGCTGTTCAGCAGTGACAACCGCATCGGCAAGAAGCCGCTGCCGGCAAAGCCTGCTCTCGGAGACGCAGCTTAGCCTGCTGCAGCCCGCACCGGCCGGGCCAGGAAAGCCGGCATGTTGTCTTCGGTGAAGCTGGCCGGCATCCGGTCATCGTTGTCGTGATCGCGATCACGCCCACCACGGCCACGGCGTTCGCCACGGTCATTGCGGTCATTGCGGTCGCCACGTTCGCGCCGCGGGCGTTCATCGCGCTGCGGCTTGTCTTCCACCGTCTCGGCTTTCGCTTCCACCGGTTCGGGCTTGGCCGCCGCCGGTTTGTCCTCGCGCTCCTTGCGCGGGGCCGTATCCTTCTTCGGTGAAGCCGCCTTGCCCTTCGGACCGGCAGGCTTTGCGCCACGCCGGCGCTTGCCGCGCGAGGCGATGGACTCGGCGATCTCTTCCGCCGAAGGTTCCTCGCCGTCCCACTCGATCTGTTTCTTGATCAGCTCCTCGATGTCCTTCCAGGCCTTGAACTCGGACCAGGTGACCATCGTGTAGGCATTGCCGAGGCGGCCGGCGCGGCCGGTGCGGCCGATACGGTGCACGTAGTCCTCGGAATGGACCGGCACGTCGAAATTGTAGACGTGGCTCACTTCCGGAATGTCCAAGCCGCGGGCGGCCACGTCGGAGGCGATCAGGTAGGTGATCTTGTTGTTGCGGAAGGCGTCCAGCGTGCGCAGGCGCGACTGCTGGTCCATGTCGCCGTGCAGCGCGCCGCATGAGAAGCCATGCTTCTGCAGCGACTTCTCCAGCACCGCCACGGTGGTCTTGCGGTTGGCGAAGATGATGCCGTTCTTCACTTCGGCCTCGTGCGTGCGCAGCAGGCTCCTCAGGAAGTCGCGCTTTTCCTTCTCGTCCGACGGCGAATAGACCGCCTTCTGGGTGATCGTCTCGGCGGTGGAGGACAGCGCCTGCGCCTTGATTTCCACGGGCGCATGCAGGAACTGGTTGGTGATGCGCTGGATTTCCGGCGGCATGGTGGCCGAGAAGAACAGCGTCTGCTTGGTCAGCGGCAGCATCTTGCAGATGCGCTCGATGTCCGGGATGAAGCCCATGTCGAGCATCCGGTCGGCCTCGTCGACCACGAAGATCTCGATGTGGGTGAGCATCAGCTTGCCGCGCTCCATGTGGTCGAGCAGGCGGCCCGGCGTGGCGATGAGGACGTCGGCGCCACGGTCGATGATCTTGTTCTGCTCCTCGAACGACACCCCGCCCATCAGCAGCGCGATGTTCAGCTTGTGGTTCTTGCCGAGCAGCTTGAAGGCTTCGTGCACCTGGGCTGCCAGTTCGCGCGTCGGCTCGAGAATGAGCGTGCGCGGCATGCGCGCCCGGGCGCGGCCCTTTTCGAGCAGCGTCAGCATGGGAAGGGTGAAGGCGGCCGTCTTGCCGGAGCCGGTCTGGGCCAGGCCCAGCACGTCCTTGCGCTCGAGCGCGGGCGGAATGGCTTCTGCCTGGATCTTGGTGGGTTCGTTGAAACCGGCTGCCTTGACGGCGGAAAGGACCTTTTCGCTAAGGCCAAGCGTGTCGAATGACATGTAGTATTGGGTACCGTTCTGTATGCGAGATACGGGCGGAGCGCTTGTGCTGCCGCCTCGGTCGCGAGGTTGATGGGTGCCGGGCAAAAGGCCGGATGCCTTGCTGCCCCTTCTCGGCACCACTCTCACGGCGCCGGAACGTACAGGGCCATATATGCGGATTCGGGGCCCAAATGTCAATTTCCGGCCCTTGCGGCATATTGGACGGGGTTAATGGGGAGCTCTGCCCGAAGCCTGTCTTGATATCAAAGAGGATCATACCAGACCGAGTACTGTTCCCCGAGTTCGGCCTGCAAATCACGCAACAGGGCTCGGGCCTTCACATCGAAACGTTCAAGTTCCTCCGTCGACCATGGCCTTGGACCGCCTGGATCATTCCAGTCCAGTGAGGAATTGTGCAGCCTTGAAAGCTCGGCAAGACGCGCCTTGGTCTCATCCGACAACGGCAAGTGCCTTTCTATTCCATCATACCCGTATGCTGTTTTGGCGGCTTCGTTCATGCCCCACAAGCAAGGACCGTGGTGCAAGCTGTCCAAGCTGGGACCAAACCAATCAAACAAGAGCCGCACTTCGTATACTGCCATGCCGACCTCCAGCCCTTGGAAATCCATTCCGTGAGTAGTAGTCATTCAAAATGCCGAACACTTCTGGATATGCTGGTTGTCCTGTTTGCTGTCAATATCGGCGTAATACCGTGTTCCTCCAAGATTATGGCTATGGAAAATTTTGTTCCCACTTCCGGGTTGGATGCAGAAATAATTAATTACGTTGGAAATTGTGCTCCGTAGGCAGCTTGATCATGCTGAAAAACATCGACGAAGTACTTGGCTTCTATGCGGATTGGCCCGGCATCCATGGGATTGTCGGCGATCCGGAGTTCTGCAGAAGCGAGGGTGGGAGCGCGATAGACACCAATGTGGCGGAAGAATTGGGATTGCCAAAGGCATACCGTGACTTCTGTACCATGTATGAGCTGAAGGGTGTTCAGATCGGATTTGTTATCTTTTTTCAGCGAAACAGAGCGTCTTCAACTGACGCCCTGATCTACATGAACAGGGCCGAGGCCACGCTTCCCGGGCTTGAGGGATATGTGGTTATCGGATTTGCGGAGGGTGATCCGATCCTCTTCAGGAGGAATCCGTCTGGCCTTTGCGACGACACGGTCTATGTGGCGGACATATCAAGTGGTCCGGATATCAGGATCCGTGAAGCTGCTCGTTCGTTCGAGGAATTCGTTGTCCTCGCGGCGAATGTGCATGCAGAGGCTCTTGAGGAAAATCCGGTGCAAGTGGCGGAGTTCGTGAACCGCTTGAAAAGTACCTTTCCGGACCTTCCAGATGACATGTTTGGTTTCTGGCGGTTCTGGTACTCGTGTTCGTCATGACGACCCACTTGGGGCCGCTTGTGCTCCGGGGGGCTTATGCTGGCAGCTTGCTTCTGCCCAATCCCCTCGACCGCCTTTCAAACAGTGCTCACGCCGGATCCGTGCTGTCTCGTGGACCGGAGCTTCACACAATCGAAAGCGGCCTGTGGCAGCTTTGCCTCATGTACCGGTGGTTCAGAAACAAC
>CAZYKZ010000144.1:0-6543 GCA_964648175.1 uncultured Anderseniella sp.
TCTCGCGCGACCTCGGCATCACGCCAGTGGACCCGGAGGTGGCGAAGATCGTCGAGGCGGCCGCCCGCCGCTTCGAGGACGCGGGCGTCATCGTGGAGGAGGCGCACCCGGACCTGAGCGAAGCGCACGAATGCTTCCAGATCCTGCGCGCGCTGTCCTTCGCCACCGGCATGAAACCGCTGCTGGAAGCCCATCGCGACAAGCTCAAGCCCGAGGTGATCTGGAACATCGAGAAGGGCCTCGCACTCACCGCCGATGACATCGTCAAGGCCGACCACCAGCGCGCCGCCATGTTCCAGCGCACGCTCGACTTCTTCGACAGCTACGACCTGCTGCTGTGCCCGGCGACCATCGTTGCCCCCTATCCGGTCGAGCAGCGCTACGTGGCCGAATGCGACGGCCACAACTTCGAGACCTATATCGACTGGCTCGCCATCGTCTACGCCATCACCAATGTCTGCTCGCCCGCGCTGTCCATTCCGGCCGGCTTCACCGGTGAGGAACTGCCCGTGGGCATCCAGATCGTGGGCCGGCCCAACTGTGATGGCGAAGTGCTGGCCGGCGGCCGCATGCTGGAGGAAATTCTGGGCCTCAAGGGCAAGGTGCCGATTGATCCGCGCGGCTGAGGCGCTAATATCCGGCGCAACGATCAAGAACAGTGAGTTTGAGGAGACGTCATGCTGGGACTGATGCAGGACTGGCCATTGCTGGTTCATACCATTCTGGATCACGCATCGCAGTGGCATGGCACCCGCGAGATCGTGTCGCGCCGCGTCGAGGGCGACATTTCCCGCATGACCTACCGCGACCTCGACCATCGCGCCCGCGCGCTGGCGTCAGCCGCGCAAGGCCGGCTCGGCCTGAAGCTCGGTGACGTGGTCTGCACCATGTCCTGGAACGGCTACCGCCACATGGAAACCTGGTATGGCATCATGGGGCTGGGTTGCGTGGTGCATACGCTCAACCCGCGCCTGTTCGCCGACCAGTTGATCTACGTGATCAATCACGGCGAGGGGAAGTGGGTGTTCCTCGACCTCAGCTTCGTGCCGATCCTTGAAGCGGTGCAGGACAAGCTGCCGAAGGTGAAGGGCTTCGTCGTCATGACCGACGGCGAGCACATGCCCCAGACGTCGCTCAAGAACGTCATCACCTACGAGGAACTGATCGGGCAGGGTGACACGGGCTTTGCCTGGCCAAGCTTCGACGAGAACACCGCCTGCGGCATGTGCTATACCTCCGGCACCACGGGCAACCCGAAGGGCGTGGTCTATTCGCACCGCTCCAACGTGTTGCACGCGCTGGTGTCGAGCGGCGGCGATGCGCTGTGCATGGCGTCGAAGGACGTGTGGATGCCGGTGGTGCCGATGTTCCACGCCAATGCCTGGTCGCTGGCCTTCTCGGTGCCGCTGTCCGGCGCCAAGATGGTGATGCCCGGTCCGCGCATGGACGGCGAAGCGATCTACGAACTGCTCGACACCGAGAAGGTGACGGCCACCGCTGCCGTGCCCACGGTGTGGCTGATGCTGCTGCAATACCTCGAACAGAACCCGGACCTCAAACTGCCGCATCTTGAAAAGGTGGTGATCGGCGGCTCGGCTTGTCCCGAAGCCATGATGAAGGCCTTCGAGGACAAGTATGACACCCGCGTCATCCACGCCTGGGGCATGACCGAAATGTCGCCGCTGGGTTCGCTCGGCACCCGCAAGGGCGGACTTGAGCACCTGAGCGACGACGAGTGGTGGAAGGTCAAGCTGAAGCAGGGCCGCCCGGCCTATTCGGTCGAGATGAAGATCACCGACGACGAGGGCAAGGATCTGCCGCACGATGGCAAGGTGTTCGGCCGTCTCAAGGTGCGCGGACCCGCCATCGCAAAGTCCTATGCCAAGGGCGACGGTGCCGACGCCTTCGACGCCGAAGGCTGGTTCGATACCGGCGACGTGGCGACGCTGGACGAGTACGGCTACATGCAGATCACCGACCGCTCCAAGGACGTCATCAAGTCGGGCGGCGAGTGGATTTCCTCCATCGACCTGGAGAACGCGGCAGTCGGCTGCCCCGGCGTGGCGGAAGCCGCCGCCATCGGCATGCCGCACCCCAAGTGGGACGAGCGCCCGCTACTGGTGATCGTGAAGAAGAAGGGCGCCGAGGTGAGCAAGGATGATGTTCTCAAGCACCTCGAAGGCAAGATTGCCAAGTGGTGGATGCCGGATGACGTCGCCTTCGTCGACGAGATCCCGCACACCGCTACCGGCAAGATCTCCAAGCTCACCCTGCGCGAGCAGTTCAAGGATTACGTCCTGCCGACCGCCGGTTGAGCTGCCACTCAGGGCCGTTCAAGAAACGCCCTGACCGGTTGGAGCGATCTTTCCGGCGCCTCTTCCTGCGGTACGTGGCCCAGATCCGGGAAGGTGACGAGTTTTGCGTTGGGCATTACCCGCAGATAGTCCTGCGCGTTGCTGACAGGGATCATCCGGTCCTGCTCGCCCCAGACCAGCAGGGTGGGCGCCGTGATCTTTTCGAGGTACGGCTCCGGCGGCTCCAGCACGGTCTGGCGCATCCGCTCCAGCAGCGCCTCGCGGTTGCCGGGCGCGCGCATCAGGTCATGATAGCGCTGCAATGTGGCCTCGCTCATCTTGTTGCCGTCGGCATAGGCCGCCGCCAGCTGCGGACGCAGCAGCCGCTTCGGCAGGAAATGCTTCATCAGGCTGAGCGAGGCCGGCACCTCCGGCGCCTTGCCGTACTCGAAGCCAGGGCTGGCAAATCCGTCGGGTGACACCAGCACCAGCTTGGCCGTCCTGTCCGGATGGGCGGCGGCAAACTTCCAGGCGATGCGCCCGCCAAGCGAACTGCCGATGATGCTGGCTTTCGCGAGGCCAAGCTGGTCCATCAGCCCCGCCAGCAGCGCAATGGTGCGCTCATCGGAATAATCGCCGGTGGGATCGGGTGAAGACAGGCCGTGTCCGGGCAGGTCGAGCCGCACCACCCGGAAGCTGCCTTCAAGCCCGGCCGCCCAGTCGTCCCAGCTTTGCAGGTGCGATGCCGTGCCGTGGATCATGATGACGGCTGGCGCGTCGCGCGGACCCCGGTCGCGCACGTGCAGGCGAACGCCGTCCACCTCCATCAGGTCGCCGGGTTGTTCGAGATACTTTGCCTCGAGCTCGCTTCGCGGCAGGTCTGGCGTCCACATGAGCCAGGCCGATATCCCGATGCCGGCTGCAACCAGCGCAAACCCGAGCCCTGCCAGTCTGGCCAGGCTCATATCACACCGCCTCGTACTCGGTATCCAGCGCCAGCGCTCCGTGCGACCTGACGAGGCCTTGCTCGATCAGGTGCTCGACATGGGCGAGCGTGGACAAGGCCGCGGCATTGTGCAGCTTCGGGTCGACGCCGGCATAGACCCGCTTCACGACGCCCATGATGGTGCGCTCGCCACCCCTGATCCGCTGCAGCACGGCCTTCTCGCGCATTTGCCGGTGACCCAGGAACGCGCGGGCAAACCGCTGTGGATCAGTCTTGGCTGGGCCGTGACCGGGCAGGTAGACCTTGTCGTCCGTCCGCTCCATCAGCGTGCGCAGCGAGGCGAAATAATCCGCCATGTGTCCGTCCGGCGGCGCGATGACCGAGGTGGACCACGCCATCACGTGGTCGCCGGAAAACAGCACCCGCTCCTGCGGCAGCGCGAAGGCAAGGTGGTTGGAGCAGTGGCCCGGCGTGAACACGCTTTCAAGCGTCCAGCCCGCGCCCTCGATCACGTCGCCATGGCCGATCGTCACGTCCGGCTGGAACTCGTGGTCGCCGGCGGCGTCGAGCGTGATGTCACCCGACGTGATCGCCTTGGCAGGCCGGCCCGACCCGTGCGGACCGTAGCCATAGGTGGTGGCGCCGGTTGCCGCCTTGAGTTCGCGAGTGAGCGGTGAGTGATCCCGGTGCGTATGGGTGACGATGATGTGGGTCACCGTCTCGCCGCGGACCGCATCGAGCAGGGCGGCGAGATGATCCTCGTCCTCCGGACCGGGGTCGATGATCGCAACCTTGCCACGGCCCACGATGTAGGAGTTGGTGCCCTTGAAGGTGAACGGCCCTGGATTGTTGCAGGTGACGCGCCGCACCAGCGGGCTTACGTCCACGGCGCGCCCGTGCGCGGCCTCGAAGGCCTGGTCGAAACTCAACTCACTCATGAGGACAAGAACTTTAGTGCTGTTGCAGGTCGTGCCAAAGGCTAATATAGCCATTGAATACCGGTTTAAAGCCTTCAACGACAAGCAGGGGTCCCCATCATGACGTCAGCCACCGCCTCCATGCCAACGCTCACCCAGTCCGTGCTGGGCAGGAACGGCAGCCTTTCCATGGCCCAGAACGTGCTGCTGGCCATCGCCGGCTCGCTGCTGCTGTGGGCGTCGGCCAAGGTGCAGGTACCGTTCTGGCCGGTGCCTATGACCATGCAGACCTTCGTGGTGCTGGGCCTTGGGGCCGCGTTCGGCTGGCGCCTTGGCATGGCCACCGTCGCGCTCTACCTGCTCGAAGGCGCGCTTGGCCTGCCGGTGTTCGCCGGCACGCCGGAAAAGGGCATCGGCCTTGCCTACATGGCCGGCCCGACCGGCGGCTACCTTGCCGGTTTCGTTCTTGCCGCCGGCATCACTGGCTGGCTGGCCGAGCGCGGTTTTGACCGCAACGTGCTGACCATGGGCCTTGCCATGCTGGCCGGTACGCTTGCCATCTATGCGCTGGGCCTGGGCTGGCTTGGCACGCTGATCGGTTACGAGAAGGCCGTGCAGTTCGGTCTCCTGCCGTTCATCCCCGGCGACATTGCCAAGCTGATCCTTGCAGCCATCGTCTTCCCGGCAACGTGGAAGTGGCTCAAGCGCAATGGCTGAGGCCTTCATCTGCGACTACATCCGCACGCCCATCGGCCGCTTCGGCGGGGCGCTGGCCAACGTTCGCACAGATGACCTTGGCGCGGTGCCGCTGAAGGCTCTGATGGCGCGCAATGCGGGCGTCGACTGGGCGGCAATCGACGACGTGATCTACGGCTGCGCCAACCAGGCCGGCGAGGACAATCGCAACGTGGCGCGCATGTCCTGGCTGCTGGCGGGCCTGCCGCAAGCGGTACCCGCCGCCACCATCAACCGGCTGTGCGGCTCCGGCATGGACGCCATGCTGACCGCTGCCCGCGCCATCAAGGCGGGCGAGGCGGACATCTGCGTTGCAGGCGGCGTTGAAAGCATGACCCGCGCGCCGTTCGTCATGCCCAAGGCGTCCACCGCCTTCTCGCGCGACAACGCGGTCTACGACACCACCATCGGCTGGCGCTTCATCAACCCGCTCATGAAGCAGCAGTACGGCGTCGATTCCATGCCCGAGACGGCAGAGAACGTCGCCGAGGACTATCAGGTCTCCCGCGAGGACCAGGACGCCTTCGCCCTGCGCTCGCAAGCCAAGGCGGGCAGGGCCATGGCGTCGGGCCGGCTGGCCAGGGAAATCACGCCGGTCACCATTCCGGGCCGCAAGGGCGACACGGTGGTCGATACTGACGAACACCCGCGACCGGACACCACGGCCGAGCAGCTTGCAAAGCTGAAGGCGCCGTTCCGCGAAGGCGGCTCCGTCACCGCCGGCAATGCATCCGGCGTCAACGATGGTGCGGCCGCCATGATCATTGCGTCCGAAGCCGCGGCGGCAAAGCATGGCTTGACCCCCATTGCCCGCATCATCGGCGGCGCGACCGCTGGCGTTGCGCCGCGCATCATGGGCATCGGCCCGGTGCCTGCCACGCTGAAATTGTGCGCACGATTGGGCATGAAGCCATCTGACTTCGACGTGATCGAACTGAACGAGGCATTCGCCGCGCAAGGCATCGCCGTGCTGCGCGAACTGGGCATCGGTGATGATGCAGAGCACGTGAATCCCAATGGCGGCGCCATCGCGCTGGGTCATCCGCTCGGCATGTCGGGCGCGCGCATTGCCGGCACGGCTGCACTCGAGCTCCATGAAAAAGGTGGCAAGCTCGCGCTTGCCACCATGTGCATCGGCGTGGGTCAGGGCATTGCCTGCGCCCTCGAGCGCGTCTGAGGGCTACTCCGCAGCCTCGGCATAAGCCTCCAGCGGCGGGCAGGTGCACACCACGTGCCGGTCGCCGTACACGTTGTCGACACGCGCCACCGGCGGCCAGTACTTGTCGTCGCGCTGGGTATGCAGCGGGAAATAGGCCTGCTCGCGGCTATAGGGCCGCGTCCAGTCTTCCAGCAGCGCCCGGTGCGTGTGCGGTGCGTTGCGCAGCACGTTGTTGACCTTGTCCGCCTTGCCATTTTCCACCTCGGCGATCTCGGCGCGGATCTGGATCATCGCATCGCAGAACCGGTCGATCTCCTGCTGGCACTCGGACTCGGTCGGCTCGATCATCAGCGTCTCCGGCACCGGCCAGCTCATGGTGGGCGCATGGAAGCCATAGTCCACCAGCCGCTTGGCCACGTCCTCCACGCCGATGCCGGTCTTCTCCTTCACGTCGCGCATGTCGATGATGCACTCGTGCGCCACGTAACCGCC
>CAZYKZ010000145.1:0-1304 GCA_964648175.1 uncultured Anderseniella sp.
CGGCCGGTCCGGGGTTCGCCCCGGGCCGGTTTTCATATGTGCGGCAAGCTCTCTCCTTGCGAGAACCTGGTTGCACCAACACAAGCCCTCTTCACTACAAGCTGCCGGGATTTGAAGAGCCGGGGTCCATCGGATTGTTCAACACGAGCGGGGGCGGATCATCGCAGTCTGTTAGCAGACCACCCACATCGAGCTATGCCACATTGGCGGAAAGTCACCCGCAGAAACCCGTCCCGACGAAGACAAGCCGCCTGGGAGGGGGAACAACACCAACATGTTGAAAGCGCCAGAGTGCCCGCTGTCAAACGAGCACAATTCACCGGGTTTTGACTGTCCGCCACAATCGTAAAACGAAAACCAGCCCGAACAGCAGAGCCACGGTTCCCAGGGTGTCTCCGATCAGGAAGGCGAAAACCTCAGGTGCAGGAAAGCCGAATATCAGCAGATGCCCGGCACTGTCGACCAGGGATGCCATTACGCCTGCCAGAATGATCTGCTTCCAGTTGAGATCGCGACCATTCAGCAGCTTCGCCCTGGCCCGTGTCGTTGAGCGCATCGTCAGGATGCCGATGTAACCACAAATGGATACCAGAGGAATCGTCCAGGCTACGGGCGAACTAAAACTGGCCGGGCCAAAGACCAGATATGCTCCGAAGGCGCTGCCGGGCAGCAGATGAAGAATTGACTTCCATCCGTAAAGCCAGGCTGAAAGTATGCGGACCCCATGCGGGAGGAAAAGAACCAGTCCGATATCAGCCACGCCGGGCAGAAGTTGACGTTGTAGTGGAGAGACTAATTCAAGTGTAAGCCAGACCAATGCAGAATAAGTCGCCGAAGTAACAAGCGTCGGCCACAACCATTCATCCCTTATATATCCCCAGAACTGGAAACCGAGCTCGAAATCACGGCCCAAATCGCGAATCCCCGCCCTATGTAGAAATGCCTAATACAGACAATCTGACTATGGATCAGGGGTTTTATCGACTTGAAATTAAAGCAACATTCAGTCGCACATGGGCCCACCAAAGGTTTGGCCGGGGCTTCGCAGGCAGCCGAAGGGCAATTGGAACAGTTCAGGAAACTGTTTGACCATCCCGGATCTTGGACAAGTCACAATCAACGATGTAGGCGCCTCGACGCCGGCCCGGCGCGAGCGCCAGGACCCCCTTCTCGATAAGGGTGACGATGTGCCGGTACATGGTGGGATCCGACATATCCATCAAAATCCGGCTGTTCCGGACTTCTGTGGTCGTCACGACGCTGCCCGCCCCGTCGCTCTCGGCAAGAAAGGCGTAAAACACGTC
>CAZYKZ010000145.1:1404-6492 GCA_964648175.1 uncultured Anderseniella sp.
TCGTCACGACGCTGCCCGCCCCGTCGCTCTCGGCAAGAAAGGCGTAAAACACGTCTCGTTCACCAGGGGCCAGCTTGTCCAGACCCAGCTCGATTTCCATCTCCACGAGCAGCTCGCGCAACTTCGAAAGCGGCTTCAGTCCTTCAAGCATGGACTCCAATTTCCAAACAGTTGTCTTTCAGTGCATCAACAACAGGACGCTCTTTAATCACCCAGCGTCAACTGCGCAACTGTTGAATTGTATCTATCAATCTGCCATTAATCAAATTAACTAAAACACAGAATTTGATAAGCAGTCTTATGTCACTTCGACCAACGAATCTGTCCTGGGTCCGCAGTTTCGAGGCTGCGGCCAGGCACGCCAGCTTCACCAAGGCGGCTGAGGAACTGGGACTGACCCAGGCTGCAATCAGTCAGCATATCCAGGCCCTGGAACAGGAATGCAAGACCAGGCTGTTTGCCAGAGGCAGACGTGGCGTCGCCCTCACCCCGCAAGGTGCCGACTATCTTGCGATGGTGCAAGGCCCGCTATTGTCCATCACCAGTTCGACGGAATCCATGTTCTCCGGGCGCATGCACGATACGATAACCATTGCCTTGCAGCCCGGCATCGCAATGTACTGGCTGCTGCCGCGCTTGCACCGCCTTGCACAACAGGTACCGGATGTGGGCATAGCGCTGTATGGCAAGGACTTCGACTATCCGGAAGCAAGGCTGGAGCCGGACTTCGTCATCGAGTTTGGTAGCGGCGATTTCCTGGATTCCAATGCGCACTGCCTGTTCATGGATCGGGTCACGCCGGTATGCAGCCCTTCGATGGCAACAGAAGACTGGGAGTCGCTGCCACTGATCAGCGTGCAGGATGGCAGCGCGCCATGGGAAGACTGGTTCAGGATGGTAGGGTCTCGCACCAAGCCCAACCGCCAGCTGACATTCGACTTGTTCCCATATGCGTATGAGGCCGCCAGGCTCGGACTCGGCATCCTCCTTGGACCAACGGTGCTTTTGAACCCGGCGATCCAGCGTGGCGAATTGAAACGGCTGTCGTCGAGAGAGCTGCCGACAAACAGCGGCTATTTCCTGACCCGGCCTCACGGCAAGTCCCTCAACGAGAAGCAGAAGAAGGTTGCCGATTGGCTGATAAACGAGGCGGCTCAAAACCAGGCGGGTTGAAGCACGTGGCCGCCGGCAACCTTGATGCGTGGCGCCCGAACCGGCCGTGCAAGGATGCCGGGACAACGGTACTTGCCGTGTTGACCCCGGTCCAATACGCTCGCCCCGGGCTTGAGATTGCCCGGCAACGAAAGTGACGTTCGGTATCGCACGCAGGCGGATGGCCACATTGCGGAATGGCATGTTGTGACTCTTGAAGTCCAGCCGTAGGTGAACTGCATGCAGTGTGAACTGCACCCATTGGGAGGAATACAATGAGCGAAACGAAATCCGTAAATACCACCGCATCCCGCCGCAAGTTTCTGACTGGCGCTGGCGTCGCCACCGTCGCCGGCCTGGCGGCTCCGAGCATTGCCCGGTCGCAGGCCAAGACGATCAAGATGCAGGCTGCCTGGGGCGGCGGCATCTTCCTCGAGAACGCCCAGTCCTACGTGAACCGCGTCAACGCCATGTCCAGCGACATGAAGATCGAGCTTCTGCCGGTCGACTCCGTCGTTAAGACCTCGCAGATGCAGGACGCCGTGCACCGTGGCGTTCTCGATGCGGCCCACTATGTGCCGGCCTACTGGTACTCCAAGTCCAAGACCGCCTCGCTGTTCGGCACCGGCCCCTGCTTCGGCTGGTCCTCGAACGAAGTGCTGGGCTGGATCTACTATGGCGGCGGCCAGGAACTGTTCGACGAACTGATGGGCTCGCTTGGCCTGAACGTCGTATCCTTCTTCAACTCGCCGATGCCTGCCCAGCCGCTCGGCTGGTTCAAGAAGCAGATCACCGACGTGTCCCAGATCCAGGGTCTGAAGTACCGCACGGTTGGTCTTGCCGCAGACGTCATGCTGGAAATGGGCATGTCCGTGGTGCAGCTGCCAGGCGGCGAAATCCAGCCGGCCATGAAGTCGGGCCTGATTGACGCGGCCGAGTTCAACAACCCGACCTCGGACCGCGACTTCGGCATGCAGGACGTGGCCAAGGAATACATGCTGGCCTCGTTCCACCAGTCGCAGGAGTTCTTCGAGTGCACCTTCAACAAGAAGATGTACGACTCGCTCTCGCCTGAGCAGCAGTCCATCCTGCGCTATGCGTCGGAAGCCGAGAGCTCCAACTTCTACTGGAACAACACCAAGCGTTACGCCGACGACCTGGTGAAGCTGACGACCGAACAGGGCGTCAACGCTCACCGCACGCCCGACGACGTCATGGCTGCCCAGCTTGATGCCTGGGACAAGGTTGTCGAGCGCATCTCGGGTGAAGATCCGTTCTTCGCCAAGGTGATCGAATCGCAGAAGGCATATGCCAAGAACGTGATGGGTTACCTCAACCTGAACCAGCCCGACTACAAGCTGGCGTACAAGCACTACTTCAGCTAAACCCGGACAGGCCCGCAGGCGAAATCCTGCGGGCCTCGTTGCTCCCTGGGATTGCGACGATTTCTGGACCTCACGCCTGCAGCGCTCATGCTGCGGGCGCAATACACATGACCGGGAGGGGATCTTGGTTCCGTTCATTCATTCCATTGAAAGCCTGAGCATCTGGGTCGGACGCGCCTTCGGATGGTGCATTCTGATCCTGACGTTCGGCGTCTCCTATGAAGTGTTCGTGCGCTACGTGCTGAACGCTCCGACGGTCTGGTCCTTCGACATGATGATCCAGATGTACGGCGCCCTTTTCCTGATGGCGGGACCCTATACCCTCGCCCAGGACGCCCATGTGCGCGGCGACGTGATCTACCGCCTGCTCTCGGTGAAGACCCAGGCGAAAATCGATTTCGTGCTTTATGTGCTGTTCTTCTTCCCCGGCATGCTGGCCCTGTTCTGGTACGGCGCCGAAATCGCCAAGGACAGCTGGCGCTACGCAGAGGTGAGCTGGAACTCCCCCGCGCGCATCCAGATCTACTTCTTCAAGACGCTCATCCCGCTGGCCGGATTCCTGATGATCGTGCAGGGCATCGCGGAGATCTTGCGCTGCTGGAAGGCAATGCGTGAAGGCGTATGGCTGGAACGGCTCGAAGACGTACGCGAAACGGAAGATATCCTGCTCGCTGGCGAGGCCTCAAAGGACAAAGCCTGATTTCCCCTACACATGCTCGCGCTCGAAGCCGCTGGAGTTCATGAGAAATGACGAATCCTGAAGTCGCCATCCTGATGCTGTGCCTGTTCATCGTACTGGTGCTGCTGGGCTTTCCAATTGCGTTCACCCTGCTGGCGATGGGCGTGGGGTTTGGCTACTACGCCTACTTCAATTACGACTCGATCACTTCGGTCGGCGATCTGTTCCAGAACCAGATCTTCTACCTGCTGAACCAGAACACCTACTCGGTGATGTCGAACGACACGCTGGTCGCCATTCCGCTGTTCCTGTTCATGGGTTACATCGTCGAGCGCGCCAACATCGTGAACCGGCTGTTCGACTCGCTTCAGATGGCCGCGCGCAACCTGCCCGGCTCCATGGCCATTGCCGCGCTCATCACTTGCGCTGTGTTCTCCACGGCATCCGGCATCGTCGGCGCCGTGGTGACGCTGATGGGCCTGCTGGCGTTCCCGGCCATGGCCAATGCCCGCTACAACAAGGAATTCGCCTCGGGCGTCATCTGTGCCGGCGGCACGCTGGGCATCCTGATTCCGCCCTCGATCATGCTGATTGTCTATGCCGCCATTGCCGAACTGTCGCCGCTGCGCCTGTACGCGGCCGCAGTGTTCCCGGGCCTGCTGCTCGCCAGTTTCTACATCATCCACGTGATCGTACGGGTCATGATCAACCCGTCGCTGGCCCCCAAGCCAGACCTGAAGGACGTGCCGCCAACCGCGCAGATCTACGCTGACCTGGTGGTGAACTTCATCCCGCTGACCGTGCTGATCGGCCTGGTTCTCGGCTCCATTCTCGGTGGTCTTGCAACACCGGCCGAAGCTGCAGCCATGGGCTCACTGGGCGGTATCGTGCTGGCGGCCATCTATCTCAGCCCGGCGCAGGTGCTGAAGAATTGCCTGATTGGCCGCAACCCGCTGATGTACGGCGCGGCCGCCGCAGGCCTAGCCATCTACATGCTGGTCGCCAAGGAGCCGACCACCAAGGCCATGATCGAAATCCCGATCGTCGCAGGTGTATTGGGGCTCACAGCGGCCTGCATGCGTCACAGCGCATCCAGCCTCTGGAGCAAGCTGCGCGAGAGCGTCTACCTGACCGCGAAGGCCACGGCGATGGTGTGCTGGCTGTTCGTGGGTTCGTGGACCTTTGCCTCGGTATTCTCCTATCTCGGCGGACACGACCTCATCTCCGAATGGGTCAAGTCCATGGACATGGCGCCGTGGCAGTTCCTGATGCTGGCCCAGGCAATCATTTTCGTGCTCGGCTGGCCGCTGGAATGGTCGGAAATCGTCATCATCTTCGTGCCGATATTCCTGCCTCTTCTCGACCACTTCAACGTGAACCCCTATTTCTTCGCGATGCTGGTGGCGCTGAACCTGCAGACATCGTTCCTGACACCGCCCATGGCCATGTCGGCCTACTATCTAAAGGGCGTGTTGCGAGGCGAGATCGACCTGATCCAGATCTTCAAGGGCATCATGCCCTATCTGGCGATCGTCATCTTCACCATGTTCCTGCTCTACCAGTTCCCGGGCATTGCCCTGTGGCTGCCCGACTACCTGTTCGGTCCGTACGTGCAGTAGGCGGCGGGTTGAAGAACTGACATGTTGTGCCAACTCACAGCGGCCGAGGCGCGCAGCCGGATTGCCGAAGGTCAGTTGACTTCGGTCGATCTGGTCAAGGCTTGCCTCGACCGCATCATGGAGACCGATGAAGGCATCGGCGCGTGGGCACACGTCGATGCGATGGGCGCACTGGAGCAGGCCGAGGAACTCGACGCCATCCGCCGCAAGGGCAATGCGCTTGGCGCGCTGCACGGCGTGCCGGTGGGCCTGA
>CAZYKZ010000146.1:0-6393 GCA_964648175.1 uncultured Anderseniella sp.
TGGCAAAATATTCGATGAAGAACTGCGCGTGGTGCTTCAGGCTCTGGCCATACAGGGTGTGCAGAATGGCATGCCCGGTCCGGTCGGCAGCCGCGCAGGTGCGTTGCACCGGCGGGCCGTCGCCAAAGTTCTGCATGTGGCCGCCGAACGGGCGCTGGTAGATCCGGCCGTCCTCGGTGCGGCTGAACGGCACGCCATAGTGCTCAAGCTCGTACACCGCCGCAGGTGCCTCGCGGGCGAGATATTCCATCGCGTCGGTATCGCCCAGCCAGTCGGAACCCTTGACCGTGTCGTACATGTGCCACTGCCAGTGGTCGGGACCCATGTTCTGCAACGATGCTGCAATGCCGCCCTGTGCCGCCACCGTGTGCGAGCGGGTCGGGAACACCTTGGTGATGCAGGCGGTGCGAAGGCCCTGCTCTGCCAAGCCCAGCGTGGCGCGAAGCCCTGCTCCGCCGGCGCCGACGACAACCACGTCGAACTGGTGATCGGTGTATTCGTATGCCTTGTTGGACGCCATCAGACCGTCAGCCTCCGAAAGAAATCTTGAGAACGGCGAACAGCCCGGTGAGCGCCACCATGCCGCAGAAGAACGTGTTGGCCAGCAGCAGGGCCAGCTTCATGCCCTCGCCGTGTACGTAATCCTCGATGATCACCTGCATGCCCAGCCGCATGTGCCAGCACACCGAGATGATGGTGAAGACCAGCATCAGCGCCACCAGCGGGTTGGCGATGGCAGCTGTCATTTCAGCCTGCGACGAACCCACGTGCGCCACGCAGAAGAAGACGAGGAAGATGATCAGCGGAACGTTGGCGACTGCCGTCAGACGCTGGTGCCAGAAGTGTTCGGTGCCGGACTTGGCCGAGCCCAGGCCGCGGACCTTGCTGAGGGGTGTTCTCATGTTCATCAGATCAACCCTCTCAACGCACCATGTAGGCCACGATCCAGATCACCAGCGTCAGCGCCAGCGACCCGATCAGGTTTGCCTTGGCCAGCACCTCGATCAGCTTCAGGTCGAAGCCGCGGCCAGTGTCCCAGAGAAGATGACGAAGTCCGCCCAGAGCGTGGTGCACCAGCGCCCAGGTGAAGCCCAGCAGCACCAGCCGGCCGAACCATGACCCGATGAAGCCCTGCACGAAGTCGAAATAGGACGCGGAGTGGGCGGCAGCGAACAGCCACCAGACGAACAGCGCCATGCCGAAATAGAGCCCCGCCCCGGTGATGCGATGCACGATCGACATCATCATCGTCAGCATCGGCTTGTAGACCTGCAGGTGCGGCGACAGCGGCCGCTCCTTCATGGGTGTTCCCGCCATGAGTGTTGCCCTCGCGATAGTGTGGGGCAGGTTTACTATGTGCACTGCAACATGTGCAATGCGCCCTTGGTGTTATTCCACCAGATGTAAATCCATTCCAAAATCACATGGCCGGCAGCAGCATCCAGCAATCAAGATCGAGGATCACGCCGTCTGCGTACTTGCCGTCTTCAGCCCTCAGCGGAAAATCGCTGCAGGGCCGGTCCTTGGTTGCCACCAGTCTCATCCGCAGCGCGCCAACGTCGTCGCGCCCCGGCACGCGGGCCTTGTCCAGCACTTCCGACCACGCGAACACCGTATCGCCGGCAAACAGCGGCGCCACGTGCGCGCCCCCGTTGATCGCCGCCAGGTGAAATGCGTTGGCCAGCCCGTTGAAGCTCAGCGACCGCGCGATCGAGATGACATGTCCGCCATAGATCAGCCGGCGGCCGAACCGGCCCTGGCCTTCGGTGAACTGGTTGAAGTGCACCTTGGCGGTGTTCTGATAAAGCCGCGTCGCGATCATGTGCTCGGCTTCTTCCACTGTCATGCCGTCCACGTGGTCGATCTTCTCGCCCACTGCGTAATCGCTCCACATGTGCGGCTGACCCGACAGCGCGGCGTCCCACTTCGCCGGATCAATCGCCGGGCAGGCCGCGCCAAGCTTGTCCACGCTCACCTCTGACGGCAGCTCCGGCACCACCGGCTCGGGCGCGGGGGCCGCCTCGTCGCGCTTTCTCACCATCACCCAGCGCACGAACTGCAACACCGTCTCGCCGCGCTGGTTGACGCCGGTCGAGCGAACATAGACGACCCCGGTCTTGCCGTTTGAGTTTTCCTTGAGCCCGATCACTTCGGTCGAAGCGCTCAGCGTGTCGCCCGGATAGACTGGCACCAGGAAGCGGCAGTCCGCATAGCCAAGGTTCGCCACGGCATTCAGGGAGATATCCGGCACCGTCTTGCCGAACACCACGTGGAACACCAGCATGTCGTCCAGCGGCGACTGCGGATAGCCGATGCTGCGGGCGAATTCGTCGGACGACTGCACCGCACAGCGGGTTCCATACAAGGCGGTGTAGAGAGCCCGGTCGCCCTCTGTCACAGTACGCGGTACTGCATGCCGGATCACCTGCCCGACGGAAAAATCCTCGAAGAAGTTGCCCGCGTTGGTCTTGCTCATGCCGCCTGCTCCATCGCCTCGATCGCCTCGTGCATCGCAACGGTCTTGCGCGCAACTTCACAATGCAACAGCTCCACCATGCGGCCGTTGAGATTGATCGCACCCAGCCCCTTGTTCTCAGGCAGCTCGAACGCGGCGATGATCTCGCGCGCCTGAGCCACGTCGTCCTCCGACGGCGCGAACGCCACGTTGGCCGGCTCGATCTGGCCGGGATGGATCAGCGTCTTGCCATCCATGCCGATCAGCCTGCCCTGCTGGCATTCGGCGATGCAACCGGCCTCGTCGCGGAAATCGTTGTACACGCCATCGACGATCACCAGTCCATAGGCCCGCGCCGCCGCCACGCAGGTCATCAGCCACGGCAGCATCGCCAGCCGGCCTTGACCAAGTCCTGCGCCGGTTTCCTTGGCGAGGTCGTTGGTGCCCATCACCATGCACTCGAAGCGCGGGTACTTTTTTGCGGCCTTGGCGATCTTCTTCGCATTCAGCATGGCGAGCGGCGTTTCCATCATCGCCCAGATGCGAAGGCTCTCAGCTGCGCCCGCCTCGTCCAGCGCGTCCGACACCGCCTCGATGTCGTCGTCCTCCGACACCTTCGGCACAAGGATGGCGGCAGGCCCGGCCTTGGCCGCCGCCTTGAGGTCATCCATGCCCCATTGGGAATTCAGACCGTTGATGCGGATCACCAGTTCGCGATTGCCATAGCCGCCCGCCGTGACCGCCTCGCAGACCTGCTCACGCGCAGGCGCCTTGGCGTCCGGCGCCACTGCGTCTTCCAGGTCCAGTATCAGCGTATCGGCGGGAAGCGTCCTGGCTTTCTCCAGCGCCCGGGCGTTGGACCCCGGCATGTACAGAACGCTCCTGCGCGGCCTCACTGTCATCTCCTCACCCCTGCTTTCAGGCAAACTCTGGCGCATGTCTTAGGATATTGCAGCGCACAATAACAAGCCTGCTTTGGTCGAGGCCCCTTCCCCCGTCGAGGTTCCTTCGGCCATACTCCATCCGCCCGCCAACAGAATCGCACCCGCACAAGCAGACCCAATGGCCATCGTTTCCGTCTCGTCCCGCATTTCACGCGGTTACATCGGCAATACTGCCGCCGCCTTTGCTGCCCGCCGTCTGGGCGTGGACGTTTGGGAAGTGCCGACTGTCATCTGGCCGCACCATCCCGGCCACGGGCGGCCCGCCGGCCCGGTAACCTCGGCGAAGGACATCGACGCCATGCTGTCGGCCTTCGAGCGGGCCGACTGGCGCCAGCAGATCGATCTCGTCATGACCGGCTACTTCCGCGACGTTGGCCAGGTGGAAGCCACAGCGTCCTTCATCCGCCGCATCCGCGATGCGCGCCAGCAGTTTCAGGTGCTGGTCGACCCGGTCTGCGGCGACGCTCGCGGCACCTATGTCCCGGCCGAGGTGATCGAGGCCATCAAGAGCCACCTTCTGCCACTGGCCGATTCCATCACGCCCAACCGGTTCGAACTCAATGTGCTGACCGGTGGCGAGTGGAACGAGAACGTCAGCCTTGTCCACGCCGCCCGCTCGCTGGGAGCAGAGAACGTGGTGGTCACCTCCGCCTTCCCGCAGGCGCTGGGCATCGGCAACCTGCTGGTCGAACCGAAGAATGCCACGCTGCACGAAACCCAGGCCTTCCCCTCGCCGCCGCACGGCACCGGCGATCTGTTCGCCGGCGTGTTCGCCGCGCGCATCCTGAAGTCGTCGGCTCGCGAGGCCCTTATCCACGCCGGCAACGCGGTCTACCGGGTCATCGAGGCAACCGCGCTGTCCGGCCACGACGAGCTCGACCTTGCCCAGTGGAACGACCTGATCGACGCGCCCCCTCACACCGGCAACATCGTCCACGTGCGCTCTACCAATGCCTGAGTTCTTTGTAGCAGGACTGGACGGCTGCAAGGCCGGCTGGGTGATGGTGACGTGGACCGGCAATCCGGCAATGGCTCCCGAAATTTCGCTCATCCCGGATTTCAAGACAGCTCTGGCAACTTCCGCCCATATCGTTGCCGTCGATATGCCCATCGGCCTTCCCCGGCTTTCGGGCCGGACCTGCGAAGGCGAAACCCGCTCGCGCCTTGGAGAACGCCAGTCATCGGTTTTTGCCGTGCCGTCGCGTGTCGCCGTGATGCAGGAAGACTATTTCGCCTCCTGCCGCGTCAATCTCGAACACTCCAACCCGCCCCGCAAGGTCTCGAAGCAGTGCTTCATGCTGTTCCCGAAGATCCGCGAGATCGACGCCCTCATCACGCCGGGCCTGCAAACGCGCGTATGGGAGGTCCATCCGGAATTGTGCTTCTGGGCCATGAACGGCGGTCAGCCGGTGCCGCTGCCCAAGAAGATCAAGTCGCGGCCCAATCCCGACGGCATGGCGCTCCGGCGCGAGCTTCTGGCCCGCAGCGGCTTTCCCATCGACCGGCTTCAACACCCGAAATGGCGCAAGTCGGAAGTCGCTGAGGACGACATTCTCGATGCCTGCGCCTGCGCCTGGTCTGCCGCCCGCATAGCCCGCAGCGAACACATCTCGCTGCCTGCCGAACCAGAGTTTGACGGCCGCGGACTTCGCATGCAGATCAGCGCATGACGTAATCCGGCAACATCTTGCGCGCAGGCAGGCCTATCAGGGCATTACATTGCGTTATCCGCCGGAGCCGAGACCATGCCCGCCGCCCAGCCTGCCGCCGCCGTCCAAGACCCCCACAACCTGCTGCGCGGCAAACCGGTTGCCGATAGTATCCTGGAGAGCGTCCGCAACGGCGTGAGCGAACTCAACGCCACCGGCTGGCCGGTCAGGATCGTCTCCATCACCATTGGCGAGGTTCCGGAAGCCGCGCTTTACGTTCGAAACCAGGCGCGCACCGCGACCCGCGCCGGCATCGGCTTCGAGGAGCGCAACTTCTCCGCCGCCGCTTCTGCAGGCGAAATTCTGGCAGCCATCAACGCCTGCAATACCGACCCGCGGGTGACCGGCGTCATCCTGCAGCGTCCGATTCCGGCCCATCTGAACATCCGCGACCTGCAATCGGCCATCCACCCGCTCAAGGACGTCGAGGGCATGCACCCGGCCTCCATCGGCAACATCGTCTACAAGGACCTGTCGCTTGGGCCCTGCACCGCCATGGCCTCGGTCGAACTTCTGCGCCATACGGGGCTGAAGCTCGAAGGCCTTGAGGCGGTCGTCATCGGCCACTCGGAAATCGTCGGCAAGCCGATCGCCTTCCTGCTCATGGCCGAGGGCGCAACCGTGACCGTGTGCCACCACATGACGCGCTCGGTCGCCATGCATGCCCGCCGCGCCGATGCCGTGTTCGTCGCAGTCGGCAAGCCCAAGCTGGTCACTGCCAGCATGATAAAGCCGGGTGCCGCGGTGATCGATATCGGCATCAACCAGGTCGAGGTGGACGGCGCCATCCAGACCGTTGGCGATGTTGATTTCGAGGGCTGCCTGGAAACTGCCGGCTGGATCACACCGGTGCCCGGCGGCGTGGGACCGGTGACCGTGGCCATCCTGATGCGCAATGCGCTGGTTGCGGCCCATGCCCAGAAGCGCCACTATGACCGGCGTTTCTCCACGCAGGCTCCGCAGGACTGACGGCGCCGAACCCGAAAGGACAACGCCATGCCGGCCTACCTCATCGCCCGCGTCAACGTCACCGATCCGGCGAAGTACGAAAACTACAAGGCGCTGGCGCCGGCCGCGATTGCAAAGTACGGCGGCAAGTATCTTGCCCGCGGCGGCGCCACCGAAACCATGGAAGGCGACAGCGAGACCCGCCGTCTCGTGATTCTGGAGTTCCCGGACATGGCCGCCGCCCGCACCTTCTACAACTCGCCTGAATACGCCGCCGCCAAGGCCGAACGCGCCGGCGCTGCCGACGGACAGTTCGTCATCGTTGAAGGTCTTTAGC
>CAZYKZ010000147.1:0-6363 GCA_964648175.1 uncultured Anderseniella sp.
GCCGAGTTCCAGGCGCTGCAGTTCCGGCTGGCCGACATGCAGACCGAACTGGAAGCTGCCCGAATCCTGCTTTATGCAGCCGCCCAGAAGGTCAACGACAAGCACCCGCTTGCCACCCGCTTTGCCGCCATGGCCAAGCGCAAGGCGACGGATACGGGGTTCGATGTGGTCAACGATGCGCTGCAGATGTTCGGCGGATACGGCTACCTGCAGGATTACCCGGTCGAGCGCTACCTGCGCGATCTGCGCGTGCACCAGATACTGGAAGGAACCAACGAGATCATGCGGCTCATCATCTCCCGCGACATGCTGCGGCAATAGGCGGTTGAACGCATGAGCGAGTCCGACGAGATCCACTTCTCCATCGAAGGCCGCGCCGGCTGGATCGTGCTCAACCGGCCGGGCGCGCTGAACGCGCTGACGCTGCACATGTTCCGCGCGCTGCATGCGCAACTGAAGGCATGGGAGAGCGATACGAGGGTTGAGCGCATCGTCATCGAAGGGGCGGGCGACAAGGCGTTCTGTGCGGGCGGCGACATTCGCGCGCTGTACGACTGGGGCCTGGCGATGGACAGCCGGTTCCTTGACCTGTTCCGTGAGGAGTACGTCCTCAACACCTACATCAAGCACTATCCAAAGCCCTACATCGCGCTGATGGACGGCATCACCATGGGCGGCGGCGTAGGCGTGTCGGTGCATGGCTCGCACCGCATCGTCACCGAGGCGACCATGTTCGCCATGCCCGAAACCGGCATCGGGCTGTTTCCGGATGTGGGCGGCACCTACTTCATGCCCCGCTGCCCCGGCGAAACCGGCATGTACATGGGCCTGACCGGCGCACGGCTTAAAGCCGGGGATGCGCTCTATGCAGGCGTCGGCACCAGTTTCGTGCCGCGCGACAGGCTGTCCGCGCTCAGGCAGGCGCTTAAGACTTTCGCCGATGTGGATGAGGCTATTCAGCAATATGCCGGCAAGGCGGACCCGGAAACCCTGGCAATGCACCGTGGCGCCATCGACCGCCACTTCCTGCAGACCACCGTTGAGGACGTGGTCGACAGCCTGAAGGCAGACCCGACCGAATGGGCGCAGAAGCAGGCAGCCGTCATCGCCACCAAGTCGCCCACCAGCCTCAAGATCTGCCACCGGCAACTGCGCGAGGGGCTCACGCTCGATTTCAGAAGCTGCATGCGGCTCGAGTATCGCATCGTGAACCGCATCTTCACCGGCCACGACTTTTTCGAGGGCACCCGCGCCGTGGTGATCGACAAGGACAACGCGCCGCAATGGCAACCGGCCACACTAGCGGGCGTCAGCCAGTCTGAAGTCGACCTGTACTTTCAGCCGCTGGATGAGGAACTGCCGGTGTGAACCGGTAAAGTTCGAAGTAATCCGTTAACCATCCCTTCAACATGCGGCAAACCTTGATCGGCCATTAACCACGCGCGCCTTAGCTATGGGTCAGTGAGTTTCCCGCGCGTCCTTGGGGGTGAATGGCATGCGTAACAAGTCCGGACTTCTGATCTCTCTTGCACTGGCAGCCCTGCCGTTGGTCGCTGCGCCGCTGAAGCCGGCCCTGGCAGAGGAAATTCTGGGTCCCGGCGATGCTGCCGCGCATCTGGCCCGCGCCCACGGCGCCGCCGAGAAGTGCGGACACCTGACGGCAGGCTTGCGCAATGAACTGTCGGATTACGTGAACATGGCCGAAGTCGTCGCCGCCGTCTCGGTGGGGCCGGAGGAAATCGTGCGGCTGATCGAGGAAGGCCGCCATCAAGGCCGTCAGATGACCTGCAGCGCCGAAACCGAGGAGCTTGCCTTGTCAGCCGTGAACGCCGCACGCGAAGCCCTGCACCAGGCTGAGGGCGGTGTCGAGATACGCGACACCATCGCGGATGCCCCGGTTGTGGAACCGGTGGTTGTCGAGCAGGAACAGACGGCCCGGGTCATCGAGCCTGAGCAGCCTGCCCGCCAGATTGAACAGGACAACGAGCCCAGGAAAGCCGCGCGCAATGGCGCGGACGAGGAACTCATCCGCTATGCCCAGGCTACCGCGGCCTACTATGTGGAACGTCGCTGCCAGCACCTGGGTGGTGAACGCGCCATGCGCTTCTGGCAGCAGGTGGTTTCACGGCACAATGCCATGCTTTCCAGGCACGACAGGGCCGCTGTCGCACAGGCCAAGGCGCGCGCCATCTCGATGGCGGAAGCCAGCGGTTCTTGCGGCAACAGGACCCGCCGGATGGTGAGCGCAGGTTTGTCGCTGGTGGCCCGCAACTGAGCGGCAAAGGAGTTACGCTGATCCCTTGCAGGGGAGGCTACGGACGGGCGCCCGGACACGCCTTTGGGGCAAGGGCGCCCGTCCGGCCCAATTTACAGCGCAAACATCAGGACAGCGCGGCCAGCACTTCGCCGAACAGCGTGTCCGCGTACGCATCATCCAGCCAGCGCACCACCACCACAAGTTCTGCCTCGGGCTGGATGAACGTGTACTGGCCTCCCGCGCCAAGCGCGAAGTAGCTGCTCTCCGGCACTGACGGGAAAATGCGCCGGGCATCGTTCAGCCACACAAGATAGCCATAGAACGGCGCAATCGCGCAGGGCTTGCGCATCGCCTGGACCCATCCTTCCGGCAGGATCTGCCGGCCGTTGGCAAAGCCGTCGCCTTGCAGGATCTGGCCGATCTTGGCCTGGTCGTTGGCGCTGATCGAGATGCCGCCGCCCCAGTGCGTGCCGCCGGGCACCGACTGCATGCGCTTGCCATCGATCTCGACCCAGGCATGGTCATAGCCGCGCCAGGCCCAGTCGCCTGATGCGCCCGCAGGTCCTGCAATGAATTCCCCGAACACCTCCGGCAGCGGCCTGCGGAACAGGTGCAGCAGGGCCAGCGACAACTGGTTGATGCGCACGTCGTTGTATTCCCAGTAGGTGCCGGGCGCGTGCAGCGGCCGCTTGTCACCCTTGGTGCCGCCGGTGGGCGGGGCAAAGTCGAGCTGGCGGTAATGGTCCACCTGGTCCGGAATGCCGAAGCATTCGCCCGTCCACTCGCTGGTCTGCTGCAGCAGGTGATGCCACGTAATCTTGCCATTGTGTTCGCCGTCGAAGCCGATGCCCTTCAGCCGCGCACCTACAGGCTCGTGCACGTCCGGCAGAAGGCCCTGCGCCTTTGCGACACCAGTCAGCAGCGCGAGATAGGTCTTGGCCACGGAGAAGGTCAGGTCCGCCCGGTCGGGTTCGCCCCAGCTCGTAACCGGTTTGCCGTGCTGCCAGATGGCGCCGGATACCCCACCGCGCTCATGCACCGGGCCGAATAGCCGGTTCCAGGGAGCCGGGTCCGTCTGGTGCACACCCCAGGGGTATCCATCGGGAGAGCGGGACCAGTTTACTTCATGCGCCATCGACGCCTCGATGGCCTTGCTCAGACGGGTGGTGTCCATGTGGTTCAAGCCCCTTGCATAAGAGTGTAGCGCCTTGGCATGTTGGCGACCACTAACCAGCAGGCAGCAGCGTTTGCAAGACGGAGACACGGAACATGGCGGTGATCGGCTTTATCGGACTGGGCAACATGGGCGGGCCGATGGCGGCCAACCTTGTGAAGGCGGGCCATGACGTACGCGGCTTCGACCTGTCTGCAGACAGTCTGAAGCGGTTTGAAGAGGCAGGCGGCAAGCCGTCCGCCAGCGCCGCAGAGGCCGCGTCCGGCGCAGAAGTCGTCGTCACCATGCTGCCGGCTGGCAAGCACGTGCGGTCTGTCTACATGGACGACGGCGGCCTGATTTCAGTTTGCAAGCCGGGCACGCTGTTCATGGATTGCTCGACCATTGACGTGCCCACAGCCCGCGAGGTGATTGCCGCGGCAGAAGCAGCCGGTCACATGATGCTGGATGCACCGGTGTCGGGTGGCGTGGCTGGTGCGGCCGCCGGTACGCTCACCTTCATGTGCGGCGGATCGGACAAGGCGTTTGCCGCCGCAAGGCCAATCCTCGAGAAGATGGGCAAGAACATCTTCCATGCCGGCGGCCCCGGCAATGGTCAGGCGGCCAAGGTCTGCAACAACATGCTGCTGGGCATCTCGATGATCGGCACGGCGGAAGCCTTCAACCTGGCCGAGGCGCTGGGTCTGGACGCGCAGACTTTCTTCGACATTTCATCGACAGCCTCCGGCCAATGCTGGTCGATGACCAGCTATTGCCCGGTGCCGGGTCCGGTGCCCACGTCGCCCGCCAACCGCGACTATCAGCCGGGCTTCGCCGCGGCCATGATGATCAAGGATCTGTCGCTCGCCGCCGACGCCGCAAAGGGCGCAAATGCCAACACCCCGATGGGCAAACGCGCACTTGAGCTTTATGAAAGGTTTATCGAAGCAGGAGGCGCAGACACCGACTTTTCGGGAATCATCCGTTATCTGAAAGCCTCGAAATAGCGGAAAACTGCACCTAATCACGCCTGACAAGAGTTTGCTAACTCTGCCTGCATCTCTGTCAAATTGGACGCAAATTATCTTCGAGTTTACCTATCTCGTTCGGACCATCTTAAAAACCTGCCCCTAGAGTCATGTACAAGGCAGGGACAAAAAAACACCTGCCACAAACTAGACGATCTAACAGTGAACATACGGGCAGGTATCAAACATGAACAAGATGACCGCAGTTGCGGTCCGCGAAGTCGCGGATCAGGGTAACCCAGAGATCAAACACCGCTACCTGGAGGCATTGACGCTGATCGAGCGTCTGCATCGCCGCCTTCTGGATGTGATCAAGGACGAGTTCGATCGCAATGGCGAGCAGGACGTCAACTCCGTGCAGGCGCTGCTGCTGTTCAACATTGGCGACAGCGAACTGACCGCCGGCGAACTGAAGACCCGGGGCTACTACCAGGGCTCCAACGTGTCCTACAACCTCAAGAAGCTGGTCGACCAGGGCTATGTCAGCCACGAGCGTTCCAACTCCGACAAGCGTTCGGTCCGCATCTCCCTGACGGAGAAGGGCCAGGCCATCCGCGAACAGGTCGACGCGTTGTACAACCGTCAGCTGCTGTCTCTGCAGGAAGTCGCCGGCATCGACGTGGACGAGTTCGAGCGTCTGAACAAGGCCTTGACCCGCCTCGAGCGCTTCTGGACCGACCAGATTCTCTATCGCCTCTGAGAGGGCAGGCTGCGCCGGAACAGGCGCATGGCCGGACATAACAGGATTGTGAACCCGCAAAGGCGCAAGCTTTTGCGGGTTTTTCGTGGACTCGGCGCTTTATCGCTGCAATTGGCCGCAATGCGGCCTGATTTGTCAGTCACTCACTGTTCAACATCATGCCATTACTGTATATCCGGTAGTGGCAGTGAACGGCGCATTTTGGGGTGATTTGCATGAAGTCTGGTGTCTTCCGCCTTTCCGCGGCAGCAATGTCGGCTGTTGTCTATCTGGCCGGCGGCCTTAACGTGTCTGAAGCCGGTCAGCGAAACCGCGACGACGACACGCCGCGCGCCGTGACCAACTTCAACAGGGCCCCCTCGCAGCAACCTGCGCCCGCGGCAACGGAAGAGCCGTCTACGCGCGGTGCCGCCCCGTCGTTTGGCGCGCTGTTCAATTTCGGCAGCCAGGGCAGCCGCACATCCTATTCCGATCGCGCCGCAACGTCGGCCGGTTCGGACGATGGTTCTGCCGCAGAACTGTCTGCCCGCACCAAGGTGTTCGGTCTCGAGCGGTCCGTGGCGCCCATCCTGAATAGCCGCAGCGAAGCCGCACTGCAGGCCGCAGTCACCGAATACGAGGCCATCGCCCGCCAGGGTGGCTGGGGCCAGGTGCTCGTCAACAAGACCGTCCGCAAGGGCGCGAAGGGCAGGGCAGTGGAGGCCATCCGCAACCGCCTCGCCATCGAAGGTTACCTGCCGCGCACCGCTGCTGCCGGTCAGGAGTTCGACAGCGCGCTCGAACAGGCAGTTGCCAGCTTCCAGGAAAACTACGGACTTCCCATTACCGGCCGGGTGGATGCCGCCACGGCCAAGGCGATGTCCGTTCCGGTGACGGCGCGGCTCGAAACCATGCGCGCCAACCTGATCCGGCTGCCCGAGTACAGCAAGGACCTCCCGAAGCGCTACGTGACCGTGAACATTCCGGCGGCCAAGCTTGAGGCCGTCGATGGTGGCCGTGTCGTGTCTCAGCACGCCGTGATCGTCGGCAAGCCGGAGCGCCCGTCGCCGATCGTTGCCAGCGAGGTCAGCGAAATCAACTTCAACCCGTACTGGCACGCGCCCAAGTCCATCGTGGCCAAGGACATCGTGCCGGAAGTGCGCAAGCACGGTGTCCGCAAGCTGAAAGAGCTGCAGATCATGGTGCTGGAAGGCGATTACCAGGGCCCCGAAGTCGATCCCAGCAC
>CAZYKZ010000148.1:0-6354 GCA_964648175.1 uncultured Anderseniella sp.
GCGGCGGCAAGGTTAACGCCGGGTTGCGGGGTTGCAGAAAATTTGCAGCGCTCCAACAGCGAAGCCTCCCGACTGATACCATCCCCGGGTCTCATAACTATGTCATCCCCCGGCTTGACCGGGGGATCCAGCGCAATACAAGGTTGCTGCATGGCGCGAGAGCACAATTGTTACGTCTACCTGCTAGCCAGCAAAAGAAACGGCACGCTCTATGCCGGCGTCACCAATGATTTGCTGCGCCGCGTCAGTGAACATCGGCTTGGCCATGTTTCTTCATTCACCCGCGATTACAATATCCATCTGCTTGTTTGGTACGCCGCCCATACCGACATCAATCAGGCGATCCAGCGCGAGAAGCGGCTCAAGAAATGGAACCGGCTGTGGAAGATCAACCTGATCGAGTCGGCTAATCCCGACTGGGAAGACCTTTACGTCCAACTCTCCATGTGAAGGCCGCAACTGGGTTCCCCGCCTGCGCGGGGAATGACAACGATAGTTCGCGGGAAAAGACAATGGAAGTTTGCGGGGAATGATGGCATGTGCGTTAGATTTGTGCCTGACTGGCCTGATCGTCGCGCCAACCCGCCCCCTCTCCCGCGTGCGGGAGAGGGCTGGGGTGAGGGCAAGCCCCCTCGCCTCAGGCGCTCGCGGCAAGCGGCTGCTTCTGCCGCCCGTCAGCGTCGAAATTCGCCGGATCCAGCCAGGCCTCGAATGCCGCCTTGATGCGCGGCCATTCGGTATCGATGATCGAATACCATGCCGTATCCCGGTTGCGGCCCTTGTACATGGTTGCCTGCCGGAATAGCCCCTCGTAGGTGAAGCCCAGCCGCTGCGCCGCCGCCCGCGAAGGCGCATTGAGCGCATCGCACTTCCACTCGTAGCGCCGGTAACCCAGCTCGTCGAACACCCGCGCCATCATCAGGTACATCGCTTCGGTGGCGCCGCGCGTCCTCTGCAGGGCGGGCGCGTAGTTGATGTGCCCAACCTCGATCACGCCCACCGCCGGCTCGATGCGCAGATAACTTGCCACGCCCACGGCCTTGTCCGTTGCCTTGTCGATGATGGCGTGAAACAGCGGATCATCGCCGAGGCAGGTCTTGCGCATCCACTCAGCCAACTCTTCAACGCTGCCGAGCGGACCATATGGGAGGTAGGTCCAGATGCGGCCTTCGGCATCGGCGCTGAATGCCTCGAACAGGTCGTCCGCGTGGCGCTCTACGCTCACTGGCTCCAGCCGCACGTAACGACCCTTCATCACCTCGCGCGGCGGGCGCGGCCTTGCCGTCCAGCCCGGCACCGGAAAGCCGATCGGCTGCCCCAGTTCGTTCCTGTGTTCACTCATGCTCCCTGCTCCGCAATTGCCTTGCCGGCCACCCAGCCGGATGACCACGCCCACTGGAAATTGTAGCCGCCCAGCCAGCCGGTCACATCAACCACTTCTCCGATGAAGTAGAGGCCAGGCACCTTGCGCGCCTGCATGGTCTTCTGGTCGAGGCCCACCGTGTCGACCCCGCCGACGGTCACTTCCGCCGTGCGATAGCCTTCGGTGCCCACCGGCCAGAGCTGCCATTGCTTCAGCGCGCCCGACAGCGCGGCAAGCTGTTTCTTCGAAAGGTCCGCCATGTTGGTCCGCGCTACGCCGGCCTCATCGGCAACGAGGTCCGCCAGCCGCTTCGGGACGACTTCGCTCAAGGCCACCTGCACCTGCCGCCTGCCCTCGCGTTGCCTGAGGCCTGCGATCACCGTGTCCGCATCGCCGCCGGGCAGGAGGTCAACCGAAATCGGCTCCTTCTCACGCCAGTAGGACGAGATTTGCAGGATTGCCGGCCCCGAGAGACCCCGGTGAGTGAACAGCACAGCCTCTTCGAACTTCGTCTTGCCGCAGCTCACCACTGCATCCGCCGCCAGCCCTGACAACGGGCTCAACCGCGCCTTAACATCGTCGCCGAACACCAGTGGCACCAGCCCTGCGCGTGTCTCCGTCACCGCAAGGCCGAACTGCTCCGCCACCCGGTAGCCGAAGCCGCTCGCGCCCATCTTGGGGATCGACTTGCCACCGCACGCCACGACGAGGTTGAGCACGCTCACCGTCTCGCGCCGTCCCGCCTGCTCCAGTTCTACCTCGTAGCCGGTTTCAAGCTTCCGGATCTCCGCGACCGAGGTCTCCAGCCGCAGCTGCGCGCCTGCCGCTGCCATGTCGTCGAGAAGCATCCGGATGATCTGCATCGCGCTGTCATCGCAGAACAGCTGGCCGAGCGTCTTCTCGTGGTAGGCAATGCCATGCCGCTCCACCAGCTTCACGAAGTCATGTTGCGTATAGCGGCTAAGCGCCGAGCGGGCGAAATGTGGATTGTTCGAGATGAACCGTTCCGGGCGGCACTCCAGATTGGTGAAATTGCAACGACCACCGCCACTTATGCGGATTTTCTCACCCGGCGAACTGTTGTGGTCGATCACCATCACAGATCCGCCACGCGCACCGGCCTGCGCGGCGCACATCAGCCCCGCCGCCCCGGCTCCGATGATCAGAGTATCAAACAGGTGCATGTGGCGTGCGCCAGCAGCTTGCCATCGCCGTCCACAAGCTTTGCCTCGGACGTGGCCGTGCGTCGTCCAAGGTGAACCACCTCGCCGCGCGCCGCCACCCGGCCCGTTTCGGCGGAGATGGCGCGCACCATGTTCACCTTGAGCTCCAGCGTGGTGTAGCCCTTGCCGGCCTCAAGCTGCGTATGCACTGCACAGCCCAGCGCGCTGTCGAGGATCGCCGTAATCCAGCCGCCGTGCACCGTGCCTTGCGGGTTGTAATATTCGGCCGAAGGGTATCCCTCGAACACCGCGTAACCGTCTCCCACCTCGATCAGCCGGATGGCGAGCGACTTGTGCAACGGCGCCTGGCCGCCTCGTTCGTCGATCATGGCCTGAAGGTTTTCAAGCCCTGTAAGCGCCTTGTCCAGCATGGTTTCAGAACACCTCGGAGAAGGCGATCACCGCACCGCCGGCCACATCCGGCCCGATGGCGTGACCTGATGGCGTCGGCTGCCAGGCAATTCCCGCGGTCTCAAGGCATGACAGCGCCACCTCGCGGTTCTCGACCTCGATGCGATAACCGCCAAATACCGGCCCATCTTCCAGCGAAGGTGCTGCATGGCCATAGGCCTGCGTGAATGCCTGCGGCTGATATGCGGTAAGCCAGCCGCGCGGCGTCTCGAAACGAACCGCGTGGGATTCTTCCTGCACCGGCTCGCGGCCCGTCAGCGCGCCCAGAAAGCCCACATAGTGCAGCGGTTGCTCACACACCAGCGCCACTTCGCCAATGCTGACTGCGGTGTTGGAGTGACGCTGGTATTCGGGCTTCCAGAAGTGCTCCGGCGCGTGTTGCTGGCAGGTAAAAAACGCCGCCCGCGGCATGTCGGCGTGGGTTACGAAAGCCAGCGAGAAGCCCACCGTGACTTCCTCGCCGCCCGGCAGTCGCGCCTTCCGGGAAAAGTCGAATGGTTCGTAGGTGTGCAGCCCGGCCGTCGCAAACTCTTCCTTGTCGGCTCGCGCATCGCTGCTCTCGAACACCAGCATCGACGCCCCCTCGCGCCCGCCTTCCATGTAGGCCTGGTTGAAGCGCGGGAACGAGAAATGGCCGTCCCTGGCGGGCGGGATCAGTTGTGGGTTGGGCACGTGCAGGAACTCGATGAAGAATCCATCCAGCTGCACCAGCGAGTTGCCCGTCCCAAAGGGGTGTTCCGCAGGAGGCGTCAGCGTGAAGCCGGCCTGCGCCATGGTCATACGCATGCCATCGAAATCCTGCACGCAGTGAACGATGTGATCGAGGCCGCGCATCGTTGCCGTAACTCCCGTCAGAAACTGCACCCGGACTGACCTAGCACAAGCCGTGCCCGGCGCAAAAGCTTTCGGCGCGTGGCCCCATGACAAGCACACGCGCGTTGTGCTTAAACACCCGCCGATCCATGCACACCCGGAGACCTGCGATGAAACTCGGCGACTTCAAGGCCCTTACCTTCGACTGCTACGGCACCCTGATCGACTGGGAGACCGGCATGTTCGAAGGCCTCAAGCCCCTGACCTCGCGTCTGTCGAGCCCGCTCACCCGCGACCAGGTACTCGAGGCTCATGCCCGGCACGAGTCGACGCAGCAGCGCTGGACGCCGGGCTACCGCTATTCGCACCTGCTCTCCATCGTCTACAAGCGGCTGGCCGAGGAATGGGGTCTTCATGCCTCTCCGGAAGAATGCGCCACCTACGGCGCGTCAGTGCTGAACTGGCCGGCCTTCCCGGACTCTGCCGAGGCGCTCGCCTATCTCAAGCAGCACTACAAGCTGGTCATCCTGTCGAACGTCGACAATGTCAGCTTCGCCGCCAGCAACAAGAAGCTGGGCGTGGAGTTCGACGCGATCTACACGGCGGAAGACATCGGCTCCTACAAGCCGTCGGACCGCAATTTCGATTACATGCTGGAACACCTCGCTTCGCGCGGGATAACCAAGAGAGATATCCTGCACACCGCCGAGAGCATGTTCCATGACCACGTGCCGGCATCGCGCCACGGCCTCACCTCGTGCTGGATCTATCGCCGCCACGACAAGCAGGGCTTCGGAGCCACCATGAACCCCGGCACCCTGCCCGACGTGGCGTTCCGCTTCAACTCGATGGCCGAACTGGTCGAAGCCCACAAGGCGGAGGTCAAAGCCTAGCCGCTCACCTTCTTTTCCGCCATCAGGCCCTTCACGATTGCCCAGCACATCAGCAGCAGGATCACGGTGAACGGCAGGCCGGTCGAGATGACCATGGCCTGCAGCGCCGTCAACCCGCCGCCAACAAGCAGCACGATGGCCACCGCGCCCTCGAAGGTGCACCAGAACACGCGCTGCGGCACCGGCGCGTCGATCTTGCCGCCGGCCGTGATCGTGTCGATGACCAGCGAACCGGAGTCCGACGAGGTCACGAAGAACACGATCACCAGCACGATGGCGATGGTCGAGGTGATCGCGGACATCGGCAGGCCTTCCAGCATGGCGAACAGCGAGATCGGCGGATTGTAGCTGTCGATCACCTGCGCCTTCACCGCGCTGGCAGCCGGATCGCTCAGCACCTGGTCAATCGCGGCGCCGCCGAACACCGCCATCCACAGCACGCAGACGAGGCTCGGTATGATCAGCACGCAGGTGAGAAATTCGCGCACCGTGCGGCCACGGCTGACGCGGGCGATGAACATGCCCACGAACGGCGACCACGAGATCCACCATGCCCAGTAGAACGCGGTCCAGCCCTGCATGTAGCTGGTATCCTCCCGCCCGTGCGGATTGGACAGCGGAACGACATCCTTGGCATAGGCGACGAGGCCCTGGAAGAAGTCGGTCATGATGAGCGCCGGTCCGGCCGCGATCAGCACGAACACCAAGAGCAACGCCGCCACGATCATGTTTATCTCGGAGAGCAGCTTCACCCCGCCATCAAGCCCGCGCAGCACCGAAAACAGCGCAATGCCGGTGATCAGGGTGATCAGCACGATCTGCACGCCCGTATTGTTGGGAATGCCGAACACGTGCTCCAGGCCCGCATTGGCCTGCTGCGCGCCGAAGCCCAGCGACGTGGCCAGACCGAACAGCGTGGCGAACACCGCCAGCGTGTCGATGATGTGGCCCCACCAGCCCCATACGCGCTCGCCCAGCAGCGGATAGAACGCCGAGCGGATGGTCAGCGGCAGGCCCTTGTTGTAGGTGAACAGCGCCAGCGCCAGCGCAACGATGGCGTAGATCGCCCACGGGTGCAGGCCCCAGTGATAGATGGTGGCTGCCAGTCCCATCTGCTTGGCCGCCGCCACGTTTTCCGCAATGATCGTGCCATCCTCGGCAATTGGAGACGGCACACCGAGCGGCTGCGAAATCGCCATGTGATAGACCGGCTCCAGCACGCCGAAGAACATCAGCCCGATCCCCATGCCGGCGGCGAACAACATGGCGAACCAGCCCGCATAGCCGTAATCCGGAGTGGCATCCGGCCCACCGATCCGCACGCTGCCCCATGGGCTGACGATCAGCGCCAGGCAGAACACGACGAATATGTTGGCCGACCACAGGAAGAACCAGTCGAAGTTCGACGTCAGCGCCGGCCGTAGCCAGCCGAAGAACTCGCTGGCCTGCTCCGGCAAGGCAAGCGCATAGAATACGAAAGCGACGATTGTCAGCCCTGAAATCAGGAATACGGGGTTGTGGACATCGAACCCGAAGGGTCCAAGCGTTCCTTCGACATTGTCCTGCCCGATCTCGTATTCCGTGCTGATGAGTTCAGCGGTTCCCTCGGGTTCGGGGATACCCTGGTTGGCAGTCTGGTCGGCCATGACAG
>CAZYKZ010000149.1:0-4716 GCA_964648175.1 uncultured Anderseniella sp.
TGACCGCCTACTGGCTCAGCGTCAACGCCGGTTCGGCTTCGGCCACCACGTCGTCGGACACTGCCCGCACCGGGCTCGTAGCCCAGGCAAAGACGATCATTGCGGCGGCCAGAAAGGCCCAGGCTTTCAGGTTCATCGTCAAACCTCCATCAAGCCGCCCCTGTTCGAAGAGCCGAAAGGATCGGCCGAACATGGTTAATGGAAGGTTAACCAGCGCGATCAGGCGGGCGTTGCCATGCGCCGCTCAAGCGCGCCACGAAGCACGCCGTACGGCGCCAGCAGCACCAGGGCCATAAGCACCTTGACGGCCAGATCGCCCAGCGCCCACGACACCCAGCGCGGCGCTTCCGCGGCCAGAACGCCCAGCAGCGGCGCAGCGCCTTGTGCAAACTCGTCGCCGGCGCCAAGCACGTTCAGGCTCATCGAGAAGGCGAACGAGAAGAAGATAAACGTATCGACGACCGCGCCAAGGATCGAAGACACCAGCGGCGCGCGCCACCACGTTCCGGCGCGCAGGCGGTCGAAAATCGACACGTCCAGCAGCTGCGAAATCAGGAAAGCCGAACCCGAGGCAATGGCGATGCGCGGGGATGCAACGATGATCGACACCAGAACCGCGATGGCAAAGCCGGCATAGACAACCTTGCGCGCGGCGCCGGCGCCGAACAGCTTGTTGGTGAGGTCGGTTACCAGGAAAGCCACCGGGAAGGTGAAGGCCGCATAGGTCAGCAGGTCAGCCAGGTTGATGGCGCCAAGCGTGACGTGCACGGGGAACTGCACCAGGTAGTTGGACCCGGCGATAATGGCAGCCATGGCCGCCACGGCGATGAGGAAGTGATGTGCTTTCATGATGGCGCGCGGTTTGGCAGGAATCTTCCTGCAATGCAAGCCGGATGCGCGTCAGCTGTAACTGCTCAGGCTTCAGCCCACATGCGCAGCAGGTTCGAACGCGACCTCGCCAGCCGCTTGAAGTGGTCCGAGCCGGGGGCCGCGGCCGCCGCCTCCTCCACCGCCATGTCGAGATCGAACAGGATCTGGCGTTGTGCGGGATCGCGCACCAGCGACTGCGCCCAGCCAACCACCGCCAGCCGCTCGCCCGCCGTTACCGGCTCGACCCGGTGAACCGTGTTGGAGGGGTAGACGAAAACGCTGCCGGCATCGAGCCGGATCAGCCGGTCCTCCAGCGTGTCCTCGATCACCAGCCCGCCGCCCTCATAGGCGTCAAGCGGCGACAGGAACACGGTGAACGAGACGTCCGTGCGAACGCCCGCCATCATCGCGTCATCAACGTGGCTGCCATACTCCATGCCCGGCTGGTAGCGGGCCAGCAGGAACCGCGAGAACCGCGCCGGCCGGGCCGCCGACATGAAGCCGGCATGGCTGGTCAGTGCATTGCGCACCTTGGTGAAGATCGCCTCGAGCTCCGGCGAGCCGGCAGCCTGCTCGTTGTTCTTCACCAGCTTCGCATGGCGGCCTGCGGTTGCCTTGCCGTCGGCGAACCGGAGAGTGGCTGCCTCTTCGCATATTGCAGCCGCCTCTTCAGCAGACAGGATTTCCGGGATCGCGTGAAACATGGGCGGCCGTTACTTTCTCGCAGCTCTACTTCACCTTGAGGGCGGCAATCTCGATGCGGGCGGCCGCACCAAACAGGACCGAGGGGTCAACCGGGCGTTTTTCTGGCGCCTTAATGCCGGGCCACGCCGGTTCAATCAGGGCAATCTGTTCGAGATCCGTGGATGCCGCATCCGCAACCGCTGCATCGCCGGACGACTTCAACTCCCCGGCCATGCGACGGGCCACCTGAACGAAACCCCAGGAGTGGTGGTATTCAGCCTCGTTCTCGATCCCTTCGTCGTTGTAGGCATCGCCGTATTCCTTTGCAGCGGCCCGTACCAGTTCGGTGATGGCGCCCAGCCTGGCCTTGTCGCCGCCTGCAATCTTGCTGCCTGCTGCATCGACCGCAGACAGGAACTGATCGAACGCGGCCTTCAGCTTGCCCGAATCCCCGCTACTGGAAACAGCGGACCTGAGGGCTTCCAGTTGGCTTTCCAGACCCTCAGCGCCGCGCGCCTCGAGGCCGGGTTTCAACTGGTCCAGAATGTCCTCGCCGGGCCGGTACATGTAGGCCTCGGCCATTTCCTTGTTGCCTGCCTCGTACATGGCCACGGCGGCGCGCACTTCGCCTTCGATCAGACCAAGGCCAGTCAGATAGGACACGTCGTCGGTCTCGGTCTCGGAGACGCCGGCCTCGCCGCCTTCACCACCCTCTCCGCCTTCGCCGCCTTCACCGCCTTCGGACGCGGCCAGCCAGACGTTGGCCGGTGCGCTGAAGCCGCCGGCTGCGTCGCTGGCCAGCTTGCCTGTCAGCGCGCCTGCAACCGGGCTGGCAGCCAGCAGGCCCGCCGCAAGCGTGGTGCCTGCGCTCATCAGCAGCCGGGGCTTCACCAGGCGCGGTTTGTCCTTGTCAGAGATGGTCATGTCTTTCTCCTAATTTCCGATCTTTTTACTCGGTAATTCAGATGCCGCTCCCTGTCAATCAGGAACTCGGAAATTCCCTTGAAAAACAATACATTGGAACTATTCCAATTCCAAATACCGTACCAGCCGCGCAAACAGAAAGGGCGGCCAGATGGCCGCCCTTCCAGAAAATACGGCAATGAAATCAGCTGGATCAGCCGACGATTTCAGCGTCCGTGAAGTTCTGCTTGATCTCGATGGCAGCGTTTTCCGGGCTGTCGGAGCCGTGCACCGAGTTGGCCTCGATGGATTCGGCGAATTCCTTGCGGATGGTGCCGGCGTCGGCCTGGGCGGGGTTGGTGGCGCCCATCACCTTACGGTACCTGGCGACGGCGTCTTCGCCTTCCAGCACCTGCACGACGATCGGGCCGGAGGTCATGAAGTTGACGAGGTCCATGTAGAACGGACGCTCCTTGTGCACGGCGTAGAATTCCTTGGCCTGGTCTTCGGACCAGTGCACGCGCTTCTGGGCGATGATGCGAAGGCCCGCATCCTCGATCATGGCGTTGATCTTGCCGGTCAGGTTGCGGCGGGTGGCATCGGGCTTGATGATGGAGAAAGTGCGCTGCACGGCCATCGGACGTTCCTTCGTGTCTGGTTGATTTGGGAAGGTTGAAAGATGGCGCGCTTATAGCCGTCACTGCCCGCTACTTCAAGCTATGCAGCAAAAGACGGGGCGCCCCGCGACAACAGGGCACCCCGCCGATGTGTGACCTGCTACCGGCGCGCCAGCAGCGGCGTGATACGCCGGACCGATACGCGGCGGTTCTCGGGCTCTGCTTCCTGGGTCGGGATCTTCGGGTACATCTCCCCGCGGCCCACCGTGACCAGGTTGTCCTCGCCAATGTTGAAGTATTCCAGAAGCGCCTGCTTTACAGCCTCGGCGCGCTCCTGCGACAGCTTCATGTTGGCCGCCTCGGTGCCGACTGCATCGGTATGGCCCTCGATCAGGAACACCTCGTCCGGATTGCCCGCAACGATACGCTCGATGGTCTCGCCGATGCGGTCAAGCTTGGGCAGCTCCTCCTCGCGCAGGAAGCCTTCGCCAAAGCCGAATTGCACCGTATCAAGCTCGATGCCTGGCACCGCATAGCGCAGCCTCGGCTGGTCGCGGAAATCCTCCACCCGGTAGCGGCGGTCGGTTTCAACCAGCGGGGCAGCCGTCAGCCAGTCCTCGATCTCCTCGTCGTAGGCTTCGGCAGCAGCGATGTTGGGACGTGACAGGATGGCTGCGGTGGCGATGGCGCCTGCCGCAACTGCCAGCGCGAATGCCGGATCATCCAGGCGCTCACGGCGCCGTTCGCGGCGGTTGCCGAAGCGGCTGCGCATGGCCTGCCGGTCTTCACGCATGCGCTCGCGCAGCGCCCGGCGCTGGCGGTCGCTGAGGTTGTCGAGGCGCAGGGCGCGGCGGTTGGCGTCAATGCGCCGCTCCAGCGCGCGCGTCGTCAGGTCGTCGGCTGGACGATCGTCCTCCAGCAGGTCGCGAACGGTGAGCTGGTCGCCACGCATGGGCAGCTCGTCGGATCTACGGCTGTCTTCCGCATCGTCACCGCGGCGGTTGCGCTCGCGATCGGCGTCACGCGCGGCCACGCGGGAGCGGATTTCGGCGCGGTCGGCGTCGAGCACCTCACGCAACGCCTGCTTCTGGTCGCGGCTGAGGCCTTCAAGCGCCAGCAGGCCGCGGGTTTCCTGGATGCGGGAGCGCAGCTCGTCGTCGCCCAGGTCGCGCGCCTTGCGATTGTCGCCGGTGATCTCGTTGACCTTTTCCGACACATCGATGTTCTGCACGGCCACGCCGGTGCTGGCAGCGATGCGGGCATTGAGCTCGGCCTGGTCGGCAGCCAGCTTTTCCTTCAGCTGGCGGCGCTGGCGGCGCGGGGTCTGGTCGCTTGCCGCCAGTTCCTCCGCCGCGCGTATGCGCTCGCGCAGGTCCGCGTCAGTCATCTCGGTGGCGGGCCGGTCATCGCCGAGCACGCTGTCAGCGGTGACGACCGGCTTCGGGTCTTCAGCCACGGGCTGCTGCGGTTGGGCAGGCTCTGCCTGCTGCTGCTCTTCGGTGGCAGCGGGAGCCTGTTCGGCCGCCGGAGCCTGTTCCTGCCGGGCAGGTTCAGCCTGTTGCTGCTGTTGCTGCTGCTCTTCGGCTTGCTCCTTCTTGCGGTCCTTTTTCCTGACCGGTTCAGCCTGCTGTTCCTGTTGGGC
>CAZYKZ010000149.1:4816-6334 GCA_964648175.1 uncultured Anderseniella sp.
GGTGCCTGCTCTGTCACGGGCGGCAACTCTACCGCGGGAACCTCCTCCTGCTGTCCGGTGGCGGTCTGAGACCATGCGGCTTGCGGCATGGCAAACATCATGGCGATTGCGGCCGCGCCGGCCATCAAACTGGATTTACTGGTCATGGGTTTCCTTCCTGTCGGCATGCGACGTGATTCCCGCCGGCGGCTCTGTGCGCCGTCTCTCCCGGACCAATAGACCGTCCGAATACGGCGAAAACGTAACGACGCCCCGGCTGCGGGCGGCGCAACCGGGGCAGAAGGGGGGCAAGACGACGGGCGTACAGCCTAGCGCGCGCCGGTCAGCAGCGGCGTGATGCGGCGGATCGTGACGCGCCGGTTCTCCTGCTCGGCTTCCCCGGTTTCGATCTTCAGGAAGTCCTCGCCATAGCCGATGGTTTCGATGTTCTGCGGCGCGATGTTGAAGTACTGCAACATCGCCTCGCGTACTGCGTCGGCCCGCTTTTCCGACAGAGCCTGATTGTAGCTGTCAGAGCCGACGGCGTCGGTATGGCCCTCGATCAGGAACACCTCGTCCGGGTTCGACGCCACGATGCGCTCGATGATCTCGCCGATCCGTTCCAGCTGCGGGATTTCCTCCTCCCGCACGAAGGCCTCGTTGAAACCGAAGCGGATGGTGTCGACCTCGATGGCCGGCATGTAGTCGCGCAAGCCCGGATTGCGGCGGAACTCGGAACGCGAGTAGCGCCGGTCAATGCGCCGGGTGGGCGGAGCCACGAGCTGGCGTTCGAGCAGATCGTCATCGGCCTCCGCTGCAGCAATGTCGCCGCGCTCTTCATAGGTTCCGCGCGGGATGCGGATGATCACCTCGTTCTGCCGCCGCTGCCGGGCCAGTTCCTCGCGACGGCGCTGGCGCTCGGCGATCAGACGGCGGTTCTTCTCGCGCCGGGCTTCGGCAAGCATGTCCCTGATACGGGCCTGCTGGCCGGGCCGCAGGTTGCCCGAGGTCAGAAGGTCGCGGGCGGACGTGATGCGGGCCTGCAGCTGGCGGTCATTGAGACGCGCCGCCGGCCGGGGATCATTCAGCAACTGGCGGGCATCCAGCTGGTCCTCACGCCGTTCGCCGCGGTCCTGCTGGCGCTGGGCAATGCGGTTGCGCAACTCCTCGGCATCGGTCTGGGCCATGCGGCGAACCTGGCGGAACAGGCGCCGGTCGAGCGAACGCTCACCCATCACGTTGCGCGCCTCCTGCAGACGGTCGCGCAACTGGTTGTCGCGCAGCGCCGATGCAGGCCGGTTGTCGTTCAGCAGCCGTCGCGCAGCAGCATCGGCATTGCCACCAGCCGGAGGTTGCTGGGAGGCATTCTGCCGGCGCTGGCGTTCGGCCTGGGCGGCCTGAACGGTCTGCTGAACCTGGTTCTGCAGGCTGCCGCGAAGCTCCTGCTGCTGGAGCAGGTTGCGGCCGGTGCGGATGGCGTCCACCAGCTGGCGGTCATTCAGGCCGGCCACGTTCTGGTTTGCGCGAAGATACTGCCGC
>CAZYKZ010000150.1:0-6266 GCA_964648175.1 uncultured Anderseniella sp.
GGATCGGGCCGATGACGCGGCCGCGGACGATGACTTCCTCGGCGGTGATGTCGCCATAGACGACGCCATTGGCGTCAACCACGACGGCGCGAGCGCGCACGGAGCCGTTGATGGTGCCGTCCACCTGCAGCTCGCCGCTGGTGGAGACGGACCCGTCGATAACGAGGTCCATGGACAGAAGCGACGGGCCCGAGCGGTGCCGCTGGCGGCCACCGCCAGCCGGGGCGCCCTTGCGTGCCTTATCGCGTGACTTCCTGAAAAACATCGCGTGCCTTCCAAAACCTGAGCGGGTCGATAGCGCGTCCGCTCACACGAGTTTCGTAATGCAAATGCGGGCCGGTACTACGGCCCGTATTCCCCAATTTCCCCAATATATCACCGGCTTCGACCTTCTGGCCAGCGCGAACGAGGATTATGCTTAAATGCGCGTAGCGCGAAGTTACGCCATTTTCATGGCGAACCTCGACAAGTTTGCCATAGCCGCCGTTCCATCCGGCCTTTATCACCACGCCCGGTGCGGTGGATTTGACAGGTGAACCGACCGGGCCGCGGAAGTCGACTCCGGCATGCATGGCAGGCCGGCGCTTGAACGGATCCCTGCGCAGGCCGAAGCCGCTCGACATTTCGTTTTCCGGGGGCATGGGGCGCGACAGGGGCAGCCGCGAGGACTGGAACTTCAGCCGTTCCCAGGTCTCCAGCCGCTGCGACAGGTCATTGACGCGTGTGGCCAGCATGGCGGAGCCAAGCTGGCTCGCCGCCGCGACGTAGGGCCCGCCAACGCCTTCAGGGACGTACTGCGAGCTGCTTGCGACATCGCCGGCGCTGATTCCGAGGCTACGGTAGACGCCGCCGATTTCGCCGTTGCGGCTGTCCATGTAGGCAATCACCTTGTCGAGCAGGCTTGCCTCGCGCGTTTCCATGGCGGCCATGTAGCTGCGCAGGTCTGAAAGCGGCTGCGTGACCTGTTCGGGTGAGGTGAACTCGGTCTGGTATGCCTGGGAGGCCAGCGGCGGAGCCTCGGCCAGTTGCACGGGCTCGGCCGGATGATCGGTGATGGTGCCGCGTGGAACGGCATCAAGGCTGCCATCGCGTTGCTGGTCTTCGCGGGTGCCGGAGCCGGACGAATTGCCGGTTGGAGCGGGCAGCCAGCCGTTCTGGAAGAACTCGGCAAGCCGGTCATGCCGGTCGACAAGCTTGTCATGCTCGGCCCGCAACTCATCGACCTTCGCAAGATAGGCGCGCTGGTCGAGCAGCAGCCGCCGGTTGAGCCGGTCTATGGTGGAGCGCAGTTCGCCGATGCGGTCTTCATATTCGAGGCGTGCGCGATACTGGTTGCGTTCCTTCAGCGCCAGCACCTGGTCCTTGAAGGCCACGTTCACCGTGGCATAGGCCACCCAGAAGAGCCCGGCGCAGAATGCAGCGACCGCTGCAACCTGCACCCATGGCCTCAATGTGATGAACTGGACTTCGCCTTCGGAGCGAAGATAGATCTGGCGTTCGCGGAATGCATAGGCGATGCGCGAGAACACTCCGCGCCGCTGGCGTCTGCCGTGGTGGTGCCGCCGTGCGTGCCGCATTCGCCCTCCCGATACTGGCGCTGTTGTTACTCGAACACACCTGGACGCGCCAACGCGGCAGCAGGCCTGGATCAGGCCTGCCGCCGTCGGGTCTGGCGGTCAAATCGGATGATGATTATGGGAATCCGGGTGGGAAACGCAACCACTGCTTGAGTCTCGGTCAACCCGAAGGCGCCTCACAGGTCCCTTGCGGCCGCGAGAACCTCTTCTGCGTGGCCCGGCACCTTAACCTTGCGCCAAACCTTCGCGATCTTGCCGTCCTTGCCGACCAGGAACGTGGTGCGCTCGATGCCGAAGTATTTCTTGCCGTACATGGACTTCTCGGTCCACACGCCGAATGCCTTCAGGGTGTGCAGTTCCGGGTCGGCGCCCAGCGTTACCGTGAGATTGTGCTTGGCCACGAACTTGTCGTGCTTGGCCGGCGGATCGGCGGAAATTCCCAGAAGCTTGATGCCTGCCTTGTCGAATTCGGGTTTGAGAGCGGAAAAGCCGACGGCCTCCTTGGTGCACCCCGGCGTGTCGTCCTTCGGATAAAAGAAGATCACGGCGCTGGAGCCGGCGAGATCGGCGCTGGAAATGCGGCCGCCGCCATTGGTGTCCAGTTCAAAGGCGGGCAGGGCATCGCCGGTGTCAGGCATGTTGCTCATCAATAGTCTCCATCATGGTAAACGGTTGATAAATGTATGCATCGTTATAGTGTTCCCTGAAACATGCGGTTTTTCGCACTGCCCGCCTGCACGGCGGCGGCAGGCAGTGAAAGCCGGGAGATGCAAGGTCACAATTGGGCCTCAACCGGGTGCTCTTTGTGATCGGGGCCACGGCGCCGGACAGTGTACCGGCTTCGCGGCCTGAAAATGGCAGCGCGGAACCGGCCCTGGACGGGGGAGAAGCGTTGCCGTCACTGGCGATGCCGCGCCATGCCGGCGCGGCGAGTTTGAGAGCGGACAGGTGGCCAACCGGGCAATAAAATCAATCGCCTGGATATTCGTGGTGCTCGTTGCAATGACCATTGCAACGGTCGGCTACCTCGTGTTTGCGCTCAATTCGGGCCCGATGAGCGTCGGTTTCCTCAAGGATACGGTGCGCGAGCGCGTCTCCGATTCTATTCCCGGCATCCGGCTCGACCTCGACGACGTGGTCATCGAGAAGGGTGATGGAGCCTCCCATCCCAACCTGCGCCTGGCCAATGTCAGGCTGTCCGATAGCGACGGCAACCTGATTGCCCGTGCGCCGCGTGCGGCCATCTCGGTTGACATCGGCGAGATTCTGAGCGGCACGGTCAAGCCGAAGCGTCTCGAGCTGATCGGCGCGCGCATTCTTGCACGGCGCAAGGCCGATGGCAGCATTGCCATGGGCTTCAGCGATCCGGTGTCCGCCTCGGGCAAGTCCGACGCCGGCCTCGCCGCCGAGCCGGAAACCGGCGGCAATGCGGCTGGCGAGGACGGTACTGCGAGCTCGATCGCGGACGTGATCAGCCGTGTGTTGCAGGGCGGGGGCAATGACTCTGCCGCCAGTTCGCTTGAGTTGATCGAGGTCACCGGTGCGCAAATTTCATTCAAGGACGAGATCCAGGATCACCTGTGGCTGTCGCCGCGCGCCAACCTGCGTTTCAAGCAGGCTGACGGCGGCTTTGCGCTGTTCGTGGATGCCGACATCTCGGCAGATGGACCCACCTGGCGGACCGAATTGCTCACCACGTTCCGGCGCGATTCCAACATGTATCGCGTGATCGCCAAGGTGTACGACGTGACGCCGGCTGACCTGGCGCGCAAGCTCTTCTCGTTCAACCAGCTGGCCAACATCGACCTGCCCTTGTCGGGAGAGGTCCAGTTCGACCTCGACAAGAACGGCACGATCCAGAACGCGGCAGGCGTGCTGGCGCTTCAGGCCGGCAAGGTCTCATTCCCTGACTACATTTCCGATCCTGTGATCATAGACGAAGGCATCGCCCGGCTGGGCTATGAGCCCACGACCGGACACGTGGTGATAACGGACTCCACGCTGATGATCCGCGGCTCGGAGGCCCGCTTCAGTGGCCGTATCGCGCCCATACGCGACGAGCAGAACAAGATCGTGTCCGCCCGCATCGAACTGGATGCGCGCAACGTGAACATCAATGCTGCCAATGCAGCCCCGCAGCAGCGCAACGCCATCGACGAGTTCAAGCTGCGCGGGCAAGCCATGTTCAACGAGCGCCGTTTTGTGGTTGACGACCTGATCGTGCTGTCGGGCAAGGGCGGCGTGCGGGTGCGCGGCCAGTTCGTCGGCGAAGAAGAGGCTGTCGGCGTATACCTTGCCGGACGGGGCAGGGCGCTCGGGCATGAGCTCATCCGCAAGCTTTGGCCGCCGGTGCTGGCGCCGCAATCGCGCGGGTGGTACCGCGAGAACGTGATTGCCGGAACGGTGGACGATGCGGAGTTCAGGGTCCGGCTGTCTGGTCACCAGATCAAGCAGTCGCTGAAAGGAATGCCGCTGCCGGCAGACGCGGTAGACTTGAAGTTCACCGCCTCTGGTGTCGAATTCACCTATGCCGACGGATTGCCCGGAGTGACCGGTGGATCAGGCAATTTCCATGTGACAGGCGCCGTGTTCGACATCGGCTTCGACAAGGCCAGCATTCCGCTGCCATCGGGCAATTCGCTCGCCATCACCGGCGGCAACATGCAGATCACCGAACTGGCAGTGCCGATATCTCCTGCCACCATGACCATCAGGCTCGATGGCGACGTGGCGGCCTATCACGAATATGCCGACCTGCCGCCGCTCAAGCTGGTGGAGGGTTCCAACTTCGACATCAACAAGGTGTCGGGGCGCGGTGCGGTGACCTTGAACCTCGCCATGCCTCTGAAGCCGGGCATCACATCCGCCGATTTCCAGGTATCGGCTGCGGCCAAGCTGACCAACGGCCGCATCAAGGAAGCCGTTGAAGGGCTCGATCTTGCCGATGCCGAACTCGACCTGGCGCTGGAAGATTCGGTCATTACGGCGAAGGGCACGGCCCAGCTGGGCGAGAAGCGGGCAAAGATCAGCTGGCGCAGGCCGCTGTCGAAGTCTGGCAACGCCGATGAGGACCTGACGGTCTCCGCCACCCTGAGCGACCGGGACCGGCAGAAACTGGGCATCAGCCTCGAGCCATGGCTGGTCGGGCCCATCCCCGTCGACGTGGCCATGGTGCGCCGCGGCGAGCAGATCGTTTCGGCTCAGGTGAAGGCCGATCTTTCCAGCGCACGGATGGAGCTGGATGCACTCAGCTGGTCGCGCGAGCCTTCGGCCAAGACCAGCGCCACGTTCAAGGTCAACATGAGCGATGACAAGATGATCGTCATCGAGGACCTTGACGTGACCGGCAAGGACCTGAAGATCATCGGCAAGGTCAGGGTCAAGCGCGATGGTGGCCTGATCGACGCATCTCTTCCGCGCTTCATCCTGAGCGACACCAACCAGCTTGCCCTGGAGATCGACAATTCGAGCGGCCAGCTGCGCATGGGCGTGGGCGGGGCCAGCCTCGATGCGCGCCCGCTGATCTCGCGCATGATGACGAGTTCGGTTGCCGGCGGCGATGCCGCCAAGGATCCGCCGGTCTCGATCAATACCAATATAAGCCGCATTTACGTTCACCGCGGCGAACTGGTGAACAATCTCAAGGGCAGCCTGGTCATCCAGGGCGGCGCCGTGCAGCAGGCGGAACTCAACGGCGTTTATGTGAGCGGGGCGCCGATTACCATGCGCATCACGCGCGAAGGCGGCAACCGGCGCATGCGGGTGACCGGCCGCGACGCGGGCGCCACCTTGAGGGCAGTAAACCTTTACTCCAAGATTTCCGGCGGCACGATCGACTTCGGCGCCATTCTTGGCAATCCGGGCCAGGGCGCGATCCAGCGCGGCATGCTGGAAGTCCGCAACTTCACCGTTCAGAACGAAACCGCACTGAACGAGATCGACCGCACCACCCGCGATGCCGGACGCGGTACCCGGGGGCCGCGCAACGATGGCTTGCGGCTGTCGCGGCTTTCTGTGCCGTTTTCGGTGGATCACCAGTTCGTGCGCATTGGCGATGCGCTGGTGCAGGGACCGGAAATCGGCGCCTCGGCGCAAGGCATTATCCGCAAGGCCGACCTCGCCATGGACATCGGCGGCACCATCATCCCCGCCTACGCCATCAACTCGGCGATTTCCGGCGTGCCGCTGGTGGGCGACATCCTAACCGGGGGCAAGGGGCAGGGCGTGTTCGGCCTGAACTTCGCGCTGCAGGGCTCAATGAACCAGCCGCGCTTCCTGGTGAACCCGGTGTCGGCCATCGCGCCCGGCATCTTCCGCAACCTGTTCAACATTGGCGGCGGCCAGACCAATTCTGACGGCACGGCGCGCTCGCCGCAGCAGCAACAGCGCAATCGTCAGGAGCAGCAGAGCACCCGCTGAGGCAAGGAATGCGCGCGGCTTAGCCGGCGCGGCGCACCAGCGCGTGCTTCTTCTTGCCCAGCGAAAGCTTGATCACGCCGTCAGTGCCGAAATCGGCCTCCGAAATGGTATAGGCGGGGTCCATCACCTTGGCATCGTTGACGCTGACCGAATTGCCGGTGACCGCGCGCCTTACCTCGCCATTGGACGCGGCAAGTCCCGCTGCAACGAACAATGCCAGCAACCCGTCGCCCGGCTTGCCGTCAATGGTGGGAAGGTCTTCGCCTACGC
>CAZYKZ010000151.1:0-6236 GCA_964648175.1 uncultured Anderseniella sp.
GCGACATCGAGGACGAGGACCACAACACCACCCGTTTCGTCATCATGTCGGCCGAACCTGACGACGCCACGCCCGATGAAGCCCCGGTGATCACCTCGTTCATCTTCACCGTTCGCAACGTGCCGGCCGCGCTGTACAAGGCGATGGGCGGGTTCGCCACCAACGGCGTCAACATGATCAAGCTGGAATCCTACGTCGACGGCACCTTCAACGTGGCCCAGTTCTACGCCGACATCGAGGGCCACCCGCAGGACCGGCCGGTGCGCCTGGCGCTGGAGGAACTGGAGTTCTTCACATCAAGCTTGCGCGTGCTTGGGGTATACAAGGCGGGCGCATACCGCGAGGAACTGGCCCGCAAGCGCGAGGCGATGGATACCTCGGCCTGAACAGCCTTACCGTCCGTTCAGCGCCGCCAGTATCAGGTGGTGTGCAATGGAGATTGACGGCGGGATCTCCAGTCCTTCCGGGTGCCTGCCGTCGCGCATGGCTCGCACCTCGTCGAAGCTGAACCAGCGTGCATCAGCCAGTTCGTCGGGATCGATGTCGATGGCCTCGCTCAGGCCCTCGCCAACCATCCCGATCATCAGGTTGGCCGGAAACGGCCAGGGCTGGCTCATCACGTAACGCACGGCGCCGACCTTGATGCCAGATTCCTCCTCGACTTCGCGCCGGGCTGCGTCTTCCGCCGTTTCGCCCGGTTCGACGAAGCCTGCAAGGGTCGAGTACATGGTGGGCGAGAACCGGCCAGACCGTCCGAGCAGCATCGCCTGGCCACGCACCACGGCAATGATCACGACCGGGTCGGTGCGGGGAAAATGCTCGGCGGAGCAGGCGCCGCATACCCGCTTGTAGCCGGCTTCCCCGGCCAGCGTGGTTGCCCCGCAATTGGAGCAGAAGCGGTGCCGCACGTGCCAGTGCAGCAGCGCCCGCGCCTGTGCCGCCACGCCCAGCATGCCGTCATCGACCAGCCCTTGCAGTGCGATCGAGCGTAGATCCACCGCCGCCTGACCGTCGGCAAGAGGCAGTTCGGGGTCCGCGGCCTGCATCGCGAAATGCGCCAAGCCGTCTGCATTCAGGCCAAGCAGCACCGGCTCGACCCCGCTCATCGCGTCAGGAAGGTCAGCACGGTCATGCCACCAGATGCCGCCCGATCCGGCAGGCCCGGCATGAACCAGTAGCTTGTCTCCGGCAAACACGGCGAAGCGGGACGCCTTGTCGGCCAGCATGGCGGCAACCCGGTCCGGTTCGTTGCGATGGCCAGAAAGCCGCTCCAGCGAGCCTTGCATGAATGCGGGCGTCAGGCGGGTCATGGACGGGGCTACCTTCTGGAAACCGGCAGGGCGGGAGTTGTACTGCGCGGTGTGCCATGTGCGGCAGCATGTGGCAAGTGCGGCCAAACCCTGCCCTTGCATCTTGCGGCCATCCGTCCGATATAGGGGGCGGGAGGTTGGCAGCAGACGTGTCGCTCGCCAACCGGGTCAGGTCCGGAAGGAAGCAGCCCCAACGAGTTGTACCCGGGTTGCCCGTCCAGCCTCCCACTTGTTCATGGCACCCTCGATCAACCTTGCGCGAATGGGGCGCGATGGCGGAAAGCACCTCAACAGCAGTGGAACCGCAAGCTCCCTACCGGGTGCTCGCGCGCAAGTACCGCCCGCAGACCTTCGAGGACCTGATCGGTCAGGACGCCATGGTGAGAACGCTCACCAACGCGTTCGCATCCGATCGTATCGCCCAAGCCTACATGCTTACCGGCGTACGCGGCATCGGCAAGACGACGACGGCCCGCCTGATTGCCCGCGCCCTCAATTATGTGCCCGTCGACGGTGAGGACACCGGTCCTTCGGTCAACCTCGGCGTCAAGGGCCGGCACTGCGACGCCATTCTCGAGTCGCGCCATGTCGACGTCATCGAGATGGACGCAGCCTCCCATACCGGCGTCGACAATGTGCGGGAGATCAACGATGCGGTGAAGTACAAGCCTGCTTCGGCCCGCTACAAGGTCTACATCATCGACGAAGTGCACATGCTCTCCACGGCGGCGTTCAACGCGCTGCTGAAGACGCTGGAAGAGCCGCCGCCACACGTGAAGTTCATCTTCGCCACCACCGAGATCAGGAAAGTTCCGGTCACTGTGTTGTCGCGTTGCCAGCGCTTCGACCTGCGCCGTCTCGATGCTGTCCAATTGATGCAGCACCTCGCCCGGGTGTGCGAACGCGAGAACGTGACAGCTGAAGACGAGGCCCTGCGCATGATCGCACGTGCGGCTGAAGGTTCCGTCCGTGACGGGCTGTCGCTGCTTGACCAGGCCATTGCCTACGGCACCGATGCGGTGCGCGCCGCGGATGTCCAGTCGATGCTGGGCCTGGCTGACCGCGCCCGCGTCATCGACCTGTTTGAAGCCTTGATGAAGGGCGATGCCGGCAAGGCTCTTGATGAACTGGAACAGCAGTTCGCCTATGGAGCCGATCCGGAAGAGATACTGTCCGACCTTGCCGGCTTCACCCACTGGGTGACCAAGCTCAAGGTGTCTGCGGCCCTGGCAGACGACCCCGCCGTGACCCAGCAAGAACGTACCCGTGGCCTTGAACTTGCCGGCAAGCTGTCCATGCCGGTTCTGGCGCGCACCTGGCAGATGTTGCTCAAGGGCCTTGAAGAGGTCTCGCGCGCCCCAAACCCGCTGATGGCCACGGAGATGGTGCTCATCCGCCTTGCCCACGTTGCCGACATGCCCTCGCCGGAAGAGTTGGCGCGCATGGCGAAGTCCGAAGCGCGCGGCGGCGCTGGCGCACAGCCGCCCGGCAACGCGCCCGGCGGCGGTGGTGCAACGGCCATCGGTTCCGGCCAGTCTGCACCGGGCGTGCCGCCAACCACCCATGCACCGGTGATGTCGGCTGCCGCACCGAAGTTCGACACTGCAGATAGTGTTGGTTCTACGCCTCAGGCCGTTGCGCCGGTGCAGTTTGCCAACTTTGGTGAGCTTGTCGCCTTCGTGGCCTCCAAGCGCGACATCAAGCTTCAGTCGGACCTCGAGAAGCACGTCTCGCCCGTATCGATGGGCAAGGGCCGTATCGAGATCGCGCTGACCGACGGCGCACCCGCCGGCATCGCCAATGACCTGTCACGCCGTCTCGAGGCGTGGACCGGCCAACGCTGGATCGTTTCAATCGCCTCGGTGGCCGCCGGGCCAACCCTGGCTGACCAGAAGCGGGAACAACGCGACAGCCTGTTCCGGCAGGTCCGCCAGAACGCCGATGTTCAGGCCGTATTGGCAAGTTTTCCCGGCGCCGAGATCGTCGAGGTGCGCGATCTGGCAAGCCAGCAGCCGTCCACCCAGCCGGACGGCAGCCAGGAAGCCGATGCTCATGCCGGGTCCGACGACATCGGCATGGACGACTGACAGAACATTCACGGAGTGAACGACGGGCATGAAGAACCTCGGCAACATGATGAAGCAGGTGCAGGAAATGCAGGCCAGGATGGCCGACATGCAGGCGCGCCTCGATGAACTCACGGTCACCGGTCAGGCTGGCGCGGGCATGGTGAAGATCACGCTGAACGGCAAGAACCTGATGCAGAAGGTCGAGGTCGACGACAGCCTGATGAAGCCGGAGGAAAAGGAAATCCTCGAGGACTTGCTGATGGCCGCCTACAATGAGGCCCGCGCCAAGGTCGAGCAGGCGGTGGCTGACCAGATGAAGGACATCACCGGCGGCCTGCCGCTGCCGCCCGGCTTCAAGATGCCGGGCTTCTGACCTGCGCTGCTAGAGACGAGTTCCGCCCATGTCCCGCAATGTCGTCGGCGCCGAGATCGAGCGGCTGATCCAGCTGCTCGCCCGCCTGCCTGGCCTGGGCCCGCGTTCGGCCCGGCGCGCCGCATTGCACCTGGTCAAGCATCGCGAAAAGCTGATGCAGCCGCTGGCAGCGTCGCTTGCCGATGTGCTGGACAAGGTCGGCGAATGTCCGGTGTGTGGCAACGTGGATGTGGTCACCCCGTGCACCCTGTGCGCCGATCCGCGACGCGACCAGACGCTGATCTGCGTGGTGGAGGAAGTGGGCGACCTGTGGGCGCTTGAGCGGGCTGGCGCGGTGCAGGGCACGTATCACGTGCTCGGCGGCACCTTGTCGGCAATCGAGGGCGTGCGGCCGGAAGACCTGCGCATTGCCTCGTTGATCGACCGGGTAAAGGCAGGCGGCGTGCGCGAGGTAATGATCGCCGTCAACGCCACGGTCGACGGCCAGACAACCGCGCACTACATCATGGATCAGCTTGAGGGAACCGGTGTGGCCGTTACCCGTCTGGCCCACGGCGTGCCGGTGGGCGGCGAGCTGGATTATCTCGACGAAGGCACGCTGGCCGCGGCTGTGCGCGCGCGCCGGTCGCTCTGACACAGCGTCTTTACCATTTGTAAACCCTGACTTGCGGAACCCGCGGCATAACTCGCCCGCTGGCACGGCTCCGGCGCGGCGGTTGCTTGATCGTGAACGAAACAGCCGCTGAGTGTCCCGATTGAGAACACCAGGCACCACGGCGCCAACCGGAAGGTTCAGGGAGCACGACCCATGAAGACCCGCTTCGACCGCACCATCAAGGCAACCACCAGCCTGACGTCCCGTTTCCGCCGTGATGAAAAGGGCGTGCTTGCGCTGATGCTGGCACTGTCCGCCGTGCCGTTCTTCCTGGCCGCAGGCGTGGCGCTTGACGCTTTCCGCGCCGGTTCGGCCAAGGCGGAGGTGCAGGCCTCGCTCGATGCCGCAGCGCTGGCTGCCGCGGCCGCAAGCCCGTCGGCTACAGACGCCCAGCGCCGCAAGCTGGCCGAGGACGCCTTTGCCGTGAACATCGCCGGCAAGATGGGGGACAAGATATCCGGTGCGCCGGTCATCGAGTTCAACAATGGCGAGGTTACCGTCAGCTACAATGGCTCGCTGCCCACAACGGTCATGAAGATCGGCGGCTTCGACAACCTGAAGGTCTCCGGCTCGTCAACCGCCACCATGCGCGCGCCGCAGAAGGCGGAAATCGCCCTGGTTCTCGACTACTCGCTGTCGATGAACGAGACCTCCGCCGGCCAGACCAAGTATGTCACCATGAAGAACGCCGCCATCGACATGGTCAATGGCCTCACCGAGGAAGGCACCAACACCGACGTCCAGTTTGCTCTCGTGCCGTTCTCGCACAATGTCTACGCCACGCTGCCGTCTTCGTATGTGCTCGGTGCTGGCGGCGCAACCTGGACCGGCTGCACCTTCGACCGCCAGTATCCGTACAACACAGGCGTGACCACACCAACGGCAACCGCAGGGTCCAAGTGGGGCCAGGCGGCACCCGCCAGCTACGGCTCGTATGCGGCACAGCAGAACTATCACTGCGACGGCTACTTCCATAACGGCAACGGCTTTGCCGCCCACAATCTCAAGCTGCGTGAAATGTCATCCGACCACGCTGCAACCATTTCCCGGATCAATTCCATGTCGCCTTATGGCTACACCCACATCTCGCTTGGGTTGGAATTCGGCTGGCACATGGTCGATCCCGGCCAGCCCTTCGCTGCACGTGACTTCGACGATCCCAAAAACAAGAAGTTCATTGTGCTGCTGACCGACGGCGAGCAGACCACACCGGCCTTCGGCCCGGGTGGTGCGCGCAATGTCAGCAAGGGCGAGGACAATCTCGAAACCCTGTGCGAGAACATTCGTGGCACCGACATCACCCTGATCACCATCGCCTTCGCGTTGGACGACGCGGACACCGAGAACCGCCTGAAGGGCTGCGCCACCAATCCGGCAAAGCATTTCTTCAAGGCTGAGGATTCGAACGACCTGACCAAGGCGTTCGAGGAAATCCAGAACCAGATTGCGTCCGCAATCTACCTCTCCAGGTAACCCCAACGGACGCAAGCGACGGTAGCCGGTTCCCCTGCCGGGCTACTCACCAGCAACCAGCCGTGGCGCCGCGGCTGGTTGTTTGCTGTCGCCATCGCCGCCCGGTTCGCTCAGTTCCAGCGCCTCGATCTTCGCACCCCGCCGAGTGATCTTCTCCGACGATGTCACGATCTTCTCGATGTCCTTGCCGGCCATGCCGAAATGGCGCTGCAGGTCGAGTACCCGGTCGTGCATCCGGCCCACATCTTCCATCAGCCGCACCACTTCAGTCTGGATCACGGCGGCCTGCTCGCGCATGCGGGCATCCTTGAACACCGCCTGCATTGTCTGCACCAGCAGCATCAGCACGTTGGGCG